>PKXH01000027.1:6882-72223 GCA_003133405.1 Acidimicrobiaceae bacterium | reverse complement strand
TCACGCTGTTCGCCGCGCCGCTTTGCAGGATCGCCTTGTGGAACAGTCCTCGAGCCTCGGGCATGGCAAGGAGCGTCCCCACGCTCATGGCGCCCGCG
The DNA here is from genome assembly GCA_003133405.1 of Acidimicrobiaceae bacterium. Lineage (GTDB taxonomy): Bacteria > Actinomycetota > Acidimicrobiia > Acidimicrobiales > RAAP-2 > RAAP-2. The sequence goes on along the minus strand of PKXH01000027.1, from coordinate 72,125 downwards.
GATTCACCAAAGATTGTCACGTTGTTCGGATCGCCTCCGAAGTGGGCGATGTTCTCTCTCACCCAGCGCAACGCCCCCACGGCGTCTTGAACGCCGAGGGATCCCGAACCTCTCAACTCGGGACCGATGACGTCACCGAGGTACGTGAAGCCCAACACCCCCAGGCGATAGTTGAGACTCACCACGACGAGGTCGTGGTCCACGGCGAACCGCTCACCGTCGTACCAGGGCGTCGTGCCCGATCCGGCGACGAACGCGCCGCCGTGAATCCACACCATCACCGGACGTTGGGCGCCGTCGCAGTGGGGTGTCCAGACATTGAGTCGCAAACACTCGGCCTCACTGGAGACGATTGGTGCGCCCTCGGACAAGAAGTGCTCCATCGTCGAGAAGGGTTGGGGCGCGTGAGGTCCGTACGTGTCCGCCGTGAACGTTCCGCGGTGTGCCAACGGAGGTTCGGGAGCTCGAAAACGAAGAGGGCCCACCGGTGCCTGGGCGTAGGGTATTCCGAGAAATCGCTCGTAGCCCGGTAGGGAGGTTCCTTCAACGGTTCCTTGAACTGTCTCAACGCGCGGACCACCCATGGATCTTCCCCCAGGCTTGCTCGAGAAACGAACGGGTTATCGTCGCTCGCGGGACTGCCAGACTCAGTATTGCCGAAGGGTCTGCCCGGAGGCGAGAACTCACCCCCGATGGCACTTAAGAGCTAGTTGGGACGTCGTAGAAACTCTTTAATGAACCTACGGGTACGCGCTGCGGTCTCGCCCGGACAAGATCACATCGCTCGAACGCCCGGCGAGGCTTGATGCGGGCCAACCCTGGGTGATCGCGCCTCACTCAAAGTGTTCGAAGCCGTCGCAACATTTACCTTGTTCTTAATGCGCTCGGCGCGTTGCATGACCGCAGGCAATAGGTTGTGACGCGGGTGGTTCGAATTCTTGCGGTTGACTCGTCGACACCTTGGTCAGTGTGAAAGACGGTACCTCGTTGTTCGATAGTCCNNGGCGCAGGTTTGATCCTCGCTTCAGCGGTGAGTGTTGACTCGGCGGGCGCGGCACGAACGGCGGTGGCGCACTCCGTTCGTGCCCAATCGGTAACGAGCAAGCAGTTGCGCGTATCGGCCGCGCCCCTGCCGACGCCCGAGGCTCTAACGCCCTTTCGGGGCACTCGATATAAGGGAGAGGGTGTGTGGCGTGCGGCGGGCCGACTGGTGGCGGGTCGCGCCGCGGTTTACACCACCTCGATTCGCTTGCCCGGGACTTCCGGCGTGGAGGTCGGGATTGCCTGGATGGACACCAAACTTCTTCGAGCCCGGCTCTACTCCGGGAGTCTCAGTCCGGGCGGGCAGTTCTGGAAGTACACGGCGCCGATTTCACCGAGCGCGTCAAGGACCTTGGTCGCGGCGTTCAACGGTGGCTTCTTGATGAAGGACACCAAGGGCGGATACTTCAGCGAAGGGCATTTGGTGGCGCCCTTGCGCGCGGGCGGCGCATCGCTCGTCATCTATCGCAACGGCTTCGCGACTGTCGGCCAGTGGGGGCGCGACGTTGGAATGACGCCCAATGTGGTCGCGGTTCGCCAGAACCTGACCCTGCTCGTAGATAAGGGCCGACCAGTGCGCGGACTCAATCCCGCCGACACTTCAACCTGGGGCAGTGCGCTGGGCCAAGTGGTAAATACGCCACGATCGGCGCTCGGTGTCACCAAGAATGGTGCCTTGGTCTATGTGGAGGGGCCAATGAATATCGTTGACCTCGCCGAAATCCTGGTTCGGGCCGGCGCGATTCGAGCGATGCCGCTCGACATGAATCCGTTTTGGACAGTCTTCGCTACATATTCACCCCAAAGCTCCAACGGGCCCGCGTCGCCGGCCAATGGAAGGGATCTGCTCGCCACGATGGTCCAACCACCCGGACGCTTCTTTGAATCCTGGGACACTCGCGATTTCGTCACGATGTCGGTGCAGCCGTCGTGAGATAAATAGGTGTCCACTTCTTCAGAGGTTTGCCCTCGGCACGGGACTCGGGCGTGAGGGCGTCGAACTGTGGGGACGATGAAAGCTGGCTGGAGATGGAATGGGCTTTTCTCGACGCTTCCTAGGGCACGAGGATCCGTCGGAAGCGGCGAGCGGCGAGCGTCAGTCCGACGAAGGCGAGCACGAGTAGGTAGGCCATGCGAAACGTCATGATCCACGCGAACTGTCCGAGGGCGAGACCCCGTAGCAATGACGTCGACTGATAGAGCGGCGAAATGCTCACGATGGCCCCGAGCCACCCTGGGTAGGACGAGATTGGAAAGAACGTTCCCGAGAACAAGAACAGAGGTAGCTGAACCAAGGCGACGATGTCGAAGTCCTGCCACGAGCGCATGTACGTGCAGGCGGCCAGCCCCAAGGCGCTGAAGGTGAAGCTGGTGAGGACGGCCGCGGGCCAACACAGCACGACCCAGACGCTGTTCGCGTCGCCGAGTAGCGCCATACAGACGATAAAGGACGCGGCGTAGATGCCAGCGCGTGCCAACGCCCACCAGACCTCGCCCAGCGCCACGTCGTTCACGTCCAATGGCGTGGCGAGCACGGCTTCGTAGGCGTGGGAGATCTTGAGTCGGAAGAAGGGATTAAAGATCGAGTCGATCACCGCACCGTTCATCGCTGAGGTGGCGAGCATCGCGGGCGCGACGAAGGTGGCGTAGGTAATGACTTGCCCGCCGACGTGAAAGTTGCCGACGAGGCTGTTGAGTCCGATCCCGATGCTGAGTAGGTAGAAGAAAGGTTCGAAGAAGCCCGAGACCAGCATGAGCCACTGTGAGCGGTACACCATGAAGTTGCGCTCGAAGATGTGCGTCGAACGCCGCGTACCGAAACGAGGAAGAACGCGCGTCAGCATCAGTCCACCAGGCGCCGACGCATCGTGCGTCGACCCCAGGCAATGCCGACCAGCGCCATCGCGACGAGGAAGCAGAAGTGGATCGTGATCGCTCCCAAAGAACCCTGGCCGAAGGCGGCCGCGCGTGCGAGCGCGACGCCGTGGTAAAGCGGGACGAGTTGTACTAAGGGCCGCAGGTACCCGGGGTAGGCCGAGACGGGGTAGAACGTCGCGGAGAAGAGGAACATCGGCACGAAGGCGAAACGGTAGATCGTGACGAAGGATCCGTCGGACTGCGAACGGGCGGCAAAGGCGACCAGGGGTGCGGCGAAGGCCAGCGAGACGAGCGCGCCGATAATGGGCAACGTCAGACTCCACCAGGACTCGATGGCGCCAAAACAGCCAATGACGATCGTGTAGAAGACCCCGGTGAGGAAGGATCGGGTGACGACCCACGCCAATTTCCCATAAAAGATGTCCTCGGGCTCGAGCGGGGTGGCCGCCGCGGCGTGGTACGTGCGCAGCCACTTGACTGCGGCGAGCACGGGCCAGAGGGACTCGCCTTCGGCCTGTTGCATCGCGGTCGTGGCGAGCAGACTCGGCGCGATGAAGTGTAGGTAGGTCTGACCTTGGACCAGGCCGTGGTGGGCGGTCACGAGATGTCCGACTCCCACGCCAAAGGCGGCGAGGAAGAAGATGGGAAAGAAAACGGTACTCACGACGGAGCCTCGCCACGTTTGCGCGTAGTACGTCGCGTGATACCACCAACTGCGCCGCCAGCGGGACCAGCCGGCGGTGACGTCGAGGGTGTTCGACATGCTCAGTCCACCAGGGTTCGGCCGGTGAGGCGCAAAAAGACGTCCTCGAGTGAACTTCGACGCACGAGCGCGCTCGTGGGCACGACGCCCACGGCGTGAAGCTCTCGCAACGTGTCGTCGCCTTCGTTGACGTACAGCAGGATCCGATCCGGCAGGACCTCGACCCTCTGGGCGAAGGGCGAGAGACGCTCGTGGAGTTCTTCGTGTGAGTCAGTGTCAAAGCGCAGCTCGACCACTTCGCGGGTGGAGTGTCGGGCAATGAGTTCGCTGGGCGGCCCCTCAGCCACGATCGTGCCGTGATCCATCACGACGAGGCGATCGCACAACTGCTCGGCCTCATCCATGTAGTGGGTCGTGATGATCTGCGTGACGCCTTCACGTTTCAGGCGGTAGAGACGCTCCCAAACGAGGTGTCGCGCCTGGGGGTCGAGTCCCGTCGTGGGCTCGTCGAGGATCAAGATCTCTGGTTGGTTCACCAGCGCCCTGGCGATGGTCAGGCGACGCTTCATGCCACCCGAAAGGTCGTCGACCTTGTCGTTCGCCCGCTCGGACAACTGAGTGAACTCCAAGAGCTCCGACGCTCGTTCGCGTAGGACGTTGCGCGGGAGGTCAAAGTACCGACCGAACATCTCGAGATTTTGGCGTACGGTCAGTTCGAGTTCGAGGGTGTCCTCTTGTGGCACGACGCCCAAACGGCCACGGATCTCGGGACCGTCGCGGCGGGGATCCAGGCCAAGAATCGTGAGTGAACCCGACGTCGGCTCAGAGACCGCCGAGATCATGCGCAGGGTACTGGTCTTCCCGGCGCCGTTGGGGCCAAGGAGTCCGAAACTCTCGCCCTTCTCGACGGCGAAACTGACGCCCTTGACCGCCGTCAGGTCGCCGAAGCGCTTGACGAGATCACGGGCCTCGAGTATCGGCCCCGTCGTCACGGCACGTTCCCGGGGCCCGACGGCGAGCAAGGGACAGGACGCGACGTCGCTTCGCTCATGAAACCCATCCCCCCTTTATCGCGACGACCGTATTCGATCGAAGTGTGACGTGGTCGCTGTTCTGAGCGATATCCCACCGGCGCTTGAGGTTACTTGGTCCTTCGTCGCAGGGAGGCCGCACCTACCGCGAGGGCGACGAATATGTACGCGAGCATGATGGCGAACTGGCCCATGTAGTACCAGTTCGACTGCAGCGGGGCGATGGCGTGCGCCGCGGCGGTCATCGGCAACACGTCGGCGACGACGCGCAGCACGCCGGGGAGCTTGACGACGGGAATGACGAGGCCGCAGAGGAGGAGCTGGGGCAAGATGAACGCTGGCATGAACTGTACGGCTTGGAACTCCGAGTGGGCCACGGCGCTGAGCGCCAGCCCCAACGCGGTGCCGAGCAGGCCAGCCAAGAGCGCCACGACGCTGATGCGCCACGGCACGCCTTGGTGGGCCAGTCCGTACCACGTGTAGGAAAGGACCGAGACGAGAAGGCTCTGGACGAGGGCGAGCGCCCCGAAGGCGATCGCGTAGCCGGCCACGAAATCGGCCTTGGTGAGGGGCGTCGTGAAGAGTCGCTCGAGGGTCCCGAGCGAGCGCTCGCGCAACGTGATGACCGACGTGACGAGGAACATAACCACGAGGGGGAAGACCCCCAGCAGTTTTGGTCCAATCGAGTCGAAAGCTCCCGGCTGGTTGGTGAGAGTCCATGCGAGAAGACCGACCAACGCCGTCGGTACGAGCAACAGCAGCGCGATCGTGCGCGGGTCGTGGCGCAACTGTTCGAGGATGCGACGCGTGGTGAGCAGTGTTCGGTGAAGGTTCACGGAGCACCTTCGATCAGGCGTTCGAACGCCTCGTCGTAGCTCGACGCCCCGGAGATGGCGAGCAGCGACGCCGGCGTGTCATCGAACAGCAGCATCCCGTCACGTAGCAGCAGCAGCCTGGCGCAGCGGGCCGCTTCATCCATCACGTGGCTCGACACGACGACGGTGACACCCGTTCGGGCGAGATCTCCAAAGGTGCGCCAAAGATCGCGACGCAGAATTGGATCCAGGCCCACGGTTGGTTCGTCCAGGATGAGGACGCGGGGCGATCCCAGGAGAGCAATGCCGAGCGACACTCGCGTCTGCTCACCGCCCGAGAGCGATGACACGAGGCGACCTGCGAAGGAGGTGAGGGCGACGACGTCCATGACCCGAGCAACCTCTATGGGGTCTTGGTGCAACACCCCGGCGAAGTAGCGGAGGTTCTCCTCGACGGTGAGGTCGAGGTAGACGGCCGAGCCCTGGGCCATGTACCCGATCCGGCCGCGCAGCGCGGGCGATCCCACCTCGGAGTTGAGAATCCGCGCCGATCCACTGGTGATCGCCTGGACGCCGAGGAGCGAGCGCATCAGGGTGCTCTTACCGCTGCCGCTCGGCCCGAGCAGACCGATCAGCTCACCGGGGACGGCGCGAAACGAGATCGACTTCAAGGTCTCGTTGCCCCCTCGCACGACGCGCAACTGCGCCACGTCAAACGTCAAATGGTTCGATTCCTCCATGGGTTTTGACACTACCGTCGGCGAGAAGACCGAGCCGGGTGCAGCGTGGCCGTGCGCCCGGCGTGTGATGAGTTGGCGGCAACGTTCTGGGGGACGGCTGGTGGGGGCGGAAGGTTATCGAGCGTAACCAGTTGTTTCTTCACGCCCTCGATCACCTGGACAGAGCGACACCGTCAGGCTCTGTTGATGAGTCATCCACTAGTACTAGAGAGTGCGTGCGTGCACCATTAATGTGAACCGATTGGCGATAGTCGAGGTGAAGGATCCATCGGATCCTTTCGCGATGGAGGGTTAACATCCCGCTATGGACGCGGGTGAACATTCGATTAGCAAGGGCGCCATCCCCGCTGAAGCGTCCCCGCGTGTCACACTCTTCGTCAACGGTGCTGCCCGGTCGGTGCCTTCGACGACGACCGTGCTGACGGTGCTTCGCGAGGTGTTGGGTCTCACGGGTGCGAAGCCGGGTTGTGGGGAAGGGGCGTGCGGATCGTGCACGGTGCTCGTCGACGGTCAACCAGCGAAGGCCTGTCAGCAACAGGTCAACGACATAGCGGGTCGAAGTGTCCTGACGGTCGAGGGGCTCGCTAGCGCCGGAGTGTTGCACCCCGTCCAACAAGCATTCGCCGAGACCGGAGCCGCCCAGTGCGGCTACTGCACGCCGGCGATGGTCCTTTCTGTGGTTGCTCTCCTGCAACGAGACTCGAACCCCGATGCCGCCGCCGTTGATGACGCCTTGGCGGGCAACATCTGTCGCTGTGGCTGCTATCCGCAAATTCGCCGCGCGGTGCGTCGTGCGGTCGAGTTGGGCGCGCAGGGCGCCGTCGAGAACCAGGTGCCGGATACGCCAGCAACCGACCGTCGAGATATTCCCGACCCCGGTTCGCCCGGGCGGCGTCCCGCTCGGCCGTGGGACATGACCGAGTCGGAGGAGTGCGACTGGTTCGAAATACTCGGCGACGGGCTCGTAGTGGTGCTTCGGCCCCCTCCCCTCGAACCGGGGAGTTGGACCACTGGCGCGGGCGCCTGGCTGCACGTAAGTGACGGCGGACTCGTGACGGCCTTTACTGGCAAGGTTGACGTCGGCCAGGACAACTGCACCGCGCTACGACTCCTGGTCGCCGAGGAACTTCGCATTCCCTTGGCGAAGGTCCACCTGGCGATGGGCGACACCGACCTCTGCCCCTACGACATGGGTACCTACGGCAGTCGTTCGATGCCCGACGCCGGCAACGCGCTTCGCAAGGTGGCGGCCTTCGCTCGTACCGTGCTGCCGGTGGCCGCCGGCTCACGCCGCGTCGAGGTTGTCACCGGCGAGCCCGAGGTCACCGCGCCGACGAAGTGGCGTGCCGCGGGAAAGGGCCACGTGCCCGAAGGAACGGTGGACGCCGTCACCGGGTCGCGACGCTTTATCTCGGACCTCACCTTTCCGGGTTTGCGTTATGGCGCCGTGCTGCGTCCTCCGATGGTCGGAGCGACGCTTCGCCACGTCGACGCCAGCGCGTTGGAGGGACGTGACGACGTCGACGTTGTTCAAACCCACAAGGTGACCGGCGTCGTCGCGAACGATCCGGCGACGGCGCGTCTCGCTCTGGGCGCCCTGCGCGCGGAGTGGGACGTGCCCGACGCGCCGTCGGACGTCGACCTCGAAGCGTTCTTGCGCTCGCATCCGTTGGCCGCGACCTCGGGTTGGGGCCAGGCGGTGCACGAGGAGCGCGGAGACCCCGACGGCGCGCTCGTCGCCGCGCCGGTGCGGGGCCGGGCCACCTACCAAACGGCTTACATTGCCCCCGCGGCGCTCGAGACGCGCGGTGCGTTGGCGGAGTGGGACGACGACGGACGCCTGACGGTTTGGGTCGGCACCCAGACGCCATTTCCCACCCGCGCCCAGGTGGCGGCCGAACTGGATGTCGACGAGGAGCGGGTCCGGGTTATCGTGCCGCCGACCGGCGGCGGGTTCGGCGGTAAGCACGGAGGCGGCGTGGCGACGGAGGCGGCCGTCATGGCTCGAGAGGTCGGTGCTCCTGTCAAAGTCTCGTGGACGCGTCATGAGGAGTTCACGTCGGGCACCCTGCGTCCGGCGGCGGTCATCGACGTGGCCGGCGCCACGACAGCGGACGGCGCACTGTCCGCTTGGACTTTCACCAACGTGAACTCGGGTCCGGCGGCGATCGCGACACCGTACCGGGTGGCGAATCAGCGGATCGACTACCAGCCCGCGAGCAGCCCTCTCCTTCAGGCCTCCTACCGAGCTCTCGCGGCCACCGCCAACAACTTCGCGCGGGAATCGCAGATGGACGAACTCGCCCATCAGCTCGGCATGGATCCGATCGAATTCCGTGTACGCAATCTCGACGACGAGCGACTGGTTACGGTTCTGCGAGCCGCGTCCGAGCGTTTCGGCTGGCTGGCCGGGAGCGGCGCCGGCCAGGGCATCGCGCTGGGTTTTGAAAAGGGTGGCCGAGTGGCCACCGTGGCCGGGGTCGAACGTGTCGAGGGGAGTCTTCGGGTCACCCGTCTTGTCACCGCGTACGAGTGCGGAGCTGAGGTGAATCCCCAGACGGTGGCGAACCAGATCGAAGGGGCCGCGGTCATGGCGCTAGGTGGAGCACTGTTCGAGGCAATCCATTTCACCGATGGCGTCATCACGAATGGCTCCTTCTCGGCGTATCGCGTTCCGCGGATCAGTGACGTGCCCCAAATCGACGTCGTGCTGCTCGATCGTCCGGATCAGCCATCGGCCGGGGCGGCCGAGACGCCAATGATTTGCGTGGCCCCGGCGATCGCCAACGCCGTCTTCGATCTCATTGGGGTCCGGCTGCGAACGCTGCCGCTCAACGCCGATGGTGTGGTGCGCTTCGCACCCTGAGGTCCCGGACGGTTCCGTCGAATTGGTCGCGGCGTGTTGTTCGTCAGGTTCTTCGACTTCAGCGCGCCAGTGCATCAGTACGACGATGAGGTTGTCCCCAAGGATCTGGACGCGTCGACGGCGAGATGGCCTCGCCGTTGCGTCGGCAATGTTGCCTCGCGTCCGTACCGAGTCCGGCTACCGTGGGATTGTTCCAAGCAGTTAGTTGGTCCGTCGATGTGACGAGACGAGGGGTCCGGATGAAAGTCGAGCAGGCCAAGACGGTGAAGGCGGAGCGCCGCCAACGTGACCCCGAACGAACGCGCCAAGAGATCTTGGAGGTGGCGACCGAGGAGTTCGCCGACCGTGGCCTCGCGGGCGCGCGGGTCGACGAGATCGCCGATCGGACCCGCACGACCAAGCGGATGATCTACTACTACTTCGGCTCCAAGGAACTGCTCTACGTCGCGGCGCTGGAGCGCGCCTACAAGGACATCCGCGTCGTGGAGGAGAACATCGACGTCGAGACGCTCGACCCGGTGACCGCGATCCGTCGCCTGGCCGAGGCCACCTTCGACCGCCACGAGGCCAACCCCAACTTCAGTCGCCTGGTCAGCCACGAGAACGTCCAGCAGGCCCGTTTCGTCACGGCGGCGAAGGGCTTTCCGGGGTTGGACCGTCCGGGGATCAAGATCCTCAAGCAGGTGCTTGCGCGCGGCCGCAATGAGGGTGTCTTTCGCCGCGACGTCGACGCCCTCGACATGCACATGTTGATCAGTTCGTTTTGCTTCTTTCGGATTAACAACCGCTACACCTTCGCAGCGAACTTCGGCCGGAACCTGGTGGAGCCGCGTCGTCGCTCCGCCTATCGGCGCATGATCGGCGACGTGGTCGTGGACTACCTCACCAGCCCGCCCGCGTAGGCGCGCTCAGCGAGCGCCGTCGAGCTGTTCTTGAAGTGCGCCGAGGACTCGGTAGCAGCCCATGACCGACCTGATGGACGCGTTGGGCTCGCCGCCATCTCGTAGCGCCCGGACGAACTCGCGGTCCTGGAGCTCGATGCCGTCACTCGAGACCGCCGCTGACGAGACGTCGATCTGTTCGTTGTGGCCCGTGAAGAGATCGTCGTAGCGCGCGACGAAGGTTCCGTTGTCGCAGATGTAGCGAAAGACCGTGCCCAGGGGACCGTCGTTATTGAAACTGAGCGACACGGTGCACAGAGCGTCCGATGCCGTTGCCAGCTGAATCGACATGTCCATGGGGATGCCCAACTGTGGGTGGGGTGGTCCGGCGAGGACGTTCGCCACACTCACCGGCTCGCCGGTCTGGTACGCGAAGAGATCGATGGTGTGTGCGGCGTGGTGCCACAGGAGGTTATCGACCCAGCTGCGGGGCTGGCCGAGCGCGTTGGTATTCGTGCGTCGGTAGAAGTAGGTCTGGACGTCCATCTGCTGGATGGCGAGCTCGCCCTTCTCGATGCGCCGGTGCAGCCACTGATGCGACGGGTTGAAGCGCCGGGTGTGGCCCACCATGCAGGTGAGGCCGGTCTCGTCCGCGACCGCGGCCACGGCTTGAGCGTCACGCCAGGAGTCGGCGAGGGGGATCTCGACTTGGACGTGCTTGCCCGCGCGCATCGTCGCAATGGACTGTTCGGCGTGGAGTTGGGTCGGCGTGCACAAGATCACCGCGTCCACGTCGGGTGAGGCGAGAACCTCGGCGAGGTCCGTCGCGGCCACGGCCACGTTGTACTGGGCGGCGACGTCGCGGGCTTGTTCTGGTGTGCGGCTCACCACGGCGGTGACCTCGACCTCGGCGATGCGAGCCAGGGCGTCGAGGTGCTTGATGCCGAAGGCTCCCGCGCCGGCGACGGCGACGCGCAGGTCCGCCACCGGCTACTTCGACGCCGTCAGCACCAGGTGGCCGACCGCGGTATTGGAGGCGGGCACGTGGTAAAAACGCTGCAGTTCGGTGGGGTTCTCTCCGAGCGCGCCGCGCATCACGAGCCACATCACCAGTTCGATCCCCTCGGATCCGGCCTCGCGCAGGTACTCGATGTGCGAGATCGAGCGCAGGTAGGTGGTGTCGCCGGTCATGTGGTCGAGGAAGGCGTTGTCGAACGGCTGGTTGATGAGCCCCGCCCGGGGACCTTGGAGTTGATGGCTCATGCCGCCGGTGCCCCATACCTGCACCGAGAGGTCCTCGGGGTAACTCTGCACGGCCCGGCGAATCGCTTGGCCGAGCTTGAAGCACCGCTCGCCGGTGGGTGGGGGGAACTGGACGACGTTGACCGCGATCGGCACCACCCGCACGGGCCAGGCGTCGGTGCGCCCGAACATGAGCGACATCGGCACGGAGAGTCCGTGGTCGACGGCCATCTGGTTGATCACCGTCATGTCGAACTCGTTGAGAATCAGGGACTGGGCCAAGTGGCAGGCGAGGTCGGGGTGCCCGAGCACGGTGGGCACCGGGCGCGGGCCGAAGCCCTCGTCGGCGATGGGGAACTCGTCGGCGCAGCCGATCGCGAAGGTGGGGATCATCTCGAGTGAGAACGCGCTGGCGTGATCGTTGTAGACGAGAATGACGACGTCGGGCCGCTCCTCGGCGATCCACTCCTGGGACCACTTGTAGCCGGCGAAAACGGGGGCCCAGTACTCGGTCGTGTCGTTGTCGTGATCCAGGGCCGCCCCGATGGCCGGGACGTGGCTGGTCGTGACGCCGGCGGTGATCCGCGCCACGGCTAGCGACCTTCCCGGATCGAGCGAAGCCCCTCGGGCGAGCGCCCGCCGTGGAGCATCATGGCGGCATACGCTTCGACGGTCATCCCGGTCATCGACGCGGCGGCCGTCTGAAAGCTCAGCCCGTCGGTGGCGAAGATCTTGGCGAGGAAGTAGATGTTGCCGCCGAGGGCGATCATGGCGTTGTAGTCGCGATTGATCACGGCCTGCTTTTGTTGCTCGGTCATGGGCCACTCGTCGAGGTAGGCCCGGGTGTCGCGGAGGAACCGGGTCCGGTTCTGTGGGTCCTTCAGACTCATGCAGAACTGGTTGAGATGAAATCCCTGGTGAGAGCGGGCGGCGGTGAAGACCGTCGTGCCGGGGATGTCATCGAGATCGGAGTCGTCGGGCATCTTTCAGTTCTCCTTCCAGAAGAGGCGGGTGGGGTTGTCGACGAGCAGTCGGTGCTGGAGGTCGGTGGTGGTCGCGATGCGCGGGATCACGTCGACGAGCTGGCCGTCGTCGGGCATGTACTCCTTCAGGTTCGGGTGCGGCCAGTCCGTTCCCCAAAGGACCCTATCGGGAAACTCCTCGACCAGTCGGCGCGCGAAGGGCACGGTGTCGGACCACTCGGGCGGCCCCGACAGGCTGAGGCGTTCGGGACACGTGACCTTGGCCCAGATGTTCTGGTGCTCGCGCATCAGGCGCAGGAATTGCCCGAACTCGGGACCGTCGACCGGCTGGGTGACGTCCGGGCGCCCCATGTGGTCGACCACGACGATGCTGTCCAATGACGTGAAGAGGTCCCACCGGCGCGCCAGGTCGTCGGCCTCGAAGTAGACGTCGACGTGCCATCCGAGCGGGGCGATCTTTTCCACAATGCGCAGGTAGTACTCGTCGGGCTCTGGGTCGACCAGGCGTCGCACGTAGTTGAAGCGCACGGCGCGTACCCCGGCGTCGTGCAGCTCGTTGAGCTGGGCCGCTGAGACTCCCGGCTCCACCGTCGCCACGCCTCGGGCCCGGCCCTTCGCGGCGACGAGCGCGTCGGTCATCGCGCTGTTGTCAGACCCGTGACAGGTCCCTTGCACGATCACGTTGGCGGTGAACCCCAACCAGTCGCGCAGCGCGAACAGGTCCTCTTTGGTGGCGTCCGCCGGCGTGTACTTGCGCGAGGGCGAGTACGGGAACCGGTCTCCCGGTCCAAAGACGTGGCAGTGCGCGTCGACCGCACCGTTGGGCAAGGTGAAGGTGGGACGCGACGGCTCGGGATCGAAGGTCAACCAATCGGCGTCGACGGTGTACGTGGCCATCGCTAGCGTCCCTGTCCCACCAGGCGGGCGTCGAGACGCGGGAAGACTCGTCGGGCGTTTTTTTCGTAGATCCGCTCGCGCTGCTCGGCGTCTAGATCGAGGGCGTCGACGTAGCGCTTGGTGTCGTCGAAGTGGTGGCCGGTCGTGGGATCGATCCCGCGCACGGCGCCGAGCATCTCAGAACCGAACAGGATGTTGTCGACGTCGATGACCTCCACGAGGAGTCGTACTCCCGCCTCGTGATAGACGCACGTGTCGAAAAAGACGTTGTGCATCAAGTGCGTCGACAGGTCGGGACGGCCAAGCATGTCGGCGAGGCCCCGGTAGCGCCCCCAGTGGTACGGGACGGCCCCGCCGCCATGGGGGATGATGATGCGCAGCTCGGGAAAGTCGGAAAAGAGGTCGCCCTGGAGCAGTTGCATGAAGGCGGTGGTATCGGCGTTGATGTAGTGCGCGCCGGTCGTGTGAAAGACGGGGGTGCAACTGGCCGACACGTGAATCATCGCCGGGACGTCCAACTCGACCATCTTCTCGTAGAGCGGGTACCACGAACGGTCGGTCAGCGGCGGGGAGTTCCATTTGCCGCCGCTGGGGTCCGGGCTGAGGTTGAGTCCCACGAAGCCGAGCTCGGTGACGCACCGCTCGAGTTCGGGGATCGACTGCTCGATGGCGACCCCGGGCGACTGGGGGAGCTGGCAGACCCCGACGAATGTCTCGGGGTACAAGGTGACGACGCGAGCAATGAGGTCGTTGCACGCGCGCGACCAGGCCAGGCTGACCGCGTGGTCGCCCACGTGGTGTTCCATCGCTGACGCCCGCGGTGAGAAGATCGTCAAGTCGGCGCCCCGGTCGCGCAATATCCGAAGCTGATTGGTTTCAATCGCCTCGTAGATCTCGTCGTCGCCGATCACGGGGTACGCCGGGAATGGCTCGCCGGCGTGGAACGCCGCCACCTGCGCCGCGCGCCACAGACCGTGGGCCTCGGGCGCGGTCGTGAAGTGACCGTGGCAGTCGATGATCACTCGTCGGCCCACACGGTGCCAGGGACGAAGACCTCGCCGCGCATGAGGAGTCGGGCCGTGCGCAAGAGCGCCGACGACGTCACGACAACTCCGTCGCCATCGTGGCGTGCTCGGAGTGAGACGCTGAAGTAACCCGTGGGGTGCTCAATGTCCAGCGTGGTTTCGCCGTCGGACGGGTGGACGCCCGATACCACGTTGGCGACCGATCCCGGCAGGAGGCAGGCCGTCGCGACCGAGACCGCGCCGAAGACGCCAATGGCCTCGTGGACCCGTCGAGGGATGAAGGTTCGCGTGCTGAGGGTGCCGCCACCCTTAGCGGGCGCGAGCAAGCTGACTTTGGGAACCGTTTTCGCCGTCACGTCTCCCAGATTCATAAGGGCACCCGCGGCGAGGCGGATCGACTCGACCAGCTCACACACGGCGGAGTTGGCCTCGATCTCGGCCGGCTCCTCGTAGCCCGTCAGGCCGACGTCGTCGGCGCGCACGCACACGACGGGCATCCCATTGTCGATGCACGTCACTTCCACACCGGCGACGCGGTCGGCGACGTGTCCCGTGGGCAGCAGACTCCCGCAAGTCGATCCGGCGACGTCGAGGAACTCGAGGGGGATTGGGGCGGCGGTGCCCGGTACGCCGTCGATCCGAGCGTGCCCGTCGTAGCGAACGTGTCCCGACGGTGTTTGGACCCGAGCGACCGCGATCGTTTCGGTGTTCTCCATCCAGATTCGTACCGACGTCTCGTCGCCGTCGGGAGCGATCAGCCCCTCTTCGAGGGCGAAGGGCCCGACCCCGGCGAGCAAGTTGCCGCAGTTCTGATTATCGGCAACCTCGGCCCGATCGGGCCACACCTGCAAGAAGAGGTAGTCGACGTCAGCGTCGGTGCGCCGCGAGCGCTGCACCACGGCGACCTTGGACGTGAGCGGGTGGCCGCCGCCCATGCCGTCGATCTCGCGGACGTCCGGCGAACCCATCGCCGCCAGGAGTACCCGGTCCCGGGTCGCCATGTCGTGGGGCAGGTCCTCGGCTCGGAAGTAGAGGCCCTTGGAGGTGCCCCCTCGAATCACCGAGCACCGGATCGCTCTCTGGGCGCTCACGCGGGCGGGGACTCCTCGTAGCGCAGTCCGCGTTGGGCGAGCTTCTCGCGCATCGCGTACATGTCGAGACCCAACTCGCCGCCGGCGAGGCGGTCACGCTTCTCGGCCTCGCTGTCCGCTCGCGCGCGAGCGGCGACCAGGACCTCGGCGGCGTCGAGGCGGCGCACGACCACGACGCCGTCGTCGTCGGCCACGATCACGTCGCCGGGTTCGACGTACGCATCGGCGCACACGATCGGCGTCTGGACGTTCCCGGGAGTTTCTTTAACGGTGCCTTGGGCGCTGATGGTCTTTGACCACACCGGGAATCCCATTTCAGTGAGGTCGGCCACGTCGCGCACGCCGGCGTCAATCACCAGTCCTCGCACACCGTGGGCCACGAAGCTGGTCGCCAGTAGTTCGCCGAAGTAGCCGTCGTCGCATGGGCTGGTCGGCGTCACGACGAGGACGTCACCCGGTCGCGCCATCTCGACCGCCACGTGGATCGACCAGTTGTCGCCCGGCGCCACCTCGCACGTGAGCGCCGTGCCCGCCGCGCGCGCGGGGCGAAAGATGGGACGCAGGCGGGGCGAGAGCAGTCCGATGCGCCCCTGGGCCTCGTGCACCGTCGCTACGCCGAGGCGTCCGAGCGCGTCGACGATGTCTCCGTCGGCTCGCGGCGTGTTGCGCACGACTACGACCATTCGGTCCTTTCGATCGTCCGGCGGAGCCCGTCGAAGGTCCGCCGAGACGTGCTGTAGGGTCTAATTAACTGAACAGTACACTACCAATTCGTGGCCGCCCGACATTTCGTGGTGTCGACGAGAGGTCGTGCGGGCCAAGGGGGACCGTGGAGGAAATCCGCACGCAGGTCGCGATTGTCGGGGCCGGACCCGCTGGTCTGTTGCTCGGCCAACTGCTCTCACGTGAGGGAATCGACACCGTGGTCTTGGAGCAGCGCAGCCGCGAGTACGTCGAGCGACGCGTGCGCGCCGGTGTCATCGAGTTCGGCATCGCCAATCTGATTGAGGAGGCGGGCGCGGGTGAGCGCATGCGCCGAGAGGGACTCGTCCACCACGGGGTTGAGTTTCGATTCGACCAGCAATCGCACCGGATCCCGCTGAGCGAACTCGCCGACGGGCGCTCCATCACGGTCTACGGTCAACAAGAGGTGGTCAAGGACCTGGTCGCCCTGCGGGTGGCGTCGGGCGCACCGTTACTCTTCGACAGTGACGTGACGTCACTGGGCGACCTCACGGACGATCGCGCGTTCGTCGACGCGACCGGGCCCGCCGGTCCGGTACGGGTGTGGTGCGACTTCGTCGCGGGGTGCGACGGCTCCTTCGGCGTCGCGCACCGGGCCCTGCCGAGCGACGTGGTGCGCCGCCACGAGCGCACGTACCCGTTCTCGTGGCTCGGTATTCTCGCCAAGGCTCCGCCGGCGAACGAGGAACTGATCTACGGGCGACACGAGCGGGGCTTTGTCTTGTACTCGATGCGGTCGCCCACGGTGAGCCGCCTCTACCTGGGCGTGAGTCCCCACGACTCGCTGGATCAGTGGCCCGACGAACGGATCTGGGAGGAGATCGGCCTGCGCCTGGCGACCGACGAGCAGCCCGAGGTCGTGCGAGGGCCGATCGTCGACCGGGGCATCACGGCCATGCGCAGCATCGTCATCGAGCCGATGCGCTACGGACGCCTGTTCCTCGCCGGCGACGCCGCGCACATCGTCCCGCCCACGGGTGCTAAGGGCATGAACCTCGCGCTAGCTGACGTGCGCGTGCTCTTCGCTGCGATGCGCGCCCATTTCCTCGGCGAGGGCGACGCCCTGCTTGACGCGTACTCCGCCACGTGCCTCGAGCGCGTGTGGCGCGCCGAGGAGTTCTCGAACTACATGACCCAAATGCTCCATCCCGTGGTCGGCGACGGGTTTGAGAATGGTGTGCAACTCGCGCGACTACGCCAGGCGGCGCGCACGCGCGAAGCGTCGACCGTTCTCGCGCGCAACTACGTCGACCTCAACAGCCTCTAGAAGGGGTAGGAGGGCAGGTCGGCCTGCGCGGTGACGCATTGGGTCTCGGTGTTGGTGTCGAGGTTGGCCAGGCCGCCCATCCGTGAGCCGTTGCCTGAGATCCTCTTGCCGCCAAAGGGGATGACCGCCTCGTCAGCGACGGGATGTGGATGGCTCCGGAGTCGCGCTGCTTCTCATCGATGAGCGCACTTCGCGCCACCTGGTCGCCACCCGCCCAGCGAGATATTGCCCTGCCAGCGTGCGCCATCGAAAACGGCATAATGTATCCCCTAGTACAAAGTTTCTTGTGTGCTTACAACACTTCTGGTACTCTTCGCACACCCGCCGCCACCCGAGTGTCAAGTGGCGACCGGCGGGAATCCGTCGTCGAAGTCGGGGAACCATGTTTCTACGTGATCACTGGTACGTCGCAGCTCTCAGTTCCGAGCTCACCACGAAGCCCATCACTCGTCAGATCCTGGGTGAGCACGTGGCGCTGTATCGCGTCGCGTCCGGAGAGGTTGTCGCGCTCGCGGACCAGTGTCCGCACCGCGGGTATCCGCTCTCGCTCGGTACGGTCGTGGGTGAACAGCTGGTCTGCGGGTATCACGGCTTCACCTTCGACTGCGCCGGAACCTGCGTCGCCGTGCCGGGCCAGGACCGCATCCCGAGTCGACTGTCCGTGCGCAGGTACCCATCGATTGAGCGCGGCCCGTGGGTGTGGATCTGGATGGGCCACGGCGAGGCGGACGAGTCGGCCCTTCCCGATACCCCGTGGCTCACCGACGCCGACGTCTGGTCGTGCGTCGCGGGCGTCGCGACGATCGACGCCTCGTTCGACCTGCTCGTCGAAAACCTGCTCGACCTCTCGCACGAGACGTACCTGCACAGCGGATCCATCGGGACGCCCGAGGTCTCGACGACCCCAATCGAGGTCGAGGTCGACGAGGACGCCCGGGTCGTTCGGGTCTTCCGGCATATGAACGACGTCGTGTGCCCACCCTTCTATTCGCGCACGACGGGCTTGGACGGTCACGTCGACCGATGGCAGGACATTGACTATTCGCCGCCGGGCTTCTACCTCTTGCACGCGCGCATCGGCCCCGTCGGACGTCCGCCGATGCCCGACGGCTCCGACAACCACGCCTTTCACATGAAGATCCTCTACGGTCTGACGCCCGCCAGCGAGGGCCGCGTCCACGACTTCTGGGTGCTGGCGCGAGATTTCTGCGTGGTTGATCGGGAGATCGACGCGTTTCTGGCCAAGATGCAGACGGGGGTCGTCCAGGAAGACGTCGACGCGCTGAACGTCCTGCAGGCCCGCACGCAGAGCGCGCCGGAGTTCAACGAGGTCAGCATCAAGATCGATCGCGGGGGACTGGCCGCGCGGCGGCTGCTCGCCGCGATGACCGAAGCGGCGTTGTCGTCCTAGTCGGGCCACCAGTTGGAAAAGTTTTTACTAAAAGTCGTCCTAATGTACCAAACGGTGTGTTAAGAATCACTCAACCATTGTTTAGGGGGGTAAATGATGAATGAGGACAACAAGCCCGCGACGCCGAGCGAGTTCTCCAGTTGGCGAACGTTCGAGTTTGGACGGCGATTGGGGATCCAGGCCTTCGCCGCCATGGCCGCATCGGGAGCTCTGGCGACGCTCGCCGACGTCTCGGCCGCTCACGCGGCGACCAAGTCGGGCACGATCAAGATCGGCTACGTCTCGCCGCGCACCGGCTCGCTCGCCGACTTCGCCGGACCGGACGCGTTCGTGATCGCCCAGATCCAGAGATCCAGTTACTACGCCAAGGGCATCACGATCGGAAAGACCCACTACAAGATTGAGATCACCGAGAAGGACACGCAGTCTCAGCCCAACATCGCCGTGCAGGTCACCCAGGAGTTGATCAACTCGGGGGCCGACCTGATTCTCACGAGTTCCGCCCCCGAGACCACCATCCCGGTCGCGACCACTTGCGAGCAGTACAAGGTGCCGTGTCTGTCGACGGTGGTTCCGTGGGAGGCCTGGTGGGGCGGCTTCGCTGGCGCCTCCATCTCGCCTCAGGGCGGCGCGGCGGGAACCGGACCGACCTACAACTCGATGTTCTTCTTCGGGGTTCCCCAGTTTGTCGGCTGCTTCGTGCCGATGTGGCAGCGTGTCCAGAAAATGGTCAAGTGCAACTCCAACGTGGCGGAGATGTTCCCGAATGACGCGGACGGCAACGCCTTCCGCGCGGCGTTCCCCCCGACTGTCGGGGCGATCTATCCCAACGGCGGCTACAACTTCGTCGACGGTGGCGGGTACAGCGACCTCACGACGGACTACACGTCGATGATCGAGATGTTCAAGACCGGCGGGAAGGGCGGAGCGAACTGCGACCTCTTCATCAACTGTCCGCTGCCGCCCGACTTCCAGTCGTTCTGGACCCAGGCGTCCCAGCAGAACTACAACCCGAAGTTGGCGACGGTGGCCAAGGTGATGCTCTTCCCAACCGACGCCTACGCGCTAGGGAGCCTGTCGAACAACATCGCGACCGACGCGTGGTTCACGCCGTACTCGCCCTACAAGTCATCTCTGACGGGCCAGAGCGCCAGCGCGTTCTGCGCGGCCTACCAGGCCCAGGGCCACGGCCAGTGGGTCCAGTCGATGGGTTCGACATACTCACTGTTCGAGATCGCCATCCAGGCGCTCAAGAAAGTGTCCAACCCGCACAGCCGGCTGGCGGTAGCCCACGCGCTCCAGACGGTTAAATACAACGGCATGTGCGGCCCGATCAACATGAACCTGAAGAGTTCCAACCCGATGCTCGCCAGTCCGGCTAAGGGGATTGGGATGATCATGCCCGTCGGCGTCCAGTGGAAGCCCGGCTCGAAGGACCTGGTGGGTCACAAGAAGTACGCCTGGTCGCAATGGGTCGTTGACAACTCCTTGAACAAGCACGTGCCGCTCAATGGGACTCTTGAGCCGACCAACGCCTAACTGAGGTTCCCGTGGCGTTGCTTCAGCTGGTCGACGTCTCTAAGAAGTTCGGCCAGGTGGTGGTGGCGGAGCGGATCTCCCTCGAGATCGCGGCGGGCGACGCCGTGGGCATCGTCGGACCGAACGGTGCGGGCAAGACGTCGCTGTTCGCCATGGTCTCGGGCGACATCCGCCCCGACGCGGGCGCGATCTTGTTTGACGGCATCAACCTGGCGCACCTCGTGCCCGCCAAACGCGCCAAGGCCGGGATCGGTCGGACGTATCAGGTGCCGCGCCCTTTTGAGCACATGACCGTTTTCGAAAACGCGCTGGTCGCGGCCCAGCAGGGTGCGCGATTGATGGGTCGGCGAAGCCACGCTCAGGCCTACGAGACGCTGGAGCGTACCGGCCTGGCCGACTACGCCAACCGACCCGCCGGCGAGTTGACTCTCCTTCACCGCAAGCGTCTGGAGTTGGCCCGCGCGCTGGCCTCAGGCCCGCGAGTCGTGCTCCTCGACGAGATCGCCGGTGGACTGACCGACCTCGAGGTGAACGAACTGACGGCGATCGTGCGCGGGCTTAAGACCGAGGGCATCGCCGTCGTGTGGATCGAGCACGTGGTCCGCGCCCTGCTCTCGACGGTGGATCGACTCGTGTGCCTGGCTGCGGGGGCGATCGTCGCGGACGGGGAGCCCCGTGAGGTCCTGGCGTCGGACGCCGTTCGCGCGGTCTACATGGGCGGAAAGATAATCAACGAAGTGCTCCCCACATGAGCGAGGCGCTCCTGGAGGTCCGCAACGTCGTGGTGCACCACGGCCAGCTCAAGGCCGTGGACGACGTCTCGTTCACGTTGAACGACGGTGAGGTCCTCGCCATGATCGGCGCCAACGGCGCCGGCAAGTCGACGCTGCTGCGCACGGTCGCCGGTCTGCACCGCGCGACCTCGGGCACGATCGCCGTCGACGGGCGAGACCTGGCGAAGATGTCCCCCCATAGGCGGGTGCAGATGGGGATCTCCCTCGTGCCCGAGGGTCGCCGGCTGTTCTCGTCGATGACGCTGGAGGAGAACCTACGGGTGGGCGCGTACCACGCAAGGAAGGGGCCCTTCACGATCGATCGGATCTACGAGCTCTTCGACTGGATGCCCGAACGCCGCCGTCAGCGCGCGGGCCAGCTCTCTGGCGGCGAACAACAGGCGGTGGCGATTGGCCGCGCGTTAGTCGCCAATCCGCGCATCCTGCTCCTCGACGAGTTGTCGCTGGGATTGGCCCCGATCGTGATCGAGCGGATCTACGCCCTGGTGCCCGACATCGTCGCGCACGGGGTGAGCATTTTAATCGTCGAGCAGGACGTCGCCCAGGGCGTGGCAGTGGCCGATCGGGTTCACTGCCTGCTGGAAGGGCGAACCTCGCTGGTCGGGGTGCCGGCTGACTTGACTTCAGAGCAGATTGATCACGCGTACTTTGGCGCTGAACTCTCGCCGACGCCACCACCCGGGACGGTGGCGCCGTGACGTGGACCAACGTCGTCATCCAGGGCATCTTGATCGGCGGGTTCTACGCGTTGTTCGCCTGCGGACTTTCGTTGATGTTCGGCGTCTTGAAGGTCATCAATCTCGCCCACGGCGACATCGCGGTCGTCGCGGCCTACGTCGCGGTCTTCTTGACGCCGCATCTGCATCTGCCCGAGGTGTGGGCGTTCCTCGTCGTCGTGCCCCTGTTCGGGCTGATTGGCTATCTCGTCCAGCGCACGCTGATCCAAAAGAGCATCGACCGCGATCCCTTCACCACGCTGCTCGTGACCTTCGGGCTCTCGGTTGTGATCGAGAACCTCCTGCTCGAGATCTACTCGGCGAACGGCCAGGTCGTCAACATCGGCTCGCTCATCACCCAGTCGTGGCACCCCACCTCGATCGTGTACATCTCCTACGTGTCCCTCACCGTCCTCGGTGTGGCCGTGTTGGTACTGGCGTTGCTGCAGCTCTTCTTGTCTCGCACGGGTATGGGCCGCCTGATCCGGGCGGTCGCCGACGACCGCGAGGCGGCGCAACTGAGCGGCGCGAACTACCGGCACGTCTTTGGCATCGCGGCGGCCATTGCGTTCGCCACGGTGGCGCTGGCTGGGATCGCCTACGGGATGATGACCCAGTTCGCCCCGACCTCGGGAGGGGTGAACCTCCTGTTCGCCTTCGAGGCGGTGGTCATCGGCGGCATCGGGTCGCTGTGGGGGACCCTCGTGGGCGGAATCGCGTTGGGCGTGGCCCAGCAGATCGGCGCGCATATCAACCCCCAATACCAGATACTGGCCGGCAATCTCCTGTTCCTCCTCGTCCTAGCCGTTCGGCCCCAGGGACTCTTCGGCCGGAAGACGGCCTTCGCGTGAAGGCGCGCTCCGAGGTCAGCATCGGTCGCAGCGGCAACGTGCGGGTCCGGCGCTCACTGCGTTCCCCGCTTTATACATTGATCAGCGCTCCGATCGTGGTCGGACTGTTGACCGTCGCCCCGTGGGTGTTGCCGGCCCAGTTCTCGACGACGCTGACGAACTTCTACATCCTGGTGATCATGGCCACCATGTGGAACCTGCTCGCCGGCTACGCGGGGATGGTATCGATTGGCCAGCAGGCGTTCGTCGGCCTCGGTGCGTACGCGACCTTGTACTTCGCGCTCAAGGGGATCAATCCCTTCGTCACGATCCCGCTCTCGGTCCTGGTCTGTGGACTCATCGCCGTGCCGATCAACTACCTGCTCTTTCGTCTGCGCGGGGGCTACTTCTCGATCGCGACCTGGGTGGTGGCCGACACCGCGATGATCGTCATCGGCACCGTGGCCATCCTCGGAGGCGGCACCGGACGTCTGATGCCCGGCCTGCAGAACCTCAGTCCGGCCGAGACCGCTCACTACTCCTACCTGGCCGCGTGGCTGGTCGCTCTCGTAGTGGTCGTCGGGACCAGCCTCCTCCTGCGCAGCCGCCTGGGTCTAGTGCTGTCGTCGATTCGCGACAACGAGGTCGCTGCGCGAAGTTCGGGGGCGAACGTCCGAGCGGCCCGGCGCACGGTGTTCATCATCGCGGCGGCGGGTTGCGGGGCGGCGGGCGCCGTGCTCACGATCAGTCAGCCGTTCGTCCAACCCACCAGCGTCTTCAGTCTCCAGTGGGCGGCCGAGATGCTCTTCGTCTCGATGATCGGAGGACTCGGCACCATCGAAGGGCCGATCGTCGGATCGATCATCTTCTTCGCGCTTCAGCAGTCGCTTCAGCAGCAAGGTGCGTGGTATCTCATCATCTTTGGTTCGGTGGCGGTCGTCGTCGCTCTGTGGCAGCCGCGAGGGATCTGGGGAGCGGTCCGTGACCGTTTCCACGCCGAGATCCTGCCGGTGGGCCACTGGGTCGAGGAGTCGGCCACGGCGAGACGACGGCCGTGGCCGCGGCGCTCCGTCGAGAGGTCGACAGAGCCGTCTGGCGGACCGGGCGCCTAGCCCCAGACCTCGTCGGCCGTCTCTTTGACCAGCCGCAACTTGGCGACCTGGTCGGCGTAGGTGATGGAGTTCCCCTCCACCGTGGACGAGAACCCGCACTGCGTCGAGAGGCAGATCTGATCGAGCGGCACGAACTGGCTGGCTTCGTCGATGCGGCGCTTCAATTCGTCCTTGGACTCTAAGTCGCCGCGCTTGGTCGTCACGAGCCCCAGCACGACCATCTTGCCCGGGGGCACGAAGCGCAGCGGCGAGAAGTCGCCCGAGCGGCTGTCGTCGTATTCGAGGAAGAATCCGTCGACGTTGAGCTCGGAGAAGAGTGCCTCGGCCACGAAGTCGTACCCGCCCTCGGCCGCCCAGAAGGACTGGAAGTTCCCGCGGCACGAGTGCGTCGTCACCGCCATGCCCTCGGGGCGTCCGGCGAGCGCCGCGTTGATCTGGCGGATGTAGCGCAGGTGCTGGTGTTCAGCGTCGTCGCCGCGCGCCGCGATCATCTCGCGCTGGGCGGGGTCGTTGAGGTAGGCGAGTGAGGTGTCGTCGAGTTGGAGGTATCGACAGCCCAGGGCGCCGAGGCGCCGAATCTCCTCGGCGTAGGCGGCGCTGAGGTCGTTCCAGAACTCCTCGACGTCGGGGTAGATCGACGGGTCGATCGCGGCCATGCCGCCGCGGTAGTGGACCATGCTCGGCGAGGGGATGGTGATCTTGGGCAACGCGGTCGTGACGGTGTCGCGCAGAAACGTGAAGGCGTCGGCGAAGATCGTCTGGTCGATGCGCACCGGTCCGTCGATCTTGAGGGCGGCCGAGGTGAATGACGTGGTCCCCTCCGCGTTCTTGAAGGCGACCTCGAGCTGCTCGTCGGAGCGGCGAACGCCGCCTAGCTGGTAGATGAAGTCCATGTGCCACGACGTCCGGCGAAACTCACCGTCGGTCGCCGACTGGAAGCCCAGGCCCTCTTGTAACGCGACGACGTCGCGAATCGACCGGTCCTCGACCGCGCGCAGCCCCTCGGCGTCCAGGCGTCCGTCGGCGGCGTCGCGTCGAGCCGCCAGCAACTCGGCGGGACGCAGGAAGCTACCGACGTGATCGGCGCGAAACGGAGGGCTCTGGCGCTGGCTCATTGGTTCACAGTACTCGCCATCGTGCGCATCGTCACGGGTCGACGGCCGACCAACGAACACCTCTCCGACCAACGCGCGACGCAGGCGAACGACGGCGAGCGACGTGAATGAACAGTGGGCCAAAGCCGAGATCTTGCAGGGAATCCGGATAGGAGCCGGCGACGGTAGTGGGCGAGGGGGGACTGGCCCTCCCTCAGGCGTCCCTTTGGACGTTTCACGACTACCCGACGACTGCCGCACCCTGTTGGGGTGTGGATTAGTCATAGTGCCAATGTAACTCTGGTGTGACCACGGCGCCAGTTTGATAATGCGAACCTCGGCGAACCCCGAGGCTAAAACTTCGCTGAATTTTCGGTTCTCGAAATCGGCGGTGTAAATCTAAAACGCGGTCGCGAATTAGCCACACTTCGATGTTGGCTACGAAGCGTCCAATAGGACGCAGAGCGTGTGTTTCATTGCGAAATCCACATCATCAACTCGTGATCAAAACACAACTGAAAAGTTCATCAAAACAAAAGGTCCCAGCGCCGCCGCTCGGGACGGTCTGTCAAGTGAAGAAAGTTATTCTGCCTCCCTCCTTCACCTTTCTGAAAGGCGACGCTTCCGAGCAACTAAAAAATGTAGCGTCCGAAAGTGTTCACGCGGTCGTTTGCGACCCTCCCTATGGGCTGACAAGCAACCTCGAACTCGAGGACATGCTGCACGCGTGGCTAAAGGGCGAGACTTTCTATAACGACAGCAATGGTTACGACGGAGCTGATTGGGACAACTCGGTACCCGGCCCCGAACTTTGGCGCGAAGTCCTCCGCGTTCTCGCCCCCGGTGGTTTTCTTCTTGCATTTGCCGCCACGCGAACCGTAGGGCTCACCCAAGTGGCGATCCAACTCGCGGGCTTCGAAGTTCGTGACCTCATCAATTGGGTTTACGCACCAGGTCGGCAGGCCACACGGGATCTTGGTCGGGTAGCCGCCGACTACGATGACGCGCGGCTCGCCGAACAGTTGTCAGACCACCGCTCCACGTTGCGTCCGGGACACGAACCGATAGTGGTCGCCCGAAAGCCATTCGACGACGATGTCGAGACCATAGAAAACGTTATCGAGTTCGGCGTCGGAGCTCTTGATCATAGAGCCATTACGGGGAGCGACCGCCTCGCGTCCAACGTGTGGTTCGTTCACGACAGTGATTGTGCGGAGGCAGTTTGCCTCTGTCGTCTTGACGACCAAGAGGGCGCGATGTACGCGACCCATCTATTTTCTGAGACTTCAATCGGACATGGCCTGCTCTCGGTTGCCAAGGCGAGCAAAGCTGAGCGCCCGGTCGGAGCCGATGGCGTGAAGCACGAAACGGTAAAACCACTCCTTCTAATTAGCCGTCTCATTGAAGCAGTAAGTCGGCCCGGTCAGGTTGTCCTTGATCCTTTTCTTGGAAGTGGGACCACTGCCGAAGCAGCGCTGCTGTGTGGGCGCAACGTTGTCGGCTGCGAACTGGAGCCGCGTTACTGGTCCCTCATTGAAGCTCGAATCGATCGTGTCACGCAAAACAAAGAAGACAAAACGGCAGTTCGCCGGGGTTCGTCCGGCGTCCAATCAACCTCCGTGCGTCCGCGCCGTAAGTCCGAACCATCAAGTGGTAGCCGGGCATCCTCCGGTGAAAAACGGGGACACAAAACCCTCAAGAAGGAGAGAGACCTATGACCATCAGCGAACTCCCGGGTGACATCACACCGGTGGAAGTTGTCGAATCAGTGATTGAACTGCATGGCGAAGACATTCGATTCAGTTCCTCGCAACAGAAATGGCTCGTTTTTGATCAAGCGAGCGGTTGGACATGGGACCACGAAAGTTCCCGCCTAACTTCGTTGGTCATTGAAACGCTCCGGCACCTCGAGACAATGGAACCATCGGATGCCTTGAAAGGAATTGAACTCAGAAACTTCAAGAAGTGGCGCCCCCGGAAGTGTCGAGGTCTAATGAACAACAGCGGCATCAATGGTGTCATTTCTCTGGCGAGTAGAAGTGCTCAACTTCAGGTGTCGAATGCGTCGATTGACGCCTCGTCCGACGTCATTGGTACGCCAGATGGAGTACTGGACTTACGGACTGGAAAGATTCGATCGTTCGACCGTAGCGAGATAGTCACAAAGCGTCTCCCGGTGTCATACAACCCTAAGGCATCCGCCCCGCGATGGCAGCGTTTCTTGAAGGAGGTGCTTGGTCCGAGTGCGGACGTTCAGAAGTACTTTCAAGAACTCATCGGATACACCTTGACCGGCGATACCACTGAGCAGAAGATGTGGCTGCTCGTCGGCAAGGGTTCCAACGGTAAGAGCACGCTCTTACATACGGTCAAATCAGCGCTGGGCTCCGATTATGCGCAACAAACCCCTGAGTCAGTCTTGCTCGGTCGTCCCGCTTCAAACGGAGCGAATAGTGACCTCGCTCGTTTGCAAGGAGCGCGTTGCGCCATACTCACTGAGACTGACTTTGGCCAGACCATTAACGAGTCGCGAGTGAAAGGACTTATTGCTGGCGATTCCATGACTGCTCGCAAGCTGTACGAGAACTACACCGAATTCATACCCCAAGCAAAATACTTCCTGGCGACAAACCATCTGCCGACAGTGCGCGGAAGCGATATAGGAATTTGGCGCCGACTGGTCGTAGTGCCGTTCGAAAGGGAGTTCGAAGTCGGAGCCGACAAAGCGTTACCGTCGGATCTTCATGCAGAACTTGAGGGCGTTGTTGCCTGGGCCGTAAAGGGCGCAGTGAGTTGGTACCAGCGAGGCGCACTTCCTACCCTTCCAAAGACGTGGAATGCAGCGACCAATAACTACCGCAGTGAGCAGGACGTACTCAGCGCGTTTCTCGAAGAATGCGCGGAGATCGTGGGCGGAGCATTTACGGGAGCCGCTGAACTTTACGAAACCTACTTGCAGTGGTGCGGACAAGTGGACCGTCCGACGATGCAACAACAAGAGTTCGGTCACCGAATGAACTTCGTCGATACGGTCACCCGGCGCCGTCGGGGGAAGGCGAACCGTTTCCACTACCAGGGGATAAGACTCCGCTGAGCGGAACCTTACAGTCACCGACCTACTGCCTAATGCCGGTCGCTCTCTTGGCCAAACGGCGTCCAATACGTGCCGACCAATCAACTCCCCGGACGGTCATCTACTGGAGGTCACTCCTTAGAGAGCGACCTCCAGGGATTGCTTCTCTTTCTTCCCAACCCCACCCTCTCAGCAAAACGAGATATTGGGGTTGGGAAGAAAGAAATAGCAATCAAAGTAAAAGAGAAGAAGTAGAGGAAAAGAAAAAGAAAAAGAAAAAGAAAACAATGAAAGAGAAAGAGAAAGAGAAAAAGAAAGGGAAAGAAAAACGTAAAAGCAAGGAGGACAATGGTGAGCGATACAAAAAGACGGCGACGCGACGCCGGTAGCGTTCGTTACGGAACTCGCGATCTCGTCGGTATGAACTGGTGTGCAGACCAGGGCGCAATGCGGATCGACCAACTTGCGACGCTTTTCTCTCAGGTCGATCAACGACCTGTCAGCCCCGACGCTGCGCGTAAGACCGTCAGTCGTTGGCTCGATCGCGGGTGGGCCACAAGCCGAACCTTGCTGAGTGGCCAGCCACCTTTTGTCTGGCTGACTGCGGCAGGGATGCGCGTCAGCGGGCAGAGCTTTCCGAGCGAAGAGCCTGCGCTTTCAACCCTCTCGCACAACGCTGATGTCGTCGCCATTCGACTTACTATTCAGACTGGCTACCCAAATGACATTGGTTGGCGAAGTGAGAGATCTATTCGAGCCGTGGTCCCGCCGCGTACTCGCGGGCAGAGTTCACCTCACCTCCCTGACGGTGAAGTGCTTATGCCCGACGGTCGAATCGTGGCCATTGAGCGCGAGCGTGTCGCCAAAACAATTGAGCGAACCAGAAATATCCAGATGGGTCTACTGACCCGTCGATACGATTACGACGCCACCAGTGACGTTGTCGTCGCGTCGTTGCCGCCGCGTTACCACGCCGTGTGTTATTACGCCACTGACGAGGCGATCTCGGTGGTAACCCACGCTCAAGAGCGTCTACCCGGTGATCTTGCGTCGAGATTGCACATAGTCCGGTGGCCGTAATGCGTAACGCAAGTGGGCACCACCGCGACGAAGAGCGTTGGCCTTTGGTGCCACTTGCCGCGCCGCGAGGTGCGAGGGAATTGCTTTGGCACATTGGAGTGCTTGTGGCCGTCGTGGTATCTCTGGTTCCCCCATTTGGCTTGCTGGTCCTCGGCGAAGTGATTGCCATGACCTGGTTGCTCGAGTTGCGACCTGTCGAACTGATACGAGTAGCCGGAGCGTACGTGATTACTGGATTCGCTATCGCGTCGATCTTCGCCAGACCCTCGGTCTTTCTCATCACAGTTGTGCACACTTTCACCTGGAGTCGTTCCTCTCATGTTGGGATGCCACTTGCAGTAGCCCTTGGCTACTGCGTTGAACTGATCGCTTCCATGCTGGCCGTTGCAACCTTTATGGCCTTTGACCGACGCGTCGTCAATCGGACGACCGTGGACTTACGAGTGTGGCAGCGTCAGCAAGCACGACGTCTGCAACTACTGCGCCGGTGGCACCGTTCAGGTGACATTCCCGAGGTGAGCCGATGAGGGCCATCCTGGGCACGATGCTCGACGGAGACCTACGAGCGTTGGCCGTGCGGAGTGCTGTCGGGCCGTGTGGACCGACTTCTCTCGTGGGTCTCTCGTTTGAAGACCTCACGCGCCATCTGTGCATTATCGGTGGCACCGGAACAGGCAAGACCGTCACGCAACTTCGACTTGTGAGTACCTTTATGCGGCTCAGCCAGGCGAACCCAGGCGAACCCCCTATACGAATTCTTTTCATAGATGCAAAAGGGCTAGCTGACCAGAACCGACAACAGTTCGGTGAACTCGCGTGGGACAGGGGTTACCGGAACATCCGCTACTGGCCCGAACAACCGCTGCGCGGCTTCGACGGAAATGTTGCGCAGTTGCGCGAGCGGCTGAGTGGTCTATTCCACGGCGGCGAGAGTCCGTTCCACCATGCCGAAGCGGTGACCATGCTCGACCTCGCGCTAGGTGCCGGTTCACCTCCTCGCTCGTTGGCCGAACTCATCGAGCGAGTACGCCCTGGCGTAACGTCGGCTCTCTACGAACTTCAGGTGACGGAGCGATCACTCGCACTGAAAGCCGAAGCGTCGTCGTTCGCTAACGCCCAGTGGAACTCTGTTTATCTACGACTTCGAGCAATCGCCGCCACTGTTGGGGACCGCTTCGATAGTTGCCCCTTGGCATGGAGCCTTCGAGAAGTCGATGCAGCGTGGATCAGTGTGCCGGGTACATCCGCTCCTCAAACAGCGGGTGACGTCGCTTCGTGGTTACTCGCAATGATCGGCGAACTCGCCGCGTCCCCGGATAATCGACGAACAATTATCTGTCTGGACGAGTTCTCAGCGGTAGGACAAGACCAACGAGCTAGTCAATTTCTGGCGGGTTTGGTTGAGAGAACAAGGTCCGCGGGCATTGCGATCGTTATCGGCGCGCAGACCGTGGCGAGCCTAGGTGGTGCCGCCGACCGGTTGCTCCAGACATGTGGCACGGTGATCAGTCATCGCACACCGTTGCCAGATGCCATCGTGGAACTCGCCGGAACGGTTCAGGTGTGGGAGGACTCGCAGATGGCCGACGGTCTGGGAGTCCGAGTGGCGACGAGCGGACGCTTGCAGCAGCAGTACAGGGTTCCGCCGGACATGTTGAGGTCTTTGCCAAACGGAGAAGCTGCAGTAATTCAGAGTGGGAGGTGGGCTCATGTCGCGATCGCTCGGCCACTTGACATTTCAAAATGAGCGGGTCGTTGAGGCCCGCGGTGGCTACAGACCCAAACCTGTGGGGAGCAACGCGCAGTCCAGGTAGAGGTCTATTTTCGGAGGTGCGTCTGTGCTGTTCACTCGAATCCTCACGCTGACGACGCCATAGTCGCGGTTAGGGTTGCCGAGTTCGACTGTCCCGCCGATAGGCACTGGCCAATAACCAGGTATGCGCTCGATGATCTCGTGCCCTCCATCTGTGCGAATGAAGGTGATGGAGTTCTCGTAGAGGTCGGTCATACTCACGATGGTAGGCCCGGAACGACGACTGCGGGGCCTCGCTGATTAAGCATTTTGGCATGAGTTCAGTCGGCGAAGTTGATAGGCGTCCAACCATGACCAGTGGAGTGGTTCGCTGGAGTTGGCTCTTGCCAGTCGGATGGTGAACCTACTTTTACAGAGATGTCGTTTTCACCGCCTGCTCCTGGAACGACTACGACAGCCCGCACCGGCGTCAAACTCAGGAGTTCAGTGTTCGTCTGATGGAGCGCGCTCATCTCTTCGGCCCAGACCGCGAGGCCGCGAGCTTTGCATGAAGTTGCGCCTCCAGCCTCGCCGTCTGGATCATCGATGTCCTTGACTTCAATGATCCAGACTTCTTCCGAAGCGCTCATCACGATGTAGTCGGGGTAAGTAATTTCTTCGCTCGCTACACCCGTTACCGGTGCGATGAGTTTGTAAGGAATTCCCAAGTACTTCTCATCGCGCACACCATTTTTCCACCACCAGACGACGCGGTTTGCATTCACCTCGATGCCGAGCCAATGTTCGAAGCGGAGTTCGGGTTTACTACGACCAATGGGAACAAGGGGAGGAATGAACAGCGTACCGATAGCCTCCGGCTTCTCCCAATTGTCACTGGCTATTAGTTCGGAGCGAGGCACTTCCCAGTCGTCTGTGGTGCGACGCCGAAGTCGCGCGTCAATGATGGCCTTTGCTTCGTCCGATGCGGATGCAATGTGACAGGCGGCATCGATGGCCTCAGAGACCGTCCCACTTTGTTCAAGCACGAAGTGTTGGATCTCGTCGGGCTGCCACTGGATCTCAGACTGAAACCATTTGACAAGTGATGTCTTAATCCGAGAACGGCTCTGTTCACGTGAACGGTATGGACCAATGCGAGAAGTGATTACCTGGTCGTAAAGTGCCTGGACGAATTGTTCGCCGAGCACCCCATCAACGAAGGCGCCGTCGAACGCGGCTTCGCTTCCGCCGACTACCGCCTTGGCGTCGAGCGAACCGTCCACGAGAACATCGCGACGCGTTTCTCGAATCGGTGGTTTTACGAGCAAAGGCTTGACCTTCACATTGAGTTCTGAAAATAGTGCTGGCTCAAGAGTTGAGGTGGTCGGATAGTGGAACTCGCGACGGCGAGGCTGGAAAACTGACCGTAGTTTGAGACCCACGCTCGGATACAGTGGGCCGCGAGTGATCGTTGTGTCTCGAAGCGCGAAGCCCGGCTCGTCGCTCGTAATCTTGACCGTGACACCGGCCAAGTCCGAATAAACGTAAGCAACGTTTAGGTCTTCATTGTCGTAGTGCTTCTGCTCGGGCGTTCGCATCAATCGACCTAGCGTCTGAATCTGGAACGTATCAGATCCAGGTTTGCGGAACTGGACCAGTACCTGGGCACGCGGACAATCCCAGCCCGTAGCGATGGCCTGCTTAAAAATTAGTGCTCGATAGGAACTTGAATTCTGTGCGATGAGATCGAGGTTGGGCGAGTGCTCTTCCGTCAGCCAAGTCGCATAGGTTGAGTTGGACAATAAGCCCCGGTCCCTCAGAAACTTCTCCACGACTTCCGCACGAAGCCTGGCTTCCGCGCCGTCGGGGTATTGAATCAACATGAGTGGTTTCACCGGCGAACCGGTGGCTTCGAACTGCCTTTTGAGTTGTTCAGTTCTTTCCCATGCTGCCCAGAGCACTTGCAAGTCAAGTGTGTCGGTTGGATGCTCCTTCTGAACTTCCTCAAAGTCTGGGTTGAGCAATACGGAGCGGCGCACCATACCGGCGGCCTCCACTTTGCGAAACGGAATGACGACCGAATGGTGTACGCCCTCCTCTCGCATCTCCTCGTCGAGCGCTCTCGTGGGCGTTGCGGATATCTCGAACTGAATAAAAGGGCGAAAGCTCTTGATCGCGGCCATCAGCTTCACCGTTTGAGGGCCGTCCAACTGAGTGTGACTCTCGTCGATAACGACGATCATGTCCATCCCTTGCTTCGTTGTGTTGAAGAGCAACGTAAATAGGTTGGCAGTCTCGCCTTTTCGGAGCATCTTGTTCGCCCATTCGCCGTCCCTTTCTGTGCGCAACTTCTCCCAGTTCACAACGAACAACGAACCACTCACCGGCGTCGAGTTGGCCACGATGTCGTCTCGAGTATCGAGGAGTTTGACGTCAAGCGAGGAGTTGGCCAAAATCGACGACAGTGCTTTAGCCGATTGTTTGTGAAGGTTGCCCTTACCTGGAGAGAGCCACAGAATAATGAATGGTGGATTCTGAGGTCTGTCGTGTGTTTTCGAAAGGGCGTATGCGGCGGTCAGTGTCTTACCCGAGCCGGTGGGTGCCTTTAGAACGAGCAAGCGGTCATCGATCTCTGGAATGACAAGAAGCTGGGTAAGAGCGTCGGCAATTTTGACGATTGCCTCCGACTGGTACTCCTTTGGCTCCGGGCCGGACATCAACCCTCTTCTCCCGTGCTCGCTTCATCAAAGAGTGACTGAGTGGGCGCAAGGCGTCTCAGCGCTGCGAGCATTTCGGCAGGCAGTGGTTGAACATTCCAACCTTCCCACTGCTCCACTAATTCGGCTTCGATGCCCTGATCGCTCCAAGTGAAGAGGTAGGCGCTTTTGGCGTCGTCCGCCCGAGCCGCAGACGTTGCGGCTTCGTGCACAGCGGCGTGATCGGGATAAAGAGAAGTCACTACTGCGATGCTTTTCGCCGGGCCAGTCAGCATTGTGAAGTCGGTGCCTGTAAGACCCTTGCGCTGTGCCCCTTCTTTGATGGCGACAAGATCCACCGTGTGCCTGGCGATATCGGATCGCATTCGGTCCAGGTTCTTGCGGCGCACGATGAAGTCTGTCTTATAGAACGCCAGTGATCCTGGGAGGGCTTCGTGTTTTCCGTCGGCCCACTTGCCAGAGAGAATCGCGGCAATTCGAGGTTGCGTGACTTCTCTGCAGATGTTGTTCTCGTTGTTCGTCACGAGAATGCAGCGGCGGTGCTTGCCGTCTTCAGCGTTGAGTTCAGCCACTGCCTGAAGTGTGGTGCCTGAACCCGCAAAGAAATCGAGAACGACTGCATCGTCGCGAAGCGCACAGAGCGACACGAGATCTTTGATCAGATCGACCGGCTTTGGATTGGGAAAGCTTCGGTCTCCGAGGATTTTCTTGAGCGTGTTGGTCCCATTCGTAGTTGAGTATTCGGGCTTGTAGAGCGTGCTCTTCGGCTTCTTGCTTGGGAGGTCACCTAGGCCGGGTCGCTGTTTTTTGTAAATCGTGAAGTTGGGGTAAGTGCCGACCGCGATGAGGTCATAACTTCGCTCGTCCGCGGTAGTCGACGACCACCGCCATGACATTTCATTGCCAGAAGTCTTCGGCCAGATCTCAACATCGGTGGACTTTTGACGCACAGGTGAAACGTACGTTGAGTCTTTAGCCACATAGAGGGGATACCAAAGGTTCGGGCGTTTTGAGCGGGGGGCATTAACACCAGTGGCCTTGAGACCGGCGCCGCGTTTCCACCATCCGTACTCGTCAGTCTCCCACTCGTCAAGCATCGCTTCTTCATCTACTTCGAACTGCCCAACAATGGACTGTGTCTTGTCCTTTGCGTAGACCAGCGTGTATTCGTGAGTTCCGGCGAAGGCAAACTGATCTTGGTTGCCCTTCAGGTTCATAATGGTTGGGGCGCAGGTCACGAAGTTCAATACGCCAAACACTTCGTCGCAGAGCAACTTGAGGTTTGCCTGTTCGTTATCGTCAATACTGATGAAGATCAGCCCGCTTGGCGCAAGAAGACTGTGGGCAAGTCGCAGACGCTTCGACATGAACGACAGCCAAGCCGAGTGACGGAATGTACTTTCGGCATCGACCAACTTGTCGTTATAGATGAACTCCTTTCCCGTGTTGTATGGAGGGTCTATGTAGATGACGTCCACCGTGTCGCGATTAGTGGCTTGCAGAGTGTGCAGCGCGTGAAGATTGTCCCCCTCGATCAATACGTGAGGTGCTTCGTATGGTTTGCCCCCCTTGACATCGAGAGTGGAAACGGAGGCCAAGACGGGAACCTCCGCTACTAGAAGTCCTTCTACGTTCTCCTGAATGTCTTCCCAGACGAGACCGAACCCGGCTTCAGATTCCTTCCGCTCCAAGCGCAGCCGTAGGACAATGAGCTCGTCCAAAGCTTCAGCAAGTCCCATTACTTTCTCCCGGGGCGTCGAGAGTGGTTGCATCTTCTTGGGCTTGTCGATCGCCACTAGACAGTCCGGCGGCGAGGTCTTAGAGGAATGATTTGGGCCGTTGAGGTCTCAGACGTAGTCTCGGCTTCGAAACTCTGCTGTCGTAGTGAGACCCGAGAGAACGAAGTGAGAAACTCGTCTGGAAGACCGGTGAGAGATTCGAGATCAGACGATGACAGTGCCAGCCTGCCCAGGATCTCATCCGGTGTCTGTCCCCCCTGCTCAAGAATGAGTTCGATTGCACTTCTTAGTAGTCTCGGCTCTTCTGGAGGCATCGTGTCGTCATACGGCTCCAACTTGCGCCAACCCCTTCGAGATAGGTTGATCCATAATCGTCGTTCTGTTTCCTCTGTGATCATTCCGCATTGACGAGCACGCATGACCATTGCAGAGATCGATATTTTCCACCTCAGTTTCAGTGTCTTGAAGTTATCGAGATTGGCGCCGTAAAGATCATCTCCAAACGAAGCGCATGGCAGTAAAAACGCACCGGCAAAACGATGCGCTTGGCTTTCAATCAGTTTGAATCTGTCGGCCTTTGCCAGCAAACTTGGCGGGACGTGAGCGTGCAAAATAATGTGACCGAGTTCGTGCGCGGCGTCGAAACGCCAACGAGATGATGTCCCCTTGTCCGTGCCGATCAATATGAATGGACGCTTTTGCCCGGGGGCGAACTCAGAAAGGCTGTCCAAGGTTTCAGCGCCCAGTGCGCCGCGAGCGATTATTGCCCCCTTGTTTTCAAGAAGCGAAACCATATTGGCGATTGGCAACTCGCCTAGGTTCCAGTATGCGCGTAAATTTGCGGCGGCTTCCTCGATGTCGTCGTCAGAGATCAATAAGGGATCTTCAGGTAACGACAAGACTGGAAAATCTGCTTCAGGGAGTTCAACAAACTCTGTCAGGTATTCAGTAATATCCTGCAGCCACGCAAAGCGACTCTCTGCGCGCGTGCGAGCTGTCTTTGTCGAAGCAGCCATCGATCTGAAAAAAATGGTTCCGCGCTCTGTTTCCCGCAGTGGCAACATAAAGAATTGTTCGGGAAGATTCAGTCTTGAAGAAATGCGTGCCAAGACTTCTGGCCCTGGGGTCGCTTGATCCTTTTCGTATTGCGACATTGTCTGACGCGTGACGCCCGCGATGTCTGACAGCGCTATCGCTGAAAGTCCCCGTGCCTCGCGTGCTTCACGAAGCCGTCCTCCAACAAATCCTGGCGTGCCACTCTTCATGCTGCCCAGAAACCAGCCTGAGATCGCTGGATGTAACGAAGTTTTGCCAAACCACTCAAGTCGTCGGGCTGATGACGCTCCACGATGTCAGGGTACTTTTCAAAGAGATTGAACTTGTGCATGTACCCATCAAGTGATTGGTCGGGAAAAGCGATGTAAGCCGAGCCAGGAAGATGACCGAATTTGGCACGCTCTTCATGGGTATCCCAGAGACTTCGGCTGTGAATCAGAATCGCGTACAACGGCGTCTGTTCATTCTCATTAAATGCGCTGAACAAAGTGGGAGCATTAGTTTGGGCGAGGTCAATGCGGTAGTCGGCCTTCCTCACCACTGCTCCGGCGCTGGGTACGGCGCTTGCTGTTAGGACGACTTGGCCACCCTGAATCTCCGTGTGATTCCAATTACTCCCCTCGGCACGCGCAGTTCGCGCGATCAATTCCGGGGATAGTCCCGCGGAGTCCCTCAGTTGCCCTTCAAGCACGCCGCGTCGATAAAATGGCTCAACGTTTACGGCTTCAGTAGGGGCGAACTGAATCCGACACTGCTCTTTGCTTATGCGATAAGAGGCGAAGACTGAGCCCAACGCCCTTCGCTGGAATGCCTCGGGGATCTGCGAAGTGAAGACTCGTTCTAGTTCTTCGTTAGTCATTGATTGGATTCCACCCTCTTTGTCTGACATGATATGCGTGTCCAGCAAAGTAGCCTTTTATTCACGATTTGTCAAGTATAGGGGCGTAAATATTCAATCTCGTCTTGAAAGTTCCTGAACGAACTACGAATCTATCGAAAAATCTGTAATACCGGCCTGTGCCGCAAGAAATCTTAACCTTTTGAATTCGATGCGGTACGAGTCGTCCTAAACCTGGTTGCACTGATCTTGTGGTGCTTTGACATCACTGCTCGGAATCGAACCCAAAGTCTCAAGATGCGCTCTCTTGGGATGATTACGAAGGCGATGACGGGAATGAACGCCAACCCCATGAGTTGGTGGCCAAAATTCGAGACCAGTCCTACGTGAATTCGAAATCCGAACTGGATGATCCATCTGCTTACGACATAGTCCGTTCCTGCGATTGCCAACAGCGAATAGCTCCGCTGCATTTTCTTGCTGCGCGTGGGGGCCGAAGAATTCGATGGAGGCCGAGTTGTCTTCCCTTTTCTTGATTGCTGCGGCGGAGTTGGTCCGCTCACGTTGGCAGAGCGCTGAGAGTACTGAGCGCCGAGAAGCTCAGCGTCATAATCTTCCCTGTCGCTCCTGTTTGCGAGAACCGTGCGTGCTTCGACAACCATTCGAAATAGCGCAGGATTGGATACTGGACCGCCTGCGTCGGGGTGGAAGGCTT
Source organism: Acidimicrobiaceae bacterium (assembly GCA_003133405.1). GTDB lineage: Bacteria > Actinomycetota > Acidimicrobiia > Acidimicrobiales > RAAP-2 > RAAP-2. Next base: position 34,475 of record PKXH01000027.1, on the reverse strand, counting down.
TGGATGCACGTCGGTATGCGCTCTCAATCTCCTCGAGGGTGGCGTCTTGAGACACTCCGAGCAGTTCGTAATGGGTCATACTCACGTTCGCAGTATCGCTCTTGGGTGTGACTGGCCCTCATGATGAGAGCAGAGTGAAGCAAACAAGCCTCATGTGAGGCGAATTGACCCTTATTCGGACTCTTCATCGATGGCAAGCGGGTGCGGTCTCCCCGTGATGTCCGCTATGGCGCGCGCGACTTCCGGCAGGCCTGCCTTCACGTATGTGTCGGTCGGAGTGCCGCCAGCGTGACCGAGCATGGTCTTCGCAGTTTCGAATCCAGCGATGCGCTCTACCATCGTGCTTATTGTGTGGCGCAAAGCGTGACCCGTGTAAAGGATTGAATTAGCCCAAGGCAGTTTGAGTTGAATGCGCTTGTGCAATGTGTCGAAACGACGGCCCGTAAGGCCGTGCGGAAACTCTGGGGTTGCGTCAGAAAAGTAGAACACTGGTGCATTCGGATTGAAGTCTGGGTGACCAGCGATGCAACTTGAACCCCCTCTGGAAGTGGCGAGGTTCGTCAAAAAATTGATGAGTTCGAGTGAACAGGGCTGTGGTCGGAAGAGATTTCCTTTCTCCCACAAGCTGATGAGTTGTCCAATGCGATCAATGTGTCCAATGTTCATCTTCAAGACACCACCGCGACGCGCACCAAGTTCAAACTCGGCCCAGCTGATGGCGAGGTCAAGCATCGGGTCGTCGCCTCCAGTTGCCACGATCTCCAAGAGTTCAGCCAACTCATTGTCCGAAATAGCGCGACGTTTTGAGACGCTTCGCTTTCCCTTTGAGATCTCGGCGGCGGGGCTCTTTGTAATTAGCTCGTCCTTGACCATCCTTACGAAGAGGAATCGCAAAGCAGTGACGCACATCTCACGCGCACCCTGACCGTGCGTAGGCTTGGGCGCCAGTCCTCTCTTGGCACGAACAACGTTCTCCAGCATCGCGCGCTTGATTGCCGCACGTTCGACGATCTGAGCAAGGGGCTCGATTTCTGTCTGTGTGAAAGATCGTGGTGACACGAAACGATCTCCCATCGCGGGGAACGCGAGTGCATCTTTGCAAGTGCCGCACTCACAACTACACATCGCGGCATCGCTCCATGCCTTGAGGCAAACGTCGCATGTGCATGTGCACTGCCGAGGTACGCCGTTGATCAAATGCCTGAAGTGAGTGGAATAACTCTTCTTCGTGGTTTTGGAAAGACTACGGCTCGCTGAACTGATGTAAGTAGCAAGAGTCACAGCATTGGTGTCACCGGTCTCATTGGATGCCACATGGGCGACAAGATCCTCGACAGTTAAACCGAGAGCGTTAAGCATTCCCACGATGGGATCGATAGCATTTGAGTTGTTCATAGAGTCATTCCTTTCGAAATATTGCTGGCAATGTCCTCGGTTGAAGCAGTAAGTAATGACAGTGGGGCGCCATTGAAAAATTGGTTTGGATTGCAGAGAGCGATTGCGCCGTGCCGGGGGAGAACAACGATGGCAACCTCGTCGCCGAGATCAAGTTCGAGCTTGACAGTAAGTGCCCTTGACAGACGGAGGCGGTTGTCTTCACAGTAAGAAGCACGACCGTCGTGACGGCGCAACGGAAGGCCGGACTTATCGGGGCACAACACGACCCAGGCTCCGTCGAGGCTGGTGGCCAGAAGTCCTGGCCTCCAATCGAGAATATCGGCGAGGGTCTGACCATTGATGGTGAAGCGGATTCGGCTGCTCGAACCGATGGCGCGCGTGGTAAGTGGAAAATCAAGTGCCGGAGCGGCGGGGGAAATTGGCAGGATTTCTGCTAATTGGAATCGCGTTCGGAAGGGGGCGGCGGCGGCGATACGAGCGTGGCGACCACGTATGTTGGCTACCAGATTGTCTGCTTGGTGCTTGACCAAAAGTCCGTTGTTGGGCATGTCAATGATGCTGTCCGTGGTGCCCCAAAAAACACTCTCGGCGCCCAAAAGTGAGTCACTTTTACCGGTATAAATACTTGCTTTTGAGGGTTCTTCGAAAGAACCAATTTCAACCGGAATTTCGAACCCGGGATCATCAGCGCAACCGTCCAGAATGGACACAGAATCCAACTCGTCGAAATGACGTGGGGCTCGAATGTGACGTGGCAATGCTCCGCCTGGCGAAGTGTGCGGCTGGTCGCCGGTGGCGTCCTTTCGGACGCCACGTCGTGGGCGAGGGGGGNNCGCCACTCGCCCTGAGACCTCGTCACAATAGTGCACGCGATTCTTCGGTCTCTCGACGCCTTCAAATACGTGGGACCGACCGGTACCATTAAGGGTGCCATGGTTCTAAAGAGTGTTGAAAATCGCCTCGAGCGCATATTTGAACGCACGTTCTCGCGACCCTTCAAGAGTGCGCTGCAGCCGATCGAGATCGGCACGCGCATTGTTCNNCGATTGAGATCGGCACGCGCATTGTTCGCGAAGTCGACTTGACCCGTCGTCTCTCCAGTCGGGGGCCAATTTCGGCCAACGTGATTCGCGTGTGGCTCGGACTGGCCGACGCCCAGCGATTCGAGGGGTTCCAAAAGGCACTCGTCACCGAGCTCGAAGAGACGGTTCGTCAGCACGCGTTGTCGGAGGGATACGCCTTTGTGGGGCCGGTGAAGGTCGAGATCTTCATCGACGACGACCTCAAAGTGGGGGCCGTCGAGGTGAAGACGGAGTTCATCGGCGGCGAGAGTCAGCCTCGGCTCATCGCGAGCGACGGTCGGTCCTTTGCCATCGGTGATCTCCCGTTGATCATTGGGCGCAGTCCCGACGTCGAAGTGGTCGTCAACGACTCCAACGTCTCGCGCCAGCACGCCGAAGTGTGGCGAACGGCCCAGGGCGTGGCCATCCGAGATCTGGAGTCCACCAACGGCACGTACGTGAACGGACATCGCGTGTCGGCCGTCTCGCTCTCGCCGCGTGACGACGTGACGGTGGGCAAGCTCCATTTTCGGATTGAGCTCGCTTGAGTCCAATCGTCGCGACGACGAACTACGCGGCGGTCATTCGACCGCTTCAGGTCCTGGTGATGGTCGTGGCCGTGCTGTTCTTTGCGCGCGTGCTTCGTGTGGCGTCGCTACAGGCTCGTCCGGTGGATGACCGAGTGAGGAGCCGTCGCCGACGTCGCTCAACGTTGGCGCTCGAGTTTATTGAACCCACTGAGCGAAGCGGTGAACGTGTCGACGTGGAGATTGGCGTGACGATCGGTCGAAGTGGCGAATGCGATCTCTCCCTTCAAGACGCGTTTCTCTCGTCGCGTCACGCTCGGGTGGCGAATGATCAGGGGGACCTATCGATCGAGGATCTCGGTTCGACCAATGGCACTTACGTCAACCAAGAGCTGGTAAGGGGTCGCGTGCACCTTGAACGTGGCGACGTCGTGCAGGTGGGCGGCGTGCTCTTTGAGGTTGTTCGTTGACACGTTGGCGCTACGCCGCGGCGACCGACATTGGACTGGTACGTCAGACGAATCAAGACGCCCTCTACGTCGACGACGCACTCGCCATCATCGCTGACGGGATGGGCGGTCACGCCGCCGGAGAGGTCGCCGCGGCGATATCGATTGATATGGTCTGCGCGGGTTTTCGTGAGCACCAGAACGTGGAGGGACTCGTCGAGGCGATTCAAAACGCGAACCGGGCGGTGGTCAGTGACGCTCGGGGTAACCCCGAGCACTTTGGCATGGCCACGACGATCATCGCGGTCGGTCTGACCTACGACCTGGAGGGCGTGATGTCGCCCACGTTGGTGCACGTCGGTGACTCGAGGGCCTATCAACTCCGTGACGGCGCACTGCGCCAACTCAGCGAGGATCACAGCGTCGCCGAGGAGTGGGTTCGAATGGGCCGTCTCACCGCCGAAGAGGCCCTGGTGCATCCCCGGCGTCACCAACTCACTCGAGGCGTGGGCGTAGAGGACACGATTGCAATCGACGTGAGGTCGATCAGCGCGCTCGCGGGAGACCGCGTGCTGTTGTGCAGTGACGGACTCTCGAACGAACTCGATGGTGACACGCTGGCTCGATTGGCCAGTGCGCCCAATGGACTCGAAATGGCCGTGGAGAGTTTGGTGAGCGAGGCAAAGGTCGCCGGTGGTCGCGACAACATATCGGCGATTCTTCTCGAGTTTGACGAAGTGAACGTGGCCACGTTTCCGATTCAACGCACGATGAGTACGGCCCCGCCGCCGGTCACGTCGGGCGCTCGCGCATCGAGCGTTCGGCGACGTCGTTGGACGTGGCGGGTGTGGGCTTCGGTGCTTATCGTCATCGCGCTCGTCGTCGGCTTCTTCTCGGTGCTGCACTGGTACGCCTACTCGAACTACTACCTGGGCGACGACGCGGGTGTCGTCGCGGTGTATCAGGGACAGCCCCATGGATTCTTGTGGTATCAACCGGTAAAGGTGTTCGACACGATTTACACCGCGAAGCAGTTCCTGCCTATTGACGAACGCGCGATTGCGAGGACCATCAGCGAACCTTCGCTTAGCGAAGCGTTGGTGAGCGTGAAGTCCCTTCACAGGGATTGGGAACTGAGTCGAGTACCAAAGTCGGCCACGACCACGACCACGACCACAGTCACCACTACCTCGACCACGCTGGCCACGACCACGACCACCGCGAAGAAGGGTTAGACCATGTCGCGTCGACTCAGCATTCTCGCGGCGGTGATCTTGCTGCTCTTCGTTGTCGTCGCGGCGCAGTCGGCCAATCTCCAGTTCTTTCGGGCCAAGGCGTTGGACGAATCGCCACAAAATCCGAGGGTCTCCCAAGCGTCAAGCAACGCGCCGCGCGGGAAGATTTTCGCGGCCGACGGCACCGTCCTCGCCGAGTCGATTCCCACTGGCGCGGGGGGCAATGTGTACCGGCGCGTCTATCCCCTCGGCGCACTGACGGCGGGCCTGGTCGGATTCTCGTCGCCCATCTATGGCACCTGGGCCCTCGAGGCCGAGTACAACAGCTACCTGTCCTCGCACGCCCAACCGCCGCAGAGCTTGGCCCAAGTGCTCGCGCCAACCAGCGCCGCGGACAACGTGACCTTGACGATCCAGCCAGCGCTGCAACGTATCGCGCAACGTGCCCTTGCCGGCAGAGACGGCGCCGCGGTGGTCCTTGATCCACAAAACGGCAACATCTTGGCGATGTACTCGAACCCGACGTACAATCCGATTCCACTGACGTCGTCGATCTACACCGTGGCGAAAGCGGCGTGGACCAAGGACAACACCAAAGACGCGGAGGGGTTCCCGCCACTGGGACTCGTGGCCACCCAACAGACGTTCCCGCCCGGTTCGACGTTCAAGATCGTCACGACCTCGGCGGTAGTGGTGTCCAAGCCCCAGTTGTTGCTCAAGCACTATCGCAGCGCCGTCACCATCAACCTGCCCAACACCGATAAGACCTTCTCGAACTACGCCAAGGGAAGGTGCGGCGGGACCATCGCTGAAATGCTGCCGCCTTCGTGTGACACGGGATTCGCGCTGGTGGGTCTGGACGTGGGGGGTACGGACCTGTCGCTCGCGGCCGACAGCTTCGGCTACGACGAGGTGCCGCCGATCGACTTGCCCGGTGCGGTGGCCAGCAACTTTCCTCCCGCGTCGTTTTTCACGTTCAACCTGCCCGGAGTCGCGTACTCCGCCATTGGTCAACAGGACGTACGAACCACAGCCCTGCAGAACGCCCTCGTCGCCGCCGCGGTCGGCGACCACGGGGTCATGATGACACCGCATCTGTTGAACTACGTCACGGGACCTGACGGCACCATCGTCAAGCGATACAAGCCCACCGTGTGGAAGACGCCGCTTACCTCCGCCCAGGCCGGGCAGATTGTGCCACTCATGGTGAACGTCGCGCTCTTTGGCACCGCGCAGGGTGTCTTTCCCGCGGCGGACAACGTGGCCGCCAAGACCGGCACCGCCCAGGTTGGCAACAGTGTCCAGAACACCGACGACTGGATGGTCGCCTTCGCACCGGCCAGCGATCCGACGATTGCCGTGGCGGTCGTGTTACCGTTTCAAGTCACTTCGGCGACCGGCGCTACGGTGGCGGGACCCGTGATGAGATGTCTTGTCGAAGGCGCGCTCGCGATCCAATCCGGCCAACCGTTCACGATGACCGGGTCGACGTGTCCCTAGCCACGCCACGTCGCGTCTGATTGACAGGGCGTAGGCTGGGTCTGGTATGGAGCCCGTTAACGACCCTCGTTTGTACTCTCGTCGCTACGAGGTCACCCACTTAATCGCGCGCGGGGGCATGGCGATCGTGTATCGGGCTCAGGACACGCTGTTAAACCGTGCCGTGGCGCTCAAGATCCTCTACCCCGAGCTCAGCGCCGACCCCTTGTTCGTCGAGCGCTTTCGTCGAGAGGCGCAGGCGGCCGCAAATCTGTCGCACCCGAATATCGTGCCGGTCTTTGACTGGGGCGAAGACGAGGGCACGTACTTCATCGTGATGGAACTCGTGGAGGGGACCTCACTGGCCGAGATGCTTCGTGGTGGTCACACGCTCACCCCGGCTCGTTCGGCGCAGATCGTGGCCCAAGTCGCGGCCGCGCTCGGTTACGCCCATCGCAATGGTGTCGTGCACCGTGACGTGAAGCCCGGCAACATCTTGATTACCCCGGACGGTCAAGTCAAGGTCACGGACTTTGGCATCGCCCAGGCGGTCTCGAGTGAGGACTACCTCGCCGAAGCCGGTTCGGTCATGGGCACGGCGACGTACTTCTCGCCCGAGCAGGCCGAGGGGGCCGCCGTCGACGGACGAAGCGACGTCTACTCCCTCGGTGTGGTGCTCTTTGAGATGCTCGCAGGTCGGCCCCCCTTTGTTGGGGACAGCCCCGTGGAGGTCTCGAGCCAGCACGTGCACAACGCGGTGCCGGCGCTGAAACAGTTCACCGACGCGGTGCCCCACGACCTCGAAGCGATCGTGATGGAGGCAATGGCCAAGTCGCCCTCGCAGCGTTATCAGTCGGCCGATGAACTGAGAGCCGATCTCATCCGCTTTTCCGAGGGCCAGCCCGTGCGAGCCGCTCAGCGTGACGCGGCGTTCTTTGGCGACGACGCGACGCGCACGGTGTCGACCGTCGCGTCGGGGGAGCACACCCAAGCGGTCCCCATGATGTCGGGACCGCGCACCGACATTCGCCGACGTCGTCGCGGTTACACCGGGCCCATCGTCGCACTCGTCGTCCTACTGGTCGCCGCGGCGGGTTTCGCGTACTACCTGCACGGTAAGGCAACGTCGACCAATCTGCCCGACCTCAGTGGCTTGACGATCTCGGCGGCGACCCAGCAACTCAAAAGCGACGGCTTCTTGTGGACGACCTCGTACATCCACTCGTCGAAACGCAAGAATATTGTCATTGCGAGCGACCCCACGGCCGGGACGAGTCTCGCCAAGGGCCGCTCGGTGCTCTTGACGGTAAGCCTTGGCAAGACGACCTCGCCGGTGACGGTGCCCCAAGTCACCGGGTATTCGTTGAGCAACGCCGAGAACATGCTCCAGAGCCTCAAACTCTCTTACCGAGTGATTGACACGCCCACGGCGCCCCCCGGCTCAATCCCCAACATCGTGCTCGTTCAGACGCCTCTCCCTGGCACGAAGGATCGAACGGGCGACGTGGTGCTCTTGACGGTGCTGTCCCCCGGAACGAAGTACCCGATGCCGGATGTGGGTGGCGAAACCCAGCCGGGCGCGTCGGCGAACCTCACCACGGCCGGACTCTCGGTCAGTTCCACGGTCACTCGGACGTGTTCGAACACCGTGGCGTCGGATTTGGTCGTCGCCACCGTACCGGTCGCGGGTTCGCTCGTCACCTCGGGCGACGGCGTCAAGCTGGTCATCTCCTCGGGATTCTGCCCGGTGGTCGTAAAAATGGTGATCAATGACACGCAGAGCGCGGCCACGGCCGCTCTCCGGCAACAAGGACTGTTGGCGTCGTTCACGATTGACACGACCACCGTCTGTACGCCGGGCACGGCCGCCATCGTCACGAGCCAGAGTGCCCCGGGCGGCACGTCGGTGCCCTACGGTTCGACGGTCGATCTCACCCTGTGTGACACGATTTCGAATGTCGGTCCGCCGACCACCGGCTGATGACCTCGTCGCTATAGCATCGAGACCTATGGCGAAATCCCAGTCGAAGTCGAACGCGAAGAAGTCGGTGGGTCGCTACGTCAACGCCGAAGAACGCGGCCGTGTCACGAAGCGACGTCCTGTCAACGCCGACCACAGTCCCCACTGGTACGGCTGGCTGTTGATGGACCTGCTTCTCTTTGGCTTGATGGTGATCGTGTTGAACTATCTGCAGGTCCTGCCGGGATCGACGTCCTCGTGGTACCTGGTGCTCGGACTCTTTACGATGTTCACCGGTTTCTACCTCGCCACACGCTATCGGTAGCGTTCGCGCTCGCGGGGGGAGAGTTAGCCCAGACGTTCGATGATGGTGGCGTTCGCGAGTCCACCGCCTTCGCACATCGTCAGCAGGCCGTAGCGCCCACCGGTGCGCTCGAGTTCGTTTAACAGTGTCGCGCAGAGTTTGGCGCCCGACGCGCCGAGCGGATGACCGAGCGCGATCGCCCCGCCGTTGACGTTCACCTTGGCGAGGTCCACCTTGTGCTCTTTTTGCCACGCGAGCACCACCGAGGCGAAGGCCTCGTTGATCTCCACGAGATCGATCTCGTCCAAGGTCAGTCCGGCACGCGCTAATACCTTGGTCGTCGCGGGAATGGGACCGGTGAGCATGGTGACCGGGTCGACCCCGGCGAGCGCGAATGAGTGGAACCTGGCCCTCGGGGTATAGCCGAGCTCGCGAGCCTTCTCTTCACTCATGATGAGTACCGCCGACGCACCGTCGGTGATCTGTGAGGAGTTGCCCGCGGTGACCTTGCCGCCCTCTTTGTAGGCGGCCTTTAGATTCGCCAGGGCCTCCACGCTGGAGTCGGGCCGGATGCCCTCGTCGCTCGTCATCAGTTCGTCGGTCGCCTCGCCGTTGTCGTCGCGCACGTAGACCGGCACGATCTCGCGATCGAAACGGCCTTCGGCCGTCGCTCGCGCGGCCCGACGGTGACTCTGAACGGAGAACTCGTCGAGTTCCTCACGCGAGATGCCCCACTGGTCGGCGATCATCTCGGCGCCGATGCCCTGGTTCTTTAGGCCACCGACGGGCTCGTAGCGCGCGGTGACCCGCGGGCCAAAGGGCCGGCCCGCGTCTTTGCCGATCGACGAGCCCATTCCAACTCGCGTCATCACTTCCACGCCGGCCGCCACGACCACGTCGTACGCGCCGGACATGACGCCTTGGGCGGCGAAGTGCATCGCCTGCTGGGACGAGCCGCACTGACGATCGATGGTGGTGGCCGGTACCGACTCGGGCCAACCGGCCGCGAGGACCGCGTTGCGCCCGACGTTGAAGGCCTGCTCGCCAACCTGGGACACGCAGCCCATGATGACGTCATCGATGACGCTCGGGTCGAGGTTGTTGCGACTGGCCAGGGCCCGCAGGGCCTCGGAGGCGAGGTCGACCGCGTGCCAGTTCTTGAGCTTTCCGTTGCGCTTGCCCCCGGGGGTGCGAAGGGCATCGACGATGACCGCATTCGGCATGGTTCTCCTTTGTCTTAGCGGGTCGAACCCACCGCGCGAATCCTAGACGGGTCCTCGCTGTATCGTCACGGGCGTGAGTGCAACACCAAAGGACATGGATCGTTGGCTGGGTGACGGGGGCATGGCGCTCATCGGCGCGGTGGGCGGATCGTTCGAGAACTACGGCGTCGACGGTGAAGACCTCGGATGGGTGACGGGCAGCTTTTTGCCGAGCGAACTGGCCTGCAATCCCCACGGCAGCGTGCAGGCCGGCGTGCACGCCTTGTTGCTCGACGCGGCCATGAACTTCTCGATCAACGCCGCGCTGGTGGGCAGAGATCGCACCCAAGGGACCATCGAGATGACGACCGAACTTCTGCGTCCGGCCCTGCTCGGCGAGACCTATCGACTCCGCGGCGAGGTGGTGCGCCTGACGCGCCAGATCGCCTACGGCGAAGCGACCCTCACCAGCACCGAGGACAAGTTGGTGAGTCGCGCTAGCGGTACGTTCCTCGTCCATCGGGACGAACGCGACTAGGCAGTCGTCGTCGCTCGCGCCCCACGAGTACGGCCACGATCACGACGATCACGGCGGAAAACATGAATGACACGTTGCCCGGTCCCCAGTTCAAGCCGCCCTGTTCGTGCGACTTGCCGAGGTAATCGGCGAAAGACGCCCCGAGAGGTCGGGTGAGGATGTAGGCCGTCCAAAACATCGCCACGGCGTTCAGGCGCAGGAGGGCGAAGCCCACCACGGGCAGGCAGAAGACCATCGCGAACAAGAGCCCGGATCGAAGAAATCCCAAGCCCACCGTGTAGGCGGACAGGTCGCCAACCGCGGTGCCCAGGGCGAACGTGACGGTGACCGCGGCCCAGTAGAAGAGCTCGCGTCGGGTGGTGGTGATGCTGTGGATCGAAAGGGTGTGTTCCACGCGCGACCAGGTTACGAAGATCACCATGAGCACAACGCCGAACGCGAGGGCTGACACCACGTAGGGCACGCCGAAGCGCACGTGCAGCACGTCGGCGCACATCGTGCCAAAGACACTGACCATCACCACCGCCGTCCAGTAGGCCGTGATGAGGAATCGAGGCACGCTCAGCTGCCACCACAAGACCGCGATGAAGACCACGCCCGCGCCGAGTACGGCGAGTTCGGGATTGAATCGATGGACCAAGAAGTCCGAGGTCGCCTCACCCATCGCGGTCGAGAGGAGTTTCAATACCCAAAAGACGCCATCGATAGTGGACGGCACTTTGCTTGATCGAAATCTTCGTCGGAGACGCAAGGGCATGCGGCGAAGAGCTCTAGGGCTCGGGCACCAGGTGCTGCAGGAACTTGGTGGGATCCACCGCGATGAAGAGTGCGCTGGCTTTGGCCACGTCGACGTCGTTCGCGCGAACGCTGGCTTCGACGAAGAGTTTGCGGTGAGCGTGACGCGAGAGCCACGCGCGCGCGCTGAGCGCCTCGCCGATGGGCGTGGGCGCGAGGTAGGTGATGTCGAGCTGTCCCGTGAAGGCGAGCACGCCGTGAATCGCGAGAACGAGGCCCATCGTCTCGTCGATGAGCGCCGCCACGACGCCGCCGTGCGCCCGACCCGGTGCGCCCTCGAAGGCTCGGCCGAGCGTGACGTCCATCACGGCGACGTCACCCTCTCGACGCAGCGAGGCGCCGAGCCCTAGAGGATTCGTCAGGCCCGAAACAAAGGAGTCGGTGAAGAGTTGGTGATGCTCGGCGCTCTCTTCTCGCGGTACGGCCATCTTGAAGTCCGCCAGATTCAGCTTCGGGAACGATCGCACGCGCGCACCAGCGCTGCCAACGATCTCGGTGAGTTGGCCGAGCGGCACGAGCAGCGCGTCGAGTTGTTCATCACTGAGCGATCGCGCGACGAAATCTTGTCCGAGTGCACGCAGGCGCGCGGCGACCTCGGCTCGCCGCTGTTCGTTGGTCATTAGGCGCCGACGTAGTATCGATCGGCCACCCGCAGCGCGCGATCGAGCCGAGCGAGTCCGTCACGCGCCTCGTCGTCGGTGATCGTGCACGGGGGCACGACGTGGAGACGATTGAAGTTGGCGAAGATTAAGAGTTGCTCGTCGCGACAGGCCGCGAGGATCTCGTTCATGGCGGGCGAACTCGCGCCGTAGGGCGCGAGGGGCTCTCGGGTCTTTCGATCACTCACGAGATCGAGCGCGAAGAAGACGCCGAGACCCCGAACGTCACCGATGACGCGATGCGCGTTCGCCATCGTCGCCAGACCCGGACGCAACACTTCCTCGCCCACGCGACGTGCGTTCTCGATGATGCCGTCGCGTTCCATCGCCTCGATTGAAGCCACGGCCGCGGCGCAGGCCAGCGGGTGGCCCGAGTACGTCAGACCCCCGGGGTAGACGCGGTCGTTAAACGTCGCGCTGATGGCCTCGCTGATTACGACGCCTCCGAGGGGAACGTACCCCGAGTTGACTCCCTTGGCGAAGGTCACCAGATCGGGTTTGACGCCGTGTTGGTGATAGGCGAACCACGCGCCGGTCCGACCAAAGCCGCACATCACCTCGTCGGCGATGTAGACGATGCCGTAACGGTCGCAGAGTTCGCGAACGCCTTGGAGATAGCCCTTCGGGGGCACCATGATGCCCGCTGTTCCGGGAATCGTCTCTAAGATCACCGCCGCGATGGTGCTCGGTCCCTCAAAAGCGATCGTGTTCTCGAGGCTTTCGAGGGCGCGTTGGCACTCCTCTTCTTCGGTGCTCGCGTTAAAGACTGAGCGGTAGAGGAAGGGCCCAAAGAAGTGCACGACGCCCGCCGAGCCGTTGTCGTTCGGCCAGCGTCGGGGGTCGCCGGTCAGATTGATCGAGGCGGCGGTGGCGCCGTGATAGCTGCGATAGGTCGCGAGCACCTTGGCGCGACCGGTGTGCAGTCGGGCCATGCGCACGGCGTGCTCGACGGCTTCGGTGCCCCCGTTGGTGAAAAAAACCTTGGCCGCCCCATCAAAGGAGTGGTCGAGAATCATTTCGGCGGCGCGGTAGCGCGCGTGGTATCCGTGCTGGGGCGCGATGGTGGCCAAGGTCCCGGCCTGTTCTTGGATGGCGCGCACGACCGAGGGGTACTGATGACCGAGGTTGGTGTTGACGAGTTGGGAGGAGAAGTCGAGAAAGGTGACGTCCTCCTCGGTGGTGACGTAGGCGCCCTGGGCGTCTTTCACCATCATCGGGTTGATCGAGCCCTGGGCCGACCACGAGTGAAAGACGGAGGCTTTCTCTCTTTCGAGGCTGGTTAGTGCGGAGCGGTCGGTGGCCATGTCGCGGTTCCTTGTGTCGTGCCGATAACGCTAACCCACGGCGAACGCGCGATCCGAGGAGCACTCCGTCGGCGTGGTCGTGTGGTTCAGCGTGTCGAACGGAGCGGGTCGCGTCCGTCGCCTAGCGGTCGCGCTCTTCCGCCTCGCGCTCTCTGTTGATGGACGACTCTCGGGCGTTGTCGTCTTCGGGGTCGGCCGCGCTACGGATCTCGCCAACGGCGTCGGGCACGTTCTGCCCAAGACTTCCGGTCATCAAGGGCGAACCCAACCCGGTGCCGATTCTTGGATTTAGTGCGCCGTCGGGTGAGAGGGTCTCGCTCGACTGGGCCTGCTCTGCTTCGGGGTACGCCGACACTCTTCCGTGGTGCGGCGGCGCGCCGTCCTCACCCGAGGCGGAGGTGTCTTCGTACTTCTTCTTACGTCGAAAGAGTCCCATAGGTCGTACCGTATCGCATCCCACGCTCGGGCGTCGAGAGGTGCCGAGCGAAGGTGCAAGCGTTGAAAGTTGTCACGAGGGTCAGCCACGTGCCACCGAGTAGACGCAGCCTTGCGCCTACTTACTCTCCGAGACCAGACGGTCCTGGAGTTCGCGTTTCAACACTTTGCCGATAGCGCTACGCGGTAGCGCGTCGATGATTCGCACTTCCGAGATGCGTTGGTGCTTGCCCAGCGAGTCGTTTGCGTAGGTGCGAAGCGTCTCGACATCGACGTTGGCGCCTTCCTTCAGCGTGACGAAGGCGATGGGCGTCTCGCCCCACCGGTCCGAGGGTTTACCGATCACGGCCACCTCCTCGATCGAGGGATGGCCGATCAAGGCCATCTCTAAGTCGATGGGGTAGATGTTGAAACCGCCCGAGATGATCATGTCCTTCTTGCGCCCGACCAGCGTGACGAAGCCGTCCTCGTCGACGCTCGCGATGTCCCCGGTTCGGATGTAACGCAGTCCTTCGGGGCTCCACCACTCCGCCTCGGCGGACTTGTCGGGCTGGTTGAGGTAACCGTCCATCATCGCGGCGGAGCGGCCGACGACCTCACCGGCCAGTCCGGGCGCGAGGACCCGGCCCTCGTCGTCAATCACCTTGAGGTCGCTGGCGCTCGACCACCTGCCGACCGTGTGCAACTTGTCGGGGTGCTCGTGGGCGAACAACAAGCAGATGACGCCCCCTTCGGTCATTGAGTAAATCTCAATCAGACCTCCGGGCCAGCGCGTGAGCACCTCACGCTTGAGCTCGGCCGGGAAGGGCGCCGAGGTCGAGAACTTCACCTGGAAACTCGAGAGGTCGACGTCATCGAACCCTGGTTCCTCCAGGATGCGGCGATACTGCACCGGTACGAGCATCGCGACCGTCACCCGGTGGCGCTCGCACAGTTCGAGATATCGTCGGGCGTCGAACTTGGGCATCAGCACGCACGTGGCGCCACCGGCGAGAGCCGGAAGGAGACTGGCCAGCGTGGTATTGGAGTAGAGGGGAGTGGCGAGGATCGCCACGGCGTCGGGTCCGTAGCCGATCGGGAGCAGCCCGACGATTTGGGACCAGCGCATCCGGTGCGAATGGATAATGCCCTTCGGCGTTCCCGTGGTACCGGAGGAGTAGATGATGTTAAAGGCCTGGTCGGGATCGATCGACGTCGATCGCGGCGTCGCGCCCTCGGGTTCCAGCCAGCGCTCGAACGGCTCGCCCTTGGCGTCGGGGCCGAGCGCGACGCGTCGCGCGGCTATGGCAGATGACACCGGTGCCAGATGGCTCGAGACCACGGCGTCGCTGAAGAGGTGGGTGGCCCCGCAGTCCTTGAGCATGGTGACTAATTGCTCGGGTGTCGCCGACGGAGGCAGCGGCGCCACCGTGGCCCCCGCGCGCAGGATGGCGACGAAGAGCGCGACGTACTCGAGTGAACTCGACGCACAGATCGAAACCATGTCCTTTGCCTGGACGGCCTCTCGTTGCAGCGCCGCGGCGGCGCGATCGACCAGGGCGTTCAATTCGGCGTAGGAGATCTGGCGGTCCCCGCAGATGGCGGCCGTTCGAGAGGGACGCTCGGCGGCGTGCATCTTGAACAGGTCGTCGAGCGTTCCAAAATCCTGTGTCACGTACTGCGCGATATCCACGTCAATCCCCTTGGTCAGGGCGTGCCCCGCGCCGTCACGGGCGCCGGGTGCCCCCGGGGCCAAAGGAGAAGTCTCCTGTACTGGGGAGTTCTTGTCAATCTCGGACAAATACAGTGATCCGTTCGATCAACGGTCCATCGAAATGCTTCGACCGGGGGATCGTCGAGGTCTTCGGTCCGACGTGGATGATCTCCAATAGGTAAGAATCACGCCAGCGACGAAGACGGGTGGTCATATGAAGCACGGACTCTTTCTCCCTCCCTTTGACGGCCTGGCCGATGTCAATCGGATGGCCGATCTGGCGGTGGCGGCCGAGGTAGCGGGTTGGGATGGTTTTTTCGTCTGGGACCACCTGCGATACCCCGC
Source organism: Acidimicrobiaceae bacterium (assembly GCA_003133405.1). Taxonomy (GTDB): domain Bacteria; phylum Actinomycetota; class Acidimicrobiia; order Acidimicrobiales; family RAAP-2; genus RAAP-2. The sequence continues at coordinate 19,091 of PKXH01000027.1, read as the reverse complement.
ACCGGTGCGCGACATCCTTGACCCTTACGCCTGCCTGACGGTCATGGCGGCGCGGACCTCGCGCATCACGCTGGGACCGATGGTNNGAGCTCGCCTGCTTCGGCGAGCTGACCGACGCCGCCGTACGGGGTCGTGCCTTGAACGAAGGGCTCGCCATTTTTCAAGGTTTGGTCTCGGGCGAGGAAGTGAACATCACCGGCGAGTTCTTCAGGGCCCAAGAAGTGGCATTTCAACCGACCGCGTATCGTTCGGGCGCGATTCCGATCTGGACGGCTGGTCGATGGCCGAATCCGGCACCTATCCGTCGAGCCGCTCAACACCAGGGGATGATGGTCATTCAGATGACGGAGCCCGAGCAGGTCGTTGAGCTCAAAGCCAGACTGCGTGAAGCCGGGGCCGACCTAGAGCGTTTCGACATCGTCGTCTGGGGCCAGCGCGACGAGAAGATGGTCCTTCGCGACGATGAACGCTACGCCGAGTGGGCGCAGGCGGGAGCCACGTGGTTCCTAACGGGGCCGGGGCCCTTCAATCTGGTCTATGACGAGGTGCGCGAGTACGTCGCGGCCGGTCCACCTCGCTATTAGGCGAAGAGTGGGTCTTCGACTGTCCGAGTGGTTGCGGGACATCTGTCAAAGTCCCTCGTGGTGGGGCATTCGCACAAATAGAAGAGCTCGATGGTCATAGGGACCGCTACTGTCGCCTCATGGGCAGCCAGCGAATCCCTGGTGGGGTCGTCCACAAGCTTCCAGTAGACCTGCGAACCGCGTTGATCGCCAATCTCACGGCACTCGATGCCTGGAAGGACATCACTCCACTGGCCCGCAACGAGTTCATCTGCTGGGTTGAGGATGCCAAGCAGGAGATGACCCGAGAACGTCGCATTCGCCGGACCCAGGAGGAGTTGGAAGAAGGTCAACGTCGGCCCTGCTGCTGGCCAGGGTGCACGCACCGCGAGCGCACCGGCAGATAAAAGTCGGCTTCGTGACCATGGGAGATGGGCGGTCAGCTATCTGTTCGACTGCTTATCCGAGCAGTTAAGGGTTGTTTATCCCAATCCCTCGTGGTGGGGCTAGTAAGAATCGAACTTACGACCTCGTCATTATCAGTGACGCGCTCTAACCGACTGAGCTATAGCCCCGCAGGGGTATCAATCTACACCAGCGTTTGCATCGCTTTAGGCGCTCGAGGGCTCCCAAAACATCGACACCATGGACTGACTGGCGGTGCCCAGCAACGTGCCGTCGCGACTCCAAAGAAAGCCCGTGCCTTGGGCGAAGCCGCCGGCGAGGGCCAACATGTGAATCTCAATGAGCACCCACTCGGTTGGTTCGAGCGTCGCGACGCGAATGGTGTTGTCGAGACTTCGTCCCATAGTTGGGCGTCCCAGGGGTTGCGAGGCGCCCCCCGAGACGAGGTCGCCAAAGATGGCCAGCGTCGCGGCCGAGGGTTCCAGGTGATCGGGCATCCGCGCCCAGATGGCCGACACCGGTGAGCCCAAGGTGGCGTCGAGTTCGGTGAAGGGTCGGCCAATGGCGACACGTGCTTCGACGTGGTCGAAGATGGAGTTGTTCAACAGTCGTGCCATGACGCGCGGCGCACAGTCCTCGGGCGCGGGGACGTCGGGCATGGTGATCCACGGGACCGGGGCGTTCAACTCGCCGGTGCCCAGGGCCGCGTTCACGGTCAGGATCTCGCGCTCTTCGACGTACGTGGTCGCGCGCGCCTGGGTGACGCGATTGCCTTGCACGGCGAGGTCCACCACGACGTCGACCTCGGCGCCGAGTGGTGCGAAGGAGAGGTAGTGCGCCGCGGCGAAGATAGTGGGTCGAGCACTGGCCTCTTCGAGGGCCACGATGCCCGTGGCCAGACCGCAGCCGCCAAAGAGAAACTTTCCGGGCGTCATCAATCGCTCGGTCACGCGAAAACGCCAGGTCGTCTCACTCACCCGCTGCATTCCCAGGAACTCTTTGACGTCCACGATGCCTGAGGTTACTGGAAGATGCGCGTTGTACCTCGCGTTCACCAACGTCACGACCTTCGCGAACGGGCAGACTTGAAAGGTGATTGACCCGCGTTTCATCTATCTCGCGTTACTGCTCGCCGCAGTGGGCGTCTACGGCTACGTGCGTGACACGTTTCGTGGCGTGACGTCGCCGAATCGCGTGACGTGGTCGCTCTGGGGCCTCGAGGGCGTACTCGGTTTTGGTGTCGAGATACAACAGCATGTGGGCCTGGCGTCGTTGATGACCTTGATGCTCGGGCTCGGGCCGTGTGTGGTCGTGCTCGCGTCGTTTCGCAACCCCCACAGCGTGTGGAAGATCGGCGCCTTCGACGTCGTGTGCGCCGTGATCTCGCTCACCGGACTGGCCCTCTGGGCCATCGTGCAACAGCCCGCGCTCGCCCTCATCTCCTTTGTCGCGGCCGATCAGGTCGCGGCGTTGCCGACCTTGCGCAAATCGTGGCTCGCGCCGAGTACCGAGTCACCGCGGGTCTTCGTCATGGGCAGCCTGAACTGTGGCATCACGTTGCTGACCCTAAAGATGTTCACCACCGCCGGCGCACTCTATCCTGGCTGTGTCGCCATGACCGACTTCGTCTTGACGATCTTGATTGTCGGACGGGTCGGCCCGCGCGTTCGCGGCGACGGAGTCGTGTCGTCGCGCGCGACCACAGGGCGCTCTTGACAATGAAAAGTGCCGGGGCGACGCGTTTGGTACAATGAGGTCCCCGCGGGGATGTAGCTCAGTTGGTAGAGCGCGGGCTTTGCAAGCCTGAGGTCGTGGGTTCGATNNCCCATCGTCTCCACTAAATATCGCGCGACGTGTTAGGTCTTTTCCTGGTTCTGGTAGTGCTCGCGCCAGATAAGTCGATAGACCCGAGTCTTGCGCGGGATCGAGCGAAGGCCCGGTATGAACGGGGTCACCAAGAGACCGATCGAGAGCAGCCCCATGATCGCAAACACGAGCACGTCGGCGTTGGCACTGGTGTTGAAGGGCGGAATCTGGTACCAGAAGGTGTAGAGCCACAGCCACGCCTGGCCGGGGTAGCTACCCGTCTCGTTCATCATGCCCCACTGGTCACCCGTCAAGTGCTGGTGGTCAGCGAGGCCGGACAAGTAGGTGCCGTCGGCCAAGAACAGCAGCGGCATCGTGTAGTTCGTCGTGTAGAAACCCGCCTGAGTGATGAGCGCTTGGTCCAAGGCCCCGCTACGGGCCATCTGGGTGAGGTCTTCAATGAAGACCGGTACCGGTCCGGCGTTGGTCGAGTTGACCATGACCTGGCCGTTGGCGAACGTCATCTTTCCCGCGGCTTTGGTGTAGTCGGCGACCCAACCCGCGCGTTCCGACGACGAAGCTTGTGACCACTGCGTCAGGGCCGTCGAAAGAGCCGGCTGGGAGGGCTGTGACTTCAAGGGATCAATCACGAAGTCATTGACCGTGTTGACCGAGATGCGGACCCCTGCCCACTTGGCCAGTGTGAACGGGCCCAGCTGCGGACCGGTGGAGCCGTGATTGTAGGGCGCGCCGTACTGCGCGGTGGTCGACGTGCCGTTCAGTTCACTGAGCGCCGTGGTCGCGAAATCTACGGGAGCGGCGTTCGACCAGGTCTTGATCGTGATGGCGTGCTCGTCGGGCGAGCCAAAGACGATGGCCAACAGCAGCGTGAGGAGAGCCACCACCACCAGCGCGATGGTGCCTTCCTTGATGATGTCGTAGGGGCTATAGCCGCCCTTCCACTCTGGTGCGTCGACGTCGGGCCGAAAGGCTTTCTTGGTCATTTAGTCGCCTTGGGCACGTCTTCGAACGGTGGCACGACGCCTTTCACGCGAACCAACAGCACGTGGATCGCGGTCAGGAGAACGGCGACCAGTGGCAAGAGCACGATGTGCCACATCAACATCTGGCCTAAGTTCAACACGTTGAAGAACGCGCCCACGCCCGTCGAGTTGATGCCATCCTTGGCTTGGGTGGAGATCCACTGTGAGTCGAAGTTGGACTGGCTGACATATCCGGTGAAGGCGGCCCCGATCGAGGTCAGAAACGTGACCACCCCGGTCATCCAGGTCATGGCCCGCCCGCCACGCCACGCCGCCATGAAGTACTTACCCCACAGGTGCACCACCATGGCGAAGAAAAAGATCTCGACGCTCCAGAGGTGCAGTGAGTTCACGAAGAGTCCTACGGAAGAAGAGTGCCACCACTGGGGTCCTCGTATCGCGAGTAGGCAACCGGTTGCGATGACGACGGTGAGCGCGGCCAAGGTCGTGACGCCAAAGACGTAGATCCACGACGAGACGTAACTCGGCTGCTTGTCCGGCAGCAACTTCTCCGGGGGCAGCTTGCCGGCGGCGCGGCGACGCAGCCGGGTCGTCCATTGACGATCAATCTCGGTCGTGCTCACGGATTCTCCTTGCGACGTTGTCGACCGGGGAAGGGGAGCAACAGCGCCGCGATGAACGTGATCACCATCAATGCAATCACCACGACATTGGCGATGCTGATGTCGATGAAGTGCCAGTGCAGATAGTGCCCGAGGTTGTCCAGCGGCAAAAGTGCGGCGAACGAGCCATACCACGACATCAATACTCCTCCCCGTAGAACGTAGACAGACTTGTTTTCAACCTACTCGCTAGGGAAGATCCGTTGCGAATCCCGAGGACCTAGGTCGCCGACCTCTTCGTGCCGGGTACGCGGTCGCGGGCGACCTGGCGAAGATTGAACTGCGTGAGACCGATCGTGAGGGAAATGGCGCCGGCCACGTGCAGTTCTACGAGCCCCGCGGGCAGGTGTGTGAGGTACTGCGTCGCCCCAATGGCCGCTTGCACCAGTGCGATGTACACCAGGCGGCGAATCCCCAGTTTTAGGGCCGTGGGCGCGTCACTTTTCCAAATGGCGACCAGCACCCCGGTGACCAGCCCGATGAAGAGCACGGCGGCCAATGAGTGCACCCACGCGGCCGACGACAGGGCGAACGGCAGCCGTCGCGCCACGAGTTGTCCCTGGGAGGCTCCGGCGTGGGGCCCCGAGCCCGTCGTCGCGGTGCCGGTCAAGACGAGCACGAAGAAGGGTAGCCACAACGCGCGAGCGACGGTGCGAAAGTAAGGGTCGCGGACGTCGGCGCGCGCGCCAGGACCGTAGACGTACTTCGAGTGGTGATAGAGCGTCGCGCCGATCGCCACCATGGCGAGGCTCAAGATCATGTGGAGCGACACCAAATAGGGATTGAGCTTGGAGTACACGACGAAGGCCCCGAGGATCGCGTCGGCGACGACGCCCAGAATCAAGACCCCCGACAACGCCACCAGGTCGGCGCGCCGCTTCTCTCGAAAGAGTGCGGCGACGAAGGTGACTGCTACGAGCACGACCAGGACGATGGTGACCATTCGGTTGCCGTACTCGATCAGGGGATGGATACTCCACGAACCGGTGAGTCGGTCGTGAAAACACGTCGGCCAGTCCGGACAGCCCAGCCCCGAGCCGGTGAGGCGAACGGCCGCGCCGGTGAGCACGATGACGATCATCGACAGGAACGTCGCCAAGGCGAACCAGCGAAACGCGGGACCGGTCACGCGACGCGACGTCAAAGATGGCACCGACCCAGCCTAGGTAATCGTGCGGCTCCTAGGATGTCCTCTGTGACTGTCTCTGCCATCACGCCGCATACGACGGTCGAAGTGTTAAAGGGTTACTTGGCACTGACGAAGCCGCGCATCATCGAGTTGCTCTTGGTGACGACCGTGCCGACGATGATCGTGGCGGCGAACGGCGTGCCGGGGCTGTGGTTGATTGTCGCGACGTTGATTGGCGGCACGCTGGCCGCAGGTGGCGCGAACGCCTTCAACATGGTGATCGACCGCGACATCGACGCCGTCATGGAACGCACCAAGCAGCGTCCGCTGGTGACGGGCGTGATGTCGCCGCGTTCAGCGGCGCTCTTCGCCTTCGCGCTCGAAATCGTGGCCTTCGCGGTGCTGGTCATCTGGGTGAACCCGCTCTCGGCGTGGCTCGCCCTGTCGGCGACGGCCTTTTACGTGGTCGTGTACACCATGATCTTGAAGCGTCGCAGCAAGCAGAACATCGTCATCGGGGGCGCCGCGGGGGCCGTGCCGGTCTTGGTCGGCTGGGCGGCCGTGACGAACTCTTTGGGCTCGACCCCGGTGTTGTTGTTCCTCGTCATCTTCATCTGGACGCCGCCACACTTTTGGGCGCTCGCGGTTCGTTACCGGGACGACTACCAGGCGGCCCACGTGCCCATGCTCCCCGTGGTGACGTCGCTTCGTCGCACGACGCTCGAAATTCTCATCTACTCAGTCGTGCTGTGGGCGTTGACGATGCTGATCGGGCCCAGTGCGCACCTCGGCTGGGTCTACGGGGTGTCGGCGACGGTGCTCGGAGGGATGTTCACGTTCTACGCGCTGCGTCTCTATCGACACGCCCGGGTCGACAGGGCCAACGTCGCCGAGGCGATGCGACTGTTCCACTTTTCCATCACGTACCTTTCGGCCCTCTTTATCTTGATGGCGGTCGACGTACTTGTCCGACACCACTAAAGCCCCTAGGGGACGACCGTCGCCCATGATGTTCGTGTCCCTGGGTCTTGGCACCGTCGTGGCCATCGCTCTCATCGCTGTGGTCTCGGTACTGACCGGCGGCAAAGCGACGCCGAACAACGGGACCACCTCGGCGTTGGTCGGCACGCACGTCAAGAACTTCTCCTTGGGCGGACTCAATGGCGGCATCCTGCACGCACCGTGGACGTCGGGTCGCGCCAGCGTCTTGATCTTCTTCGCTAGTTGGTGCGGGCCCTGTAAGAGCGAGATGCCTAAAGTCGCCGCTTACCTGCGCACCCACGATCCGAGCCCCGTTGAAGTACTCGGCATTGACGCCAACGACGAGCGCGGCGCCGCGCAGGACTTCGTGAATAAAGACGGCGTGAACTTTCCGGTGGCCTTTGACGCCAACGGGACCGTGACGAGCGGCGTGTTCTCTTTTCTGACCGTACCCGAGACCGTCTTTCTCAACGCCAAGGGCGTCGTCACCCGGGTCTATTTTGGCGCCATTCCCGTGAAGGAACTGTCGCAAGGCATTAAGAGCCTGAAGTCGCTTTAGTCGACGCGAAACGTTCGCGCGGCGAGTAAGGGCGCGGCGACGGCCCATAGCGCGAGCGAGAGCCAGTCGGCCCCGGTGGGACGCGCGCCCTGTCCGAGGACGCGATGGAGGGCTTCGGCCATCGCGCCCGACGGCAGGCAGATCACGATCCTTCGCACCAGCGAGGGCAACGAAGTGAGGGGCACCACAATGCCCGACAGCAGCAACAACACGAGATAGAGGCCGTTGGTTGCCGCCAAGTTGACTTCCGCGCGAAGCCAGCCCGCGAGCGCGAGACCGAGGGCCGCCAAGCCGACCGAGCCCAGCACCAAAAGGAGAACGACGTCAAGCGCGCCGAGCAGTCCGCCGCGGGGGCGCCACCCCAAGAGTAGCGCCACCGCCGAGACCACGATCACCTGGAGTACTTCGGTCACCAGGACGCCGGCCACCTTGGCGCCGATGAGACGCCGACGCCCCAGGGGCGTGACGTGAAGGCGTCGCAGTACGCCCGAGGCTCGCTCGAAGCCCGTGGCGATCGAAAGAGCCACCAGTGACGTCGAGAGCACACAGAGCGCCAAGATCCCCGGCGCGATGAAGTCGACGCGACGCGTGCTGGGTGAGGCAATGACGTGGGTGAGAGAGAAGAACACCAGTAAGAGCACCGGGATACCAATGGTGACCAACAGCGTCTCGCCGCGGCGAATCGTCATGGCGACTTCGGCGCGGGTCTGCGCCCACCAGGCTCTCATGATGGGGTGTCGCTTCGTTCTTCGGCAATGATCTCGAGGTAGCGCTCCTCGAGTGACGCGCGCGTGCGTAGCGAGACCAACGAAATGCCGACGCTCGTAAGGTAGTTCGTCACGAGCACGATTCGCTCAGGCGACGACGCGACTCCACAGCGAAGGCGTCCGGCGCTATCGGGGGTGACCTCACAGCCCAACAAGGTGGCCAGGGGAATCGGATCCACGGTTCCTGACGCTTCGATAATCATCTCGGGCGAACCCGCGAGTTCGTCGAGCGTGCCCTGGACGACGACGCGGCCTCGGTGCATCACGACCAGTCGATCGGCCAATCGTTCGGCCTCGCTGAGTTCGTGCGTGGTGAGAAAGAGCGCGCACCCGCGCGCGCGCTCTGAGGCGATGAGGTCGCGGATGGCTTGACGCCCTTCGGGATCGACCCCCGTGGTGGGTTCGTCGAGCACGAGTGCGCGTGGGCGCCCGAGGAGGGCCAAGGCGAGCAACGTGCGTTGCTGCTCGCCGCCGCTGAGTCGGCGCCACGGCGTCGTCGCGCATCGCTCGAGGTCGAGAGAGGCCAGCAGCTCGCGCGTGTCGCGCGGAGCGTCGTAGTACGACGCGGTCAGTTGCAGCACGTCGCGCGGTGTCATCGGCGCCCACACGCCGCCTCGTTGGAGCAGGGCGCCGGTGCGCACGACGACCTCGTGGTGGTCGCGCACCGGGTTCAGACCGTGGAGACGAACGGTGCCCGCGTGGGGCGCACGAAAGCCCAGCAACGTCTCGACGACGGTCGTCTTGCCGNNCCGCGTGCAACTCTCCAAAGGTGACCTCAAGATGGTTGACGTCGACGGCGTAACTCATGCAGTACGAACCTAGACCGTTCCACGAACCCGACGAGCGCCTCTAGGTAGGCTTGGCGAATGATTGATCTGGTCGAACTGCGCCGCGAGCCTGACGCCGTCAAGGCCGCGCTGGCCCGCCGCGGCGTCTCGTCGGCGGCGATGGACGAGATCTTGGCGCTCGACCTCGAGCATCGGCGACGACTCCAAGAGGCGGAGGGTCTGCGAGCCCAGGTGAAGGAACTCTCGCGCCAAGTGGGCGAGGCTCGCCGCCAGAGCGACGCCGCGACGGCCGAGTCGCTCGCCGCCACGAGCCGAGCGCTCGGTGACCAAGAGCGCGTGGCCAGCGAGGCGACCGACGCCGTGGCGACGACGTTGCGCGACCTGTTGTTGATGATTCCGAACGTACCCGACCCTAAAGTTCCTGACGGCGAGGACGATAACGACAACGTCGAAATGCGCCGGTGGTGGGTCGGGATGGATAGTGGCTCGCCTTTTCCCACGTACGCCGAGCACCAACGCGTACCGCATTGGGAGATCGGTACGCAACTTGGCATCTTGGACATGGAGGCGGGCGCCAAGTTGGCCGGCTCAATGTTCGCGCTCTTTCGAGGCGCGGGCGCGCGGCTCGTGCGTGCGCTGGGGTCCTTCGCCCTCGACCGTCACTCGGGCGACTACGAAGAGATCCATCCGCCGAGCTTCGCCCTCACCGAGACGATGGTGTCGACGGGTCACCTACCCAAGTCGGTCGACGACATGTACGCGATCGAACGTGACGGTCTATGGGCAATTCCGACCGGCGAGGTTCCCTTGACCTCACTGCACCGGGGCGAAATCCTCGACGAGGCGGCGCTGCCCATTCGCCTGTGCGCCCAGACGGCGTGCTTTCGCCGTGAAGCGGGTGCCGCGGGGCGCGACACCCGGGGGCTGCTGCGGGTGCACGAGTTCGACAAGGTCGAACTCTTCGCGTATTGCACGCCGGACCAAGCCGACGGGGCCCACGCCGACATCTTGCGCCGGGCCGAAGAGCTCCTGCAGTCCCTCGGCTTGACCTATCGGCTCTTAAATCTCTGCACGGGCGACCTGGGTACCGCCTCGGCGTACACGGTTGACCTGGAGGTCTTCAGCCCCGGCGTGGATCGCTGGCTGGAGGTGTCGTCGGTGAGCTGGTTCCGTGACTTCCAGTCTCGCCGGGCCAACGTGAGGTACCGCACGAGCGACGGCGCGACGGCCCTCGTGCACACCGTCAACGGCTCCGCGCTGGCGTGGGCCCGTATCTGGGCGGCGCTCGTGGAGACGTACCGTCAGGGGGATGGTTCGATCGTTTTGCCCGACGTGCTCGCCCCGTATTTAGGCGGCGACACGACGATTCGACTTAAGACTTCGTGATCTCGTAGCGATAGCCCACGCCGCGCACGGTGGTGATGTGACTGGGGTTCTTGGGTTCGTCCTCGATAAGGGTTCGAAGCCGCTTGATGTGCACGTCAAGGGTCTTGGTATCGCCGACGTAGTCGCTGCCCCATACCCGGTCGATGAGGACTTCGCGGGTGAGCACTCGACCGGGATTCTCGAGCAAGAGTCGAAGGAGGGCGAACTCCTTCTTACGAAGTTTGATCTCGTCCCCGTCGACGAAGCAGCGCCGGGCGTCGAGGTCCATGCGGATATTGCCCTGCAAGATCTCCTCGTCGACGTTGTCTTCATCGTCGCCGCGGCGTCGACGAAGCACCGCGCGGATTCGCGCCACCAGTTCGCGCAGGCGATAGGGCTTCGTGACGTAGTCGTCCGCGCCGATCTCGAGCATCAACACCATGTCGACTTCCTCGCCTTTGGCGCTGACGATGATGATGGGCACGCTGCTCCGGGAGCGAATCGATCGACAGACGTCGAGCCCGGACATCTTGGGCAACATGAGATCGAGTAGAACGACGTCGAAGTGATGCTTTTCTGAGAGGGAGACGGCTTCGAGTCCGTCGCGAGCAATCGTCACGTCGAAACCCTCGCGGTCCAGGCCGACGGAGAGGGCGTCGACGAACGACTCCTCGTCCTCAACCACCAATACGTGGGGGCGCTGTTCGCCGGGTTGCTTTTTCGTCATTGCTGGTTGGACGGCAGTTCGAGGGTAAAGGTCGATCCCTCGCCCTCTCGTGAGTCCACGAGAATGGTGCCACCGTGATTTTGGGCCACGTGGCGCACGATACTGAGGCCAAGACCGGTACCGCCCGTCTCGCGGGCTCGCCCCGGGTCCACGCGATAAAAGCGTTCGAAGATCCGTTCGAGATCCTTCGCCGGTATGCCGACCCCGTGGTCTCGAATGGCGACGCGCACCAGGGGCCCGACGTTTTCACCTTCGCTGTTGTGGCCCGCGTCGACCCGGCTGACGTCGATCTCGACGGTGTCGCCGCGTGGCGAGTAGACCACGGCGTTTTCGAGCAACGCGTGCAGCGCCGAGGTGAGTTGGCGCCGGTCGCCAAAGACCACCGGGTTGGTCGTGGGCTCTTCGAAGGTGATTTTGATGTCGTGTTGCTCCGCGGAGGTGCGGATCCGCTCGATGCCTTCGGCCACGATCAGCGACACGGCAATGGGCTCGCGCGTGGGAGAGCCCTGGCCCTCAATTCGTGATAGATCGAGCAGGTCCTCGATGATCCGATTCACCCGGAAAGCCTCGTTGTTGATCCGCTCGGCGAGCCGGTGGGCCACGGAGGGATCTCGCTCGTACTGCAGCGTTTCTGCCAAGAGACCGAGCGCGCCCATGGGGGTCTTGAGTTCGTGCGAGACGTTGGCGATGAAGTCGCGGCGGATGTCTTCGAGACGCCGGCGCTCAGAGACGTCTTCGATGATGGCCAGGACGCCGAGTGACCGGCGTCCGTCATCGATGACGGTGGCTCGGATGGTGAGCGTGCGACGAGGGGGGCCGTAGATGTCGATCGTGCGCTCGGACATGCCGCTGGACCACGCGTCGGTCAGCACGTCGGTGACGGCCTGGGCGGCGATGGCGTCGCCGTAGCGACTCACCATGAGGTGCTCGGCCTGAGAGTTTCGAAAGATGACACCACCCGCCTCGTCGCACAAAACGAGACCGAGGGGCAACGCATCGAGAGATCGTCGAAGACGAACGGACTCCGCGTTCGAATCGCTCACCGCGTTGTGGGCGGCGCCGGTGACTTCCTCAAGGTAACTAAGCGCGGACTCGACCTTGCCGTCGCCCTGGCGGGGATCGACGGCCATGCGTGACGCCAGTGCGTTCAGTCGTTGAGCTATGGCGCGATGTCCGCGTTGGCGAAAGATGAGTATCCCCAACAGAACGCCCACCAGCAAGACCCCGGCCACGGCGAAGTACACGGCGAGCGACGACCACTGCGAGACCACATTTTTCGTCAAGGCGTCGATCACCGTTCCAGTCTCGCAGACCCGGTCAGGTCGGTGGCGACAGCGACCGTTGGGCACTCTCTGTTCGAAAGCGAGACCACGATGTTGTACGCCAAGGTCAGCCTCACTCCATCTACGACGGCACTCCCTGGCGGAGCCGCCTTGCAGCAGATTGCCAACGG
>PKXH01000027.1:0-6837 GCA_003133405.1 Acidimicrobiaceae bacterium | reverse complement strand
TGCCTATTCTCTCCCGGCTCGTGTGCCGGCACTATCGCGAAGTCCACCTTCAACGATCTCTTCGACGCGTTGACGAGCTGGATCTTGAGTAGCGTCCAGTGGCTGCTCGACGCCGCCGGTCGGGTGCTCACTTCGGCCAGCGAACCAGTGACGATCGTCAACGGTGCCAAGGGCGAGTTCACGACGCTGTTGGTCTTGGCGCCGCCGCTCATGATGATCGGACTCTTGGTGTCGACGCTTCAGGCACTTCGACACGGCGAGGCGTCGATGCTATGGCGGGTCTACCTCGGCGTGGCCCCGGCGTGCGTGGCCGGTATCGCGTTGTCGCGTCCCTTGGCGTTGCTCATTCTTCAAGCGATCGACCAAATGTCATCGGGCGGAGCCAACACAGTGGCGCAACACGAGGCGACCCTCGCGCGGAATCTCCTCACGCTGGTGCCGTCGACGCCCGGCTTCGCGCTCTTCTTGCTCGGCGGCGCCGTGGTGATCGGAACGTGGCTCTTATGGTGTGAACTGATCGTTCGCACCGTCGTGCTGACGCTGCTCCTGGTATTAGTGCCCGTTGTCGTGCCGTTGTCGATTTTTCCCTCGATGCGTCGTCTCAGTTGGCGTCTCGCCGAGACTTTTCTCGCGATTGCGGCGAGCAAGTTCGTCATTGTCGTGACGCTGGTGCTTGGACTGAACGAACTCCAGGGCTCTTCCTTCACCGAGGTGATCACCGGTGCCGTGACACTCGTCATGGCGACGTGTACCCCGTTTCTCTTGCTCCGGGTGATCCCCTTCATCGAACAGTCCGCCCTGCACGGTCTCGAAGGGATAAGGGCGCGCGCGACACGGGGCGCGTCGAACGCGTCGTCCTCGCCGGTGGCCCAGGTCGTTCGCTCCATGACACCCGACGTTCCACTTCCGGGTCCGCCCACCCGACCCGACGATCTGGGTCTGGAGACCTGGCCGGGCGACGGCGAACGGCCGATGCCCCCACTCGACGGCGAACCACCGCGGCCACCGATCGGGACACCTCGAGCGCGCGGCGGCCACGTGGCCTATCACCGTGACGAAATGGGTCCGGTCGTCGGGTGGCACTTTGACGAGTGAGCTCGTAGGTCTCGGTGACTCCGACGCCAACAATCGATGGATCGGCGTTCGTCGACACCAAGCGGTATTGACCGTGATGGGCGTGGGGGTGCTCAGCGAGTGGCTCCTTAGCCCCTCGGCGCCGACGAGTGAACTCATCGCCGCTCTCGCGATCTTGACGTTGGCCGCGCCCACCTACGACGGACTGACTGTTGGAGAGCAGTTGGCCGTGGGCCTTCGCTTCTTCGCACGTTCCCATTGGAGTGTGATCAGCGCACTCGAATTGGGCGACGATATCGCGCTGTGGGCCAACGGTGAGGTCGCCTTTCGCGGCTTTGAACTGGTCCACCGAGGTCGACTCGACCTGTCCGGTCGTGACGTCGTCAACGCCGAAGCGCTGTCGGCACTGGCCGACGCCGCGAGTGCCATGAGGGCGGGTCAGCACTTCTCCGAACACGTGTATCGCCGCGACGATCAACGAAGCACGCTGCTGGCGTTGCCGCTCGGCGTACCGACGCCGGACGGTTGGAAAAAGGGCAATGACCTGGCTCGACGCGTGATTGGACTGAACGACGACGCCACGTCGCTTCGTCTTCTCGAACGTTTCTCCTATCTGCGCGCGCCCGAGCAACTTCTTCGTGTCTATCGAGTCCGAGACTTCAACTCTGTCCCTTCTGAACGTGGACTCTTGGATCAGGTTCTAAAGTCGTCCACGCCCCTGGACCTGGCGCTGCACGTTGACATCGTGAGCGGCGCGAGAGCGCAACGACTCTCCGCGAGAGCGGTTCATCAGGTGAGTAGCGACGACACGACGGCACGAGCGGTGGGCTTTCGTCGAACGGCCCGATCTCTAAGGAACTATGACCGACTTGCGCAACGCGAAACCCTCGTGGCGAGTGGTCGGGCGCTCTTGCGCGTGGCGGTTTACTTGATGGTACGTGCGTCGTCGCTCGACGAGTTGCAACAGCGAGGTGACGCGCTGTGGCGCCAGGCGCATGACGCAGGGCTACGTCTCGAACGCGGATTCGGCCGTCAAGCGCGGTGGTACCGGGCGCAGCTGCCCGGCGGTCCGGGCTGGTGAACCGGGCGTGGACTCACTGGGCGACCTCCGCCGACCTGGTCTTCTTGCGGGTGCCGGCGCACGACGCGGGAACGGGTCTCCGGGGAGCGAGCCTCGGTGAGTCGCAGTTCGGATCGTCCTTCGTTCTTGACGTGTTCGACGCGTACGGTGCGGGTCTCGTCTCCAACCCCAACGTGATCGTGGCCGGGTCGATCGGCGTGGGCAAGAGCACGATCGTCAAGATGCAATTGGACCGGGCATTGCGTCGAGGACGTCGAGCTGTGGTGGTCGACCCCAAGGGTGAGTACGGCGACCTGGCCGCGCAGCACGGTGTCGTGCCCGTCGCCCTCGGCCGCGACGGATGGTGTAGTCCCTTTGCCGATGAGGAACGCGAAGGGCGAGATCTCTTGCGAGCGCTGCTCGCCAGCGCTCAGGGTTCGCCCTTGAATAACGATCAACACTTCGCCCTCGACGAGGTGTGGCACCGTCTTTCGACGCCTCGCCCGACTCGTGTGTTGTGGTCGCTTTTTCAACTCCTCGCCGCACATCTCGAATCGTCTACGCCGAGCGCGCCGCGCTCGCTCGCGCTGATCTTGTACCGATTCATCCACGGCGATCTCGCGGGACTCTTTGATGGTGAGAACGAACCACTGGTTTTCTCGGGGGACCTCGTCGTACTGGACCTCTCGGCGCAGTGGTCGTCCAACTCGCTCTCAGTGGCGGTCTTGAGCGCCGTGGCCGCGGCCCAACAGCTGGTCGCACGGCGCGACGAGCTCGGTTACCTCGTGCTGGACGAGGCGTGGGCTCTCCTGAGCGACGTCGACGCCCTTCGGTGGTTGCGGGGTTCGTGGAAGCTGGCGCGCGCTCGGGGACTCGCGCACGTGCTGGTGCTGCATCGTTGGAGCGACGTCGCGGCGGTCGGCGACGCCGGCAGCGCGCAGCGTGAGCGAGCGCAGGGACTCCTTCGAGAGTGTGAGACCGCGTGGCTCTTTCGCCAGCCCGCGGACGAGGCGCGCGAAATGTCCCAGGCCCTGGGTCTTTCGTCCCGGGAGGAGCGCTACCTCACCGGCCTGCCCAAAGGCGTCGCCCTCGTGCGTTATGGCGCGCACCGATCAATCGTTCGGGTGCGGCCCGACGCCAACGACCAGCGCTTCATTGACACCGACGCGGCGATGCGCGAGAGGTGATGAACGACCGACCGGTGCTAGGCCGTCGCCATTGGCAGGGCCTGTCGATCGGACCAACGCTCACCCTCGACCCGTCGAGTTCGTTGCTCGTCGTTGGACCAACACAGGCGGGCAAGACCTCCTCGCTCGTGATCCCGGCCCTGCTGCGTTGGAGTAGTTCGCTCGTCGTGACGAGCGTGAAGCGCGATGTGGTAGAGACCACCATTGGGTGGCGGCGCACGCTGGGTCAGGTCCAGGTGCTGGAACCCGGACGTGAGGGGGGCCTGACGTGGGATCCCCTGGAGGGGGTGACCACACTTCGTCACGCGACGCGGGTCGCTCGAGACCTCACGATCGGATCGAACGACCGCGGTGACGTCGAATTCTGGAACGCCCTGGCCACCAAGCTGGTGGCGGGACTGATGATGCTGGCCAGGGATCGTGGCCGGACGATCTTTGACGTGTCCAAAGTGGTCGAAGATCACGACGTCGATTCGTGGTTAGGTGATCGATTGACCACGCGCGCCAGCGAGGCGGTGCGAAGCTTTCTGGCGCACGACCCCAAGACGCTCGATGGCGTGTTGACCACCGCCGAGACCATGTTGATGCCGTGGCGCTTCCCGCAACCCTTGGCTCAGATTCGCTCGGTCCTGGCGGGCGCGAACACGCTCTATCTCTGCGCTCCACGAAGCGAGCAGCGTCACTACGAGCCACTCTTTCGCGGGGCTCTTCGAATGGTCTTGGACGAGCAACAACGTCTCGTCGACGAGGGTCGATCGCGACGAGTCTTAATGGTGCTGGACGAGGCGGCGACCGTGGCGTCACTGGACGAACTCGATCAACTCGCGGCGACGGTGCGTGGACTGAACGTCACGCTCGTGACGGTGGTGCAGGACTTCGCCCAACTCGTGGCCCGATGGGGTTCGCGCGCGGCCACCATTGTCAATAACCACACCACGCGCGTCGTGCTCGCCGGACTGGCCGACCCGACGGTCGGTACGTACCTGCCCGAGCTCGTCGACGCCTCGCGCGACACGACGCACGTGGGGCTGCGGCTTCATCCCCAAGGCACGGCCATGGTGGTGAGTGGTGGCCGGCGCGTCTATGGCGTGCGGCTCCGTCCGTGGTGGAAGGATCGTCACTTACGCCGTCGAGGCGTGGGCGAGCGGTAACTACGATTTACCAATGGCATTCCAGTCGCTCCTGCTCCAAGAGCAGATCTTCGCGATTGACATCGGCGCGACGAACATCAAGTTCTCTCACGTGAATGAGCAAGGTCACCTACTGCGGGCCGTTCGCCGACGCCCCACGCCCTACCCCTGCACGCCCGGCCGGCTCGTCGAGTTCTTAGAAGAGCGGATCGCCAAGAGCGGCGCTCGACGCGTCGGCGTCGGTTTTCCCGGAGAGTTCCGAGACGGTCACGTGATTCGCCCCGGCAATCTCTCTCGTCCCGGCGGCGTGACGACCGAGATCGACTCCGCACTCGACGCGCAGTGGCGCGGTTTTGCCCTCCAGGACGCGCTGTGCCAGGCGTCCCGGCGAGAAGTTCGCGTCGTGAACGACGCCACGATGGCGGCGCTGGGCTGTATTGAGGGTTACGGCGTCGAGCTCGTGTTGACCCTCGGCACGGGACTAGGTCTGGCCCTGGCCGTCAACGGCCAACTCCAGAAGGTTCGCGACGTCGGTGCGGAGGTCTTTCGTGACGGCAAGACCTACGACCAGTCGGTGGGTGAGCGGGCTCGCGCTGCTGATGAAGCGCACTGGAACGCGACGTTGGCTGACGTCGTGGTCGGTTTTGTGACCGAATTCTCCGCCGCGACGGTGCACCTCGCCGGTGGTAACGCGCGACGGGTCGTGGCGGCGGAGTTTGACCATCTGCCCTACCGAATCGTCATCAACGGCAACGAGGCACCCATGCGCGGTGCGGCCCGGCTTTTCGTCGCTTAGTGGCTCAACGTCGAGAGGGGACAATCAACCTCGGGCGAGGTCAACGGCACTCGTGGCCAGTACGCCGCCGACCGTTCGACAGGCCTCGTTGTCAATGGTGAAATCAGGTCCTTGGTGCATGCCGCTCGATCCGTCGGTCAGCGCGTCACTGATGAGCAGGTAACAGCCCGACGCTCGGCGCAAGAACTGCGACACGTCATCACTCGGCGCCATCGGCGGGATCGTGACGACGTGCTCGGCTACGATGGTGAGCCAGTATCAGCGCGGCTGTAGCTCAGCGGATTAGAGCATCGGTCTACGGAACCGAGGGTCGGGGGTTCGAATCCCTCCAGCCGCACGATTCATATCTGGGATAGGTGATAGGGCTTCTCGAAACCTCCGGTTGCCCGGGTTTTGGGTAGGGGCTCAATCGCATGATCCAGGTCGCATGCATCCTCGGGCAAGTCACCCCTTTCAGCGACCGCGTGACCGCGCCCCGTCAAACGACCCAAGCTGATCACAGACTCGGGCGAAGCATCGGTGTGTGCTAAAGATTGATTTAATGGAACTTTCTGTACGCCACAATCTGGCGTGTGGATGGAGAATCGCATGATGGCAGGACACCCTTTTCAGCGACCGCGTGACCGCGGTGAGCAGGCTGAGCATCAATGGCGCAAGTGCGACTAAAGAAGTAGTCGGCCCGTGACCCCAGGCTTGAGATGCAGGTTTCTGGCTAGCGATGAAAAGACGCCAAGATGAATCTCTCGAAGTTCTCCACGCGTAGGACCGCCAAATGTTCGACTATGGCCGCCCAAACACCCCTCACTGCTATTCGTCGAAAGTTGTCATTGAAAAGGAGCGCCACTCTCGCTGGCGTGATACTTCTCGCAGTGGTTTCGATGTGGACGTGGGGGGCTCTGTCTCACAATAGTGTCGCCGGTGCTCAGGACACAGCGCCCGCAGTCGATCAGTGCGACGCCGGGTCGGCCTCGGCGTTTCCTACCGGAGCTGGGTACGAGGTGACCTGCACCATCGCAATCGTGAACACCATCACCGCCCAAGGCGCCACTAGCTCGACGGTCACTGCGATCGCTTGCTTGGCCGACGCAGGCGTGACCTATCCCTCCTGTCCAGACAACCTTGCCCTTGTCCCGTCTCTTCCAGTTTCCACCGTCACCAACTCAAGCCAACTCGTCACCTCGGTCAACCAGTGCAATAGCATCGTCACTGGCGGCGGCAGCAACGTGATCTGTAACGTTACGGTCACCAACAATGTTCCTGCCGCGACGTCGACGACGAATGTCACTGTCAATCAGTGCATCGGATCTGGCACGGGCGGCGGCAGCACCGTGTCCTGCGCTCCGAGCGGAAGCACGACTGGTGCCTCGGTCACCCAGTGCAATGGCTCCGCTACCGGCGGGGGCACCTACGCTGGGGAGGCAGCAGTGAACTGCACCGTCACAGGGGCCACGGCGGCGCTGCCCGTAACCATCAACCAGTGCAACGGCTCCGCTACCGGCGGCGGCAGCGCCGTGACCTGCTCGGCCACGGTCACCAACAGTTTCGCAACCACCCCAACCACCACCACCACCACCACCCCAACCACCACGA
>PKXH01000042.1:4388-37293 GCA_003133405.1 Acidimicrobiaceae bacterium | reverse complement strand
ACAGGCGGCCTGCGCCGGGGGGGCCCGGCTGCTCGGCGTCATTGTCTCCATGGGCGGACAGACGCCACTCAAACTCTCCCACTCGCTCGACCCCGCCCTCGTGCTCGGCACGCCCGTGAGTTCTATCGACGCCGCCGAGGATCGTCAACGGTGGTCGGCCCTTTGTAGTTCACTGGGCCTTCGCCAGCCCCCGGGCGACGTGGCGCTCTCGCTCGACGAGGCGCGGACCATCGCTCAGCGCGTGGGCTACCCGGTCTTAGTTCGGCCGAGTTACGTCCTCGGGGGACGAGCGATGGAGATCGTATACGACGACGTGGCGCTCGAGCGCGTGATGCGTGATCTCACCAGTGCGCACGGATCCCTCGCCCGTGAGGGCGGCGCCTCCCAGAGTCGGCCGATTCTGCTCGACAGCTTCCTCGAAGACGCCATTGAAGTCGACGTCGACGCCGTTCGCGACGCCCAGGGCGATGTGTTCGTAGCGGGCGTCATGGAGCACGTTGAAGAGGCCGGCGTGCACTCGGGCGACTCGGCCTGCGCTCTGCCACCTCAGACACTCAGCGCCGAGGTGCTCGCGACCTTGCACGCCCACACCAAGAAGATCGCCGATGCGCTGGGCGTGGTCGGGCTGATCAACGTGCAGTACGCGGTNNGTGGCTCTGGCGCAAGTCGCGGTGCGCGTCATGATGGGCCAGACCCTCGCCCAGCTCTGTGAAGAGGGCATAGTGCCCGCGAGTACGCCGGCGCCCTCGTTCGTGAGCGTCAAAGAGGCGGTCTTGCCCTTTAGCCGTTTTCCGGGCGTGGATACGGTCCTTGGACCAGAGATGCGCTCGACGGGTGAAGTCATGGGAATCGGGGAGAGCTTCGGCATCGCCTTTGCGAAGTCCCAACTTGCCGCGGGCACCCGTCTGCCCGACACCGGGCAGGTCTTTATGTCACTCGCCGACCGCGACAAAGTGGCCGGACTCGAGCTTGCTCGTCAACTCACGCGACTGGGCTTTCGCCTCGCGGCGACCATCGGCACGGCTGGTTTTCTGCGTTCAAATGAAGTCAAGGTGCACACCTTGGTGGGCAAAGTGGGCTTGGGTGACCTCGGTGTGGACGCTGTGAAGATGATCGCCTCGGGCGACGTGCAGATGGTCGTGAACACGCCCTCGGGATCGAGTGCCCGATCCGACGGAGCGGAGATTCGCAGGGCCTGCGTGGGCCACGGCGTGGCCTGCCTGACGACGTTGAGTGCCGGCTTTGCTGCGGCGAAGGGGATTGCCGATACGCGCGCCCAGGGTTGGCGCGTTCGATCGCTCCAAGAGCTGCACTCGTGACGGATCTTTCGACGCAGGTCGGTGCAGTGGCGCTGCGCTCCCCGGTCATGACCGCCTCAGGGACCGCGGGACACGGCGACGAGCTTGCTGGATACGGCGAACTCAACCAGCTGGGCGCGGTGGTGACCAAGTCGGTGGCGGCCTTCGCCTGGGAGGGTAATCCGGCGCCGCGCGTCGCCGCCTCGGGTGAGCATCTGTTGAACTCGGTCGGCCTCGCCGGTGCCGGCGTCGAGGCGTGGCGTGAGCGTGAACTACCCGCGCTCGTGCGTCGCGGCGTGACGGTAGTCGGTTCGATTTGGGGACGAACGGTGGAGGAGTTTGCGCGCGCCGCGGAGGCCATGAGGGGCGCCGACATCGTGGCGCTAGAAGTCAACGCCAGCTGTCCGAACTTAGAGGGTGGACGAGAGATGTTCGCGCACTCGCCCCTCGCCACGAGCGAGATCGTGGCGGCCGCGCGCGTGGCTGGTGTGCCGCTGTGGGTGAAACTGAGTCCGAATACGCCCCAGTTGCTCCAGGTGGCCGACGCGGCACTCGGCGCGGGCGCGAGCGCGCTCGTTCTCGTTAACACCGTCCTCGGGTTGAGCATCGACATAGAGACGCGCCGTCCTTCGCTCGGTGCCGGCGGTGGGGGAGTTAGTGGTCCGGGCATACTGCCGATCGCCTTGCGCGCCGTCTTCGAGTGTCGTGCGGCCTTTTCCGACACGCCCTTGGTAGGTGTGGGCGGGGTGCGCAGCGGTGCGGACGCGGTGGCGATGCTGATGGCCGGGGCGAACGCGCTCGAAGTGGGCACGGCGACTTTCGCGAATCCCCGTGCACCTTGGATCGTGCAACGAGAGTTGACGCAGTGGATGGCTCGCCATCGAGTGATCACAGTGAGAGATCTCATAGGGGTGGCGCATGGCTGAGACCTTTGGAAACCGACTCCAGGTGCGACTCATCGAGCAAGGTCCGCTCTGCGTGGGCGTGGACCCGAGCAGTGTGCTGCTCACGTCGTGGGATCGCCCCGACAGCGTGGACGGGCTCGAGTTCTTCTCGCTCGCGGTACTCGAAGCCGTCACTGGCGTGGTAGCCGTCATCAAGCCGCAAGTCGCCTTCTTCGAACGATTCGGCTCGGCCGGTTATGCCGTGTTGGAACGGCTCATTCGCGACGCACACGACGCCGAGCTGCTCGTGATCGCCGACGCCAAGCGCGGTGATTTTAACGTGACGAACGAAGGCTACGCCCAGGCGTGGTTGCGTGACGGCTCGCCGCTCGCCGTGGACGCCGTGACCGCCAGTCCCTACCTCGGCGTGGACGCCCTGGCGCCCCTCTTTGAGGCCGTTGGGGCCAGTGGTCGAGGGGTGTTCGTCCTGGCGGCGACGTCGAACGAAGAGGGGCGCGGTATTCAAGGCGTCCGAACGTTTGAGAATGAGCGCGTGGAAGACATGGTGCTTCGTCGAGTGGCCGAACTGAACCATCGTGACGAAGGACTTGGTTCGCTGGGGGTCGTCATCGGGGCCACGCGCGAACCACCCGACTTTGATCTCACGACGTTGTCGGGCCCCTATCTGGTACCGGGCGTCGGCGCTCAGGGCGCCGACGCGAACGACGTCGCGCGACTCTTTGGGCGCTGCGCCGAGGGGACCGTGCTCGCCAGCGTGTCGCGGGCCATCTTGGCCGCGGGCCCTGAGCGGCGTGGACTTCGTGACGCAGCGAGTCGCTGGCGCGACGAGTTACGGGCCGCTCTCTAGCCAGCGTGACGCCAGCGGAGTAGTCTGACCTCGTGACACCGACTCCGCCAACACTGTCGCAGGAACAGCGCGTCGAAGCGTCGCGTTTGGCGGTAGCGAATCGACGCCGTCGCGCGGAAGTCAAGCGGCTCGTGAAGTCCGGCGAGTTATCACTTGACGAACTGTTCACCCTGGCGGCGCGCGAGGAGTGTGTCGCGCAGATGCGCGCGTATGACTTGATCAGCGCCTTGCCCGCCATTGGCGAGGTGAAGGCGGAGCGCATCATGAAGAGCGCGTCTATCGCCCAGACTCGCCGAATTCGCGGGCTCGGGCCTAAGCAGCGCGCCGAACTGTTTCGAGCTCTTGTCCGCTGAACCACTGACGGTCGTGCTGATTGGTCCCGGGGGAGTGGGCAAGGGGACACTCGCGAGGCGTCTCGTCGATGTCGACGATCGGCTCTGGCTTAGTCGGAGTTGGACCACTCGTGAACAACGTGCGGGTGAACGAGGCGACGAGTATCACTTCGTGGATCGCGCGACGTTCCAACGAGCCATTGAGGAGGGGCGATTTCTAGAGTGGGCGGAGTTTCACGGCAACCTCTACGGCACGCCCATGCCCGACGCGCCCGAGCACGCCGACGTTCTCTTAGAGATTGAGGTTCAAGGCGCCGAGCAAGTTCGCCAGCGTCGCTCCGACGCCGTGGTCTTTTTGATCTTGCCGCCGTCAATGGAACGTCTCGAAGAGCGTCTCCGCCATAGAGGCGACGACGATGAACACGTCGCCGTTCGGCTGTCCAGCGCACCCGCGGAACTCGAAAAGGGTCAACAACTGGCCTCTCACGTGATAGTGAACGATGACGTGGAGCGAGCGAGTTCGCAGATTCTCTCTATACTGGAGGAACTTCGCCAGTTGCGGCGGAACCCCTCGTCAAAGGACTGACTGTCATGGCCGAACGCCCCACCCTCGTTGATCCACCCATTGAGAACCTGCTCGAAAAGGTGGGCGACTCCAAATTCACGCTGGTCGCGGTGACGGCGATTCGAGCCCGCGAAATCAATGAGTACTACAACGGCCTGGGCTCGGGTCACGGTGCCCTCATTCCCCCCCAGGTGACGTCGTTGTCAAACAAGTCGCTCTCGCTCGCCATGGAGGAGCTCTACGAGGGCAAACTCTTGTTCCACCGCCCGACCAGCGATGAGCTAGAGAACGAGCGGCTCCAGGCCGAGGCCGTGGAGCAGGCTCGCCAGGACGCGAACAGTGACCTGGACGCCTTCACCGATGCCCTCCGCGACGCCTAATTCGTCGGCTCCTCGCATTGTCCTAGGCGTCGCCGGTGGGATCGCCGCCTATAAGTCTGTCGAACTTTTGCGACTGCTCTGCGACAAGGGCTATCACGTCGCGCCGATCCTCACCCCCGACGCCACGCGATTCGTCGGTGCCGTCACGTTCTCGGCGCTGGCCAGTGAGCCCGCGCGCACCAGTCTCTTCGGCGACCCCACGACGCCGATTCCCCACACGTACCTAGGTTCGAACGCGTCACTCGTCGTCGTGGCCCCCGCGACGGCGCACCTCATCGCTCGTTACGCGATGGGTCTGGCCGATGACCTCTTGACGGCCACGCTGCTCGCCACGCGCGCGCCAGTGCTCTTGTGTCCGGCGATGCACACCGAGATGTGGGAGCAACCTTCCGTGCAGGAGAACCTGGCCACGCTGCGCCGGCGCGGGGTGATGGTGCTCGAGCCCGAGGTGGGCCACCTGGCCGGGGGCGACGAGGGCACCGGGCGGCTGGTCGAACCAGAGCGCATCGCCGAGCTCGTGGACCAGATCGTCAAGGGCTATCGCGGGGCGTTGACGGGCGTCCGGGTGCTGGTGAGTGCCGGGGGGACGCGCGAAGCCATCGATCCGGTGCGCGTGTTGTCAAATCGCTCCTCGGGCCGACAGGGTTACGCCCTGGCCGAAGTGGCCTGTCGAATGGGCGCCCGCGTCACCCTGGTGTCCACGGCGCGCTTGGCGCTCAGTCTCGACACCGTCCAGGCCATCGAAGTGGTACCGGTCGAGAGTGCCCACGAGCTGCATGAGGCGATGATGAAACGCTCTCGCGAGAGCGACTGCGTGATCATGGCCGCCGCCGTGGCGGACTTCACTCTAAAGGCCGTGGTGGAGAAGTTGAAGAAGCGTGACGGGCCGCCCGATCTGCATTTGGAGTTATCGCCCGACGTCCTGGGCGATCTCGTGGCCCATCGAACAAAGGGCCAGATCATCGTGGGATTTGCGGCCGAAACCGCCAACGTAGTGGAAAACGGGCTCTTGAAACTTCGCGAAAAGGGCGTCGATCTGCTCGTCGTCAACGACGTCTCCGCGCCGGGGGCGGGCTTTGAGCACGCGACCAACGAAGTCATCTTGCTCGAACGCTCGATAGAGCCCGAGCGAATCTCCCTTCGATCGAAAGAAGCGGTTTCGTGGGAGATCTTGGCTAGGGTGGCAGCATTGTTACCTCCCCGAGCCGAATGAACGACCGAACCCTCTTCACGTCTGAGTCGGTGACCGAGGGGCATCCGGACAAGATCGCGGACCAGGTGTCCGACAGCGTGCTCGACGCCATTCTTGCCCAGGATCCCACGGCGCGCGTGGCCTGTGAAACGCTCTTGACGACGGGACTGTGCGTGGTGGCCGGCGAGATCACCACCACCGCGGTCGTCGACATCACCGCGACCGCGCGGCGCACCATCTTGGACATTGGGTACGACGACGGCGCGAAGGGCTTTGACGGAAAGAACTGCGCGGTCCTGGTCTCGCTCGACAAGCAGAGCCCCGACATCGCCGGGGGCGTCGACGTGGCCCTCGAAAAGCGAAGTGGCGCGGGCGGAGAGGACGAACTTAACGCGTTGGGCGCGGGTGACCAAGGGATGATGTTTGGCTACGCCTGTAGCGATAACGACGATTTGATGCCCCTGCCCATCTGGCTCGCGCACCGGTTGTCGATGCGCCTCTCGCAGGTGCGTCGATCTGGTCAGGTGCCCTACTTTCGCCCCGACGGCAAGACCCAGGTCACCATCGCCTACGAAGACGGTCATCCCGTAGCCGTGGACACGGTGCTCGTGTCCACCCAGCACGAAGATGGTTACGACCACGCCACCATCGAGCGCGACGTGATCGAGCACGTGATTCGTCCAATGCTGCCCGCCGACCTTGATTCGAGTTCGATGCGCGTCTTCGTGAATCCGTCGGGCAAGTTCGTGCTCGGCGGTCCTCACGCCGACGCGGGACTTACCGGACGAAAGATCATCGTCGACACCTACGGCGGCATGGCCCGTCACGGCGGGGGCGCCTTTTCCGGCAAGGATCCCTCGAAGGTGGATCGCTCGGCGGCGTACGCGGCGCGCTGGGTGGCCAAGCACGTCGTGGCGTCGGGCGCTGCGTTGCGCTGCGAGTTGCAAATTGCCTACGCCATTGGCGTGGCGCGCCCGGTGTCGGTCTTGGTGGAAACCTTTGGCACCGAGCGGGTCGATCGTGCCAAGATCGCCAAGGCCGTCGACGCGCTGTTTGACCTTCGCCCCGCCGCCATCATCCGAGATCTCGACCTGCGGCGACCGATCTACCAGCGAACCGCGGCGTACGGACACTTTGGCCGCAGTGACCAAGGTTTCACCTGGGAGTTGACCCCTCGGCTCGACGATCTGCGCCGGGAACTCTCGCTCAGCTAGTGGCCGCGCGCGCGGTACGCATCATCACCGAAGTCGCCGCGGTCGATCGGCCCTTTGACTACGCGCTAAATGACGCGACGAGCCGGGTCGCGGTGGGCGATCGGGTTCGCGTCGACTTTCATCACCGTTCGGTGCGGGGGTGGGTCATCGAAGAGGTCGCGGACTCTTCTGACCTTAAGACGGTAAAGAAGTGGCTCGGCTTCGGACCGCCCGAGTCGATGCTGACACTTCTCCAGTGGGCGAGCGAGCGATGGTACAGCTCGTGGTCACGCTTTCTCTTGAGTGCCTCACCCAAACGAATTATTCCCTCGTTGCCCGAGGCGCCGTTATCGGCCGCACTGTCCGGCGCGGTGCGAGCCTCGGCGCTGCTCGTGCCCCCGGGCGTCGTGCAGCTCGCCCCCACCACCGACCCCTTGGCGTTGATTTTGGGGGCCTATGACGCGACACGCCACAACGAAGGATCGCTGCTGGTACTGGTGCCCGGCGAAGGCTGGGCCAATCGGCTTCGCGGCCGACTCGAACAGCGTGGCTGTGCGGTCGCCTCAGGGGACGATCAATGGGATCGGATGCGCGCTGGCTGGCCGGTCGTGGTTGGCGCGCGAGGTGTCGCGCTGGCGCCGGTGCCCCGAGTGTCGGGTGCGGTGATTATCGACGCCGACGACGAGTCCTTTCGTTCCAGCGCGGCGCCCACGTGGGAGGCGGTGACGATGCTTCGCGAGCGGTGCCGACGTGATGGGGCACCCCTGTGGTGCACGTCAATGATTCCCTCGCCCACCCTCTTGGACCGAGGTGGGTACGACAAAGGCGTCGATGTGGTGGGCGGTTGGCCACTCGTCTCGGTGGTCGATCGGCGTTCGAGCGACCCCCACGAGGGCGTTTTGACCCGCGTCGCGCTCGACGCCGCTCGTCTTGCTCTCGACGGCGATGAATCGACCGCTGTCGCGGTGATCTTGCAACGCTTGGGCTCAGGGCGACTCTTGGCGTGCGCGAAGTGTGGCGAGCTGGCTCGGTGTGCACAGTGCGCACAGGCCGAAGAGGAGGTCGGCGAAGAGTTGGCGTGCGCAGAACGTCACGAGAGCCGCGCCCGGTTCTGCAGACTCTGTGGGTCGACGAATTTACGGCGTTTACGCGTTGGTGTGACCACTTTGGCGCGCGACGTGAGCGCGCAACTCGGTCTGCCGGTGAGTGAGATTACGGCATCGCTCGATCCGGCGGCGACGATGGCGCGAGTTGTCGTGGGCACCGAAGCCACCTGGCAGCGGGTGCGCCGATGCGGCGTGGTGATCTTTGTGGATTTCGATCAGTATCTGTTGGCACCGAGGGCGTCAGCCCGGCGGGCTGCGATAACGGCCGTTGGTAAGGCTGGACGACTCGTGGGCTCGCGCCGCGAGGGCCGTGGCCGCGTGATTCTCCAGACACGCCGCGGCGATGACGCGGTCGTGCGAGCTCTGGTCAACGCGGCGTTTGACGACATCATCACCGAAGACGTCGCCACGGCCGAGCTCTTGGCCCTCAGTCCATACTCGGCCAGCGCTGAAGTCTCTGGTCCGGGTGCCAGCGCGTTCGTCACGGGACTTCACCACGCGCCGGTCAGCGTTCAAGCGACGCCTTCGGGGTTTATCGTGCGTGCGCCCGACGTGACGACACTAACCATTGCGCTTCGAAGTGTTGATCGTCCCCCAGAGAAGTTTCGCGTGGCCGTCGAGTAGTCATGATTCCGCACGCGTCGCTCGCTACCGGGCGATCGTGGAGTCTCGAGCCGGGATGCCCATTTTCTCCGCGGTAACCTGGGGGAATGAGTACGCTACCCATTCGCACTTATGGCGACCCGGTGCTCACCGCGGTCACCTCTGAGATCGACGTCGTTGACGGAAAGATCGTGGCCCTCGTGCACTCAATGATCGAGACCATGAATGAGGCACCCGGAGTCGGACTCGCGGCCAACCAGATTGGCGTGCAGAAACGACTCTTCGTCTACGACAAAGGCGACGGGCCCCGCGCGGTTGTCAATCCGGTCATCGTCGAGACCTTTGGCGAATGGCCCTACGAGGAGGGATGCCTCTCGGTACCCGGACTGAGTTGGGAGATCGTGCGACCCAACGCCGTTCATCTGCGGGGTTACGACCTAGACGGTAACGAACTCGACATCGAAGCGGTGGAGTTCGAGGGCCGCATCTTTCAGCACGAGGTCGATCATTTAAATGGGGTCCTGCTCATCGAACGTCTGAACGATGATCAGCGACGTGAAGCAAAGATAACGCTACGAGAGCGCCGTTTGGAGATCTCCAAAAATGATCACGACGGGCTTCACCAGTTGCTCGGTGAGTAGATGCGTTTAGCGTTTCTCGGAACGCCCGAGGCCGCCGTACCAACGCTCGAGGCGTTGGTGAACGCCGACTACGACGTCACCCTCGTCATCACGCAACCCGATCGCCGCCGCGGTCGAGGCGCCGAGCTCGCGCCGAGCCCGGTGAAGCGTGCCGCGTTGGCGCTGGGCATACCGGTGAGCCATCGCCTCGCGGATCTCTACGACTACGACGTCGATCGAGCCGTGGTCGTGGCGTACGGCGTGATTATTCCCCAGGCACTCTTGACGAAGGTGCCGATGTTGAACGTGCACTTCTCGCGGTTGCCGCGCTGGCGAGGCGCCGCGCCCGTAGAGCGGGCGATTCTCGCGGGCGATAAGGAGACCGGAGTGACCGTCATTTCGCTCGAGCCCACGCTCGATTCGGGCCCGATTCACATAGAACGAAGTGTGCGTGTCGGCGACAAGACCGCTCGCGCACTCGTGTCCGAACTTGCGGCCCTCGGCGCAGCGGCCTTACTAGAGGTCTTGGCTTCGACCGAGTTGCTCGAGCACCCGCAAGCCCAAGTAGGTGAAGTCACCTACGCCGAAAAGATCACGAAGGAGACCTTGCACCTCGTGCCCGAGATGTCGAGGGTCATGGTGTTGCGCACCGTGCGACTGGGCGGCGCCTATCTCTTCGTCGCGACCAAGCGCTTGGGCGTCGTCGCAGCCCACGAGTCAGAGTTCGATGTGGCGCCGGGGGGCTTGGCGTTGGTCGAAGGTGAGGTGGTACTGGCGACGGTTGACGGAGCGTTCACGCTCGATGAAGTGCGTCCCGAGGGCTCTTCCACCATGAGCGCGACCGCGTGGTGGTCTGGTTTGCGGGGATCGAAAGAGGATCTTCGATGGTGCTAAGGCGACATGTCGAGCCCTAGGCTGAGCGCGTGACGGTGATAGACGCGGGCCCACCGGGCGAGATTCGCATCGCGCCGTCCATCCTGGCGGCGGATTTTGGCCAGTTGGGCCTCGCCGTTGAGGGGATTGACGCCGAGACCGATTGGCTGCACGTGGACGTGATGGACGGTCACTTCGTGCCGAACGTGTCGATCGGCCCGCCCGTCGTGGCGTCGCTACGTCGCTATAGTTCGCGGTTCTTCGACTGCCATTTGATGATGTCCGAACCGGGGCGATACCTGGAAGCCTTTCAGCGCGCCGGCGCGAATGGCTGTACGGTGCACGTCGAGATCGGGGGAACGGTGTCCCTCATCGAAGACGCGCGGGCGCTGGGACTACGCGTTGGCCTGGCCGCGAACCCGGACACGCCATTTGAAGCGGTGGCGCCTTTCCTCGGCGATATCGATCTGTTGCTCTTGATGACTGTCTTTCCGGGATTTGGTGGTCAAACGTTCATCGCTGACGTCATGGGCAAGGTTGAAGTGGCGCGACGCGAAGTCGCATCAAACAAGCTGTCGCTCGACATCGAGGTGGATGGCGGCATCGACCTCACGAGTGCGCCGCGCGCGGTCCGAGCGGGCGCCAACGTGTTGGTCGCGGGATCGGCCATCTTCGCCCAACCCGATCCATTGAAAGCCGCCGGCGAACTTCGCGCCGCGGCGTACGACGGGCGCCGATGAAGTTTTCCCCTTCAGAGTTAATGACCATCGCCATCGCGGAGGGGGAGAAGGCCCGCCTGCACGCACCGCCCAATCCCTGGGTGGGGGCGCTGATGGTCAGTGATCGTGGCATTATCGTTAGCGAAGGTCACACGCAGGCGCCCGGCGAGTCTCACGCTGAGATTGTCGCACTGCGCCGCGCCGGTGACGCCGCGCGCGGCGCCACGATGGTCGTGACGCTGGAACCGTGTGGTCACGTCGGGCGAACCGGTCCCTGTGCCGAGGCCATTATCGCCGCCGGGGTTGTCAAAGTCATCGTGGGCATGATTGACCCCGACCCGAGAGTCGCCGGTAAGGGAGTCGAACTTTTGAAGGTGTCGGGCGTGGACGTGGAAGTGGGCATCGAAGAAGAGGCCGTTCGACGTCAATTGGCGCCCTATATATGGCACCGCGTCACCGCTCGGCCGTACGTGGTGGCGAAGATCGCGAGCACACTTGATGGCGTGGTCGCGATGGCTGACGGCACGAGTCAATGGATCACGGGACCCGAGGCCCGTCGAGACGCGCACGTCCTTCGTGCGCAGAGCCAGGCCATCTTGGTCGGCGCCGGAACGGTGAGAAGCGACAATCCGGCGTTGACGGCTCGACTTGATGACATCGTGCTCGAGCCGCTTCGCGTGGTGCTGGGCCGTGCGCCCGAGTCGGCCAAGGTTCGGCCGTGCCTCGAGCTCTCCGGAGATTTAGGTTTGGTGCTGGACGAACTCGGTCATCACGACGTGCTGCAATTGCTTGTCGAAGGTGGTCCGATGACGACCAGTGAATTTCTTGACGCGGGACTCGTCAATTGGGTGGTCTGGTACCAAGCCGCGGCCTTTGGGGGAGGCGACGGGACCCTCGCGGCACTGCGTGGACTCTCGACCCCTACGATGGATGCATTGCGACGGGGTCGGATCATGGACGTGCGACGGTTAGGCGAAGATATACGTATCGACGTGGAGGTGTGATGACGCTATCAACGATCGACGAGGCGATTGCTCAGATCGGTAAGGGTGGCATGGTCGTCGTTGTCGACGACGAGGACCGTGAGAACGAGGGCGATCTCGTCATGGCCGCTCAAGACGTCACGCCCGAAAGCATGGCGTTTTTCCTCGAGTTCACTTCGGGGGTCTTTTGCGTGCCGTTAGAGAGTCAGCGCGCCGACGAGCTCCAGCTGCCCCTCATGGTGGTGGCGAACACCGAGTCCCAACGCACGGCCTTCACGGTTTCGGTCGACTACCGACATGGCACGACCACTGGAATATCGGCCCACGATCGGGCCACCACGATACGTGCGCTCATTGACCCCGCGACGCACCCCAACGATCTCAATCGCCCGGGCCATATCTTTCCCCTTCGATATCGAGAGGGTGGCGTCCTTGAACGCGCTGGCCATACCGAGGCCACGGTGGACCTGTGTCGGATGGCGGGCAAGTTTCCGGCGGGCGTGCTCTGTGAGATCGTAACGGCAGATAAGTCCGACATGGCGCGCCTGCCTGAACTCGAGGCGTTCGCTACTCGACATCACTTACCAGTCATTACGATCGCGGACCTCATTCGCTATCGCCGCCGCCACGAGAAGTTGGTCAAGCGGGTCGCTGAGTCATCGCTGACCACGGAGTTCGGACAGTTTCAGGCCCACGTATTCGAAAGCATTCTCGACGGCGAACAACATATCGCGCTCGTCTACGGCGACATCGAAAACGTACCCAACTTGTTGGTGCGAGTGCACTCAGAGTGTCTGACCGGCGACGCCCTCGGATCACTTCGCTGCGACTGCGGACCGCAG
This sequence comes from Acidimicrobiaceae bacterium, assembly GCA_003133405.1. Taxonomy (GTDB): domain Bacteria; phylum Actinomycetota; class Acidimicrobiia; order Acidimicrobiales; family RAAP-2; genus RAAP-2. The sequence continues at coordinate 24,835 of PKXH01000042.1, read as the reverse complement.
TTACACATGGCGCTGGCGAAAGTGGCGGCCGAGGGAGCGGGGGTGGTCGTTTACCTGCGAGGCCAAGAAGGACGGGGCATCGGCTTAGCGCACAAGATTCGCGCGTACGCCTTGCAAGAGGATGGACGCGACACCGTGGACGCCAATCTCGAACAGGGCCTTCCCGTGGACTCGCGTCAGTACGGCATCGGCTCGCAGATCCTCGTCGACCTCGGCGTGACCTCAATGCGCCTGATGACGAATAACCCCGAAAAGTACGGTGGACTTGAAGGTTTCGGTCTCAACATCGTGGAGCGAGTGCCCCTCGAAAGTCGTCCAACGCCCTTTAACATTGACTACCTGCGAACGAAGCGCGAACGTATGGGTCACCTCCTCGAAGGTCTCGATGACCTCGAGTAAGGACACGGACTTTGATTCCAAAAAGGCCGCGCACTATCGCGACCGTGCGGGCGAATACCTAGAGGGCACCGGGGTGGGTCGCGGACTGCGCGTCGCGCTGGCCTGCAGCCGTTTTAACGGCGCGATTACTCTTCGCTTGTTGCGCGCGGCACTGGACGCGCTTGACGAGGCCGGCGTCGATCGCCGCGACATCTCCATCGGCTGGGTGCCTGGCGCCTTCGAGCTACCCCTGCTAGCCCTGGCCTACGCCGATGCCGCGAGGCCCTGCGATGCGGTAATCGCGTTGGGCGCGGTCATTCGCGGTGATACCGGTCACTACGAGATCGTCGCCGGGGAGTGCGCGCGCGGTATACAAGACGTGCAGTTGAGTACCCGCGTGCCGGTTATCTTTGGCGTGCTCACGACCAACACGATTGACCAAGCATTGGAACGATCCGAGCCGGACGAATCCAACAAGGGGCGCGAGGCCGCCCTCAGCGCCCTTGACATGGTGAGCGTACTTCGTCAGGGATCGCTCGCCAATCCGTGACGATTCTTGGCGTCGTCGAGTCCTTTGACGACCGTCGTGGTGACGGCGAGATCCTCAGCGATCAGGGAGAACGACTCTACTTTCACTGTGTGTCCATCAGCGACGGCTCGAGAACGATCGAGGTGGGCACGAGAATCACGGGACGACGCCGCACGGGTCATCGGGGCCGCGACGAAGTCAGCGCGATTCGGCGTTGAGTGATCGTGAGTGAAAGACAACTGTGAATAACCCGCTGACTACCGTGTTGTCAGGGATGCCCGAGCGCGTTGACATCTACGAAGTGGGACCGCGAGACGGCCTGCAAAACGAGTCGACGGTGCTGGGCGTTGAGCAAAAGGCCGAATTCATTCGACGTCTGGTGGCGGCCGGTTTGGAAACGGTGGAACTGACCAGTTTCGTGCCGGCGTCGTGGGTGCCCCAACTGAGCGACGCGGAAGAACTCGTGGCACGGCTCGGTTCACTGCCGGGACGACATCCGGTACTCGTGCCCAACGAACGCGGCCTTGAACGGGCTTTGGCGGCGGGGGTCAAGGAGATCGCCGTTTTCGCGAGTGCCACCGAAAGTTTCGCCCAACGCAATCTGAATCGATCCGTGGCTGAGTCCTTGCGCGCCTTTCGGCCCGTCGTCGAGCGGGCCCTCGGGGCCGGTCTCGCGGTACGAGGGTACGTCTCGATGTGCTTTGGCGATCCTTGGGAGGGCGCCGTGGCCCCGGCCCAGGTCAGCGCCGTGGCGAGCGAGTTGGCTGAGATGGGGTGTGGTGAAATCTCCCTCGGCGACACCATTGGGGTCGCCACGCCCGGCCAGGTGGTCGAAGTGCTGGATACGTTGGTCGCGGCGGGACTCGAGACAGAATGGTTGGCCGTTCACTTTCACGACACGTACGGCCAAGCCTTGGCCAATACGATGACCGCACTTCAATGCGGGGTGACCACGGTGGATTCGTCCGCGGGGGGACTCGGGGGATGTCCTTACGCCGCCAGCGCCACGGGCAACCTAGCCACTGAAGACCTGGTGTGGCAGTTGCACGGAATGGGGATCACCACCGGCGTGGACCTCGAGGCGCTCTGCCGCACGAGTCTGTGGATGGCCGGGCTGCTCGGACGTCCGAGTCCCTCGCGCACCGTCAACGCGTTGGCCTCGTCTTTCGATTGACGGGTTGACGCCTACATTGGGTTGTTGGAGGTTCGCATTGAGCTCGAGCGCCACGAGGTAGGCGCCACCCGCCGCTATCGTGGCACGAAGATTATCGACATCATCTTCCAACGGTGAACCCAATGGCACACGAGTTGGCGAGAGAGGTAGGCATGAATAAAGTCGTGGACAGCGCCGACGCGGCGGTGCGTGACGTCTCGAGCGGTGTGTCGCTGGCCGTTGGGGGCTTTGGCCTGTGCGGCATTCCGAGCTCCTTGATCGCGGCGGTGCTGGCGAATGGGGCGATTGATCTTGACGTGGTGAGCAACAACTGTGGGGTGGATGGATGGGGACTCGGCGTGCTGTTGGCGGCTAAGCGCATTCGGCGAACCACGGGCTCGTACGTGGGCGAGAACAAGGAGTTCGAGCGCCAATACTTGTCAGGTGAGTTGGAGGTGGAGCTCGTGCCCCAGGGCACGCTGGCCGAGCGGCTGCGGGCGGGGGGCGCCGGGATACCGGCATTTTTCACGCCCGCGGGCGTCGGCACGCAAGTGGCGGACGGGGGGCTGCCGTGGCGTTACGACGGCGCCGGCGCGGTCGTGCGGATGTCACCGGCGAAAGAGGTTCGCGAGTTCAAGGGACGCAACTACGTCCTGGAGATGGGAATCACGACCGATTTTGCTCTCGTGCACGCGCGCTACGGCGATCGAGACGGCAATCTCGTGTACGAGGAGAGTGCGCAGAACTTCAATCCGCTCTGCGCGAGCGCGGGACGGATAACGATTGCCGAAGTGGAAGAGTTGGTCGAACCAGGCGACATTGATCCGATGCTCGTGCACACCCCGGGAATCTTTGTGCAACGTATTCTGCACGCGCCCAATGTTGAGAAGCGAATTGAGAAGAGGACGGTGACGGCGTGAGTGGCTGGACCCGCGACGAATTGGCCGCCAGAGTCGCGGCAGAGTTGCAAGACGGACAGTACGTGAACCTGGGGATCGGTCTGCCAACCACGGTGCCCAATTTCGTGCCAGAGGGGCTCCACGTGGTGTTGCACGCCGAGAATGGGATTCTGGGTGTTGGACCCTATCCATCGCCCGACAAGATTGACCCTGATTTAATCAACGCCGGTAAAGAAACGGTCACCGTCCTGCCCGGTGCTTCATTCTTCGATTCGGCATTGTCGTTCGCCATGATCCGCGGTGGTCATATCGACGTCGCCGTTCTTGGCGCCATGGAGGTCTCGGAGGTGGGCGACCTCGCCAACTGGATGATTCCCGGCAAAATGGTGAAGGGAATGGGCGGCGCGATGGATCTGGTTCACGGCGCCAAGCGCGTCATCGTTATGATGGAACACGCCACAAAAGATGGCGGCTACAAGATTGTGCGAGAGTGCACGCTACCTCTTACCGGACGGAGATGCGTCCATCGGGTAATCACTGACCTCGCGGTCATCGACATAGAACCCGATGGTCTCATGCTGCGCGAACTTGCGAGCGGGGTGACGTTGGACGAAGTGCGAGCGCTTACGGAGCCGGAACTTCACGTTCCCGTTGGCATGAGTCATCGCTGAGCGCGGACACGGCAGTAAGCAGCTAGATGTCGTCGCTCGTCGCCACGGGTGGGGCGTGGTCTGCAAACTGGTCATTCGCACGGCTCGGCCGAGTGCCGTCGTCCAGGGGCGTCAGCGGGCCAACTCCTACGATGGGTGTACGGGGAAATGGTCGCGAAACGGCGTGGCTCGTCGAGTCAGCGTCGTAAGACCTTTGCGTAGGGATTCTCCGCAGGGAAGAGTGAAAGAAGGTTGACGTGACTCTAGAGGGCAAGGTGGCGCTGATCACTGGTTCTACTAGTGGTATTGGCCTCGGCGTGGCTCGCGCGCTCGCGGCGGCGGGAGCGAACGTCATGTTGAACGGCTTTGGCGTCGCCGCGCAGATTGAAGAGATGCGCGGAGAAATGGAGCGAGCGTTCTGCGTCACGGTGCATTACGACGATGCCGACTTGATGAAACCCGAGCAAGTGCGGGCGTTAGTGAAGAGGACTCAAGAGGAGTTTGGCAGCCTTGACATCTTGGTGAGCAATGCCGGCATTCAATTCGTCGCGCCGATAGAAGAGTTTCCGGAGGCGCAATGGGATTCGGTACTCGCGCTCAACCTCTCTGCCGTGTTCCATGGAATGAAGGCGGTGATCCCGGGAATGAAGGCCAAGAAGTGGGGCCGGATTATCAACATCGCTTCCGCGCACGGGCTGGTGGCGAGTGCGAACAAGGTCGCCTACGTCGCCGCCAAGCACGGGGTGGTGGGGGCCACCAAGGTGGGCGCCCTCGAATTGGCCAACGACGGCATCACCGTCAACGCGATCTGTCCCGGTTGGGTCCTCACGCCGTTGGTGGAGAGTCAACTCGTCGCTCGCGCGAAAGAGGCGGGCACCGAGGTGTCGAGCGAGGCAGCCAAGCTGTTGGAAGAGAAGCAGCCGATGTTGAAATTTACGACACCCGAGGCCGTCGGCGCGATGGTGGTGTACCTGTGCTCGGACGAGGCCCAAACCATCACTGGTTCACCGATCTCCATTGACGGCGGATGGGTGGCGCAGTAGGGGAATTGGGTCCACTCGCGGGCGCGGCAACGACCAATCGAATGTCTCACCATGACGACTGTGATGTAACTCGCGAATGCGGCGGAGAACCGAGTCCCGAAGGCGGCGTTGCGCGACACTAAGAGCGGCGATGCGTCCTTACCGAACGAGTCGAATCGAGAATCTAACCGGGGGGTTGCCGAGGGCGGTGAGCGCCACGCTCCTGGCCGCGGCGGCTTGGATGATGGCCGTTTCCATGGCTTGGCGGGCGCCGCTTCGTTGGGCCGACGACGTGGTTTTGGTGATGGCGCTGAAGTAGGTCGCCCGAGCGGAACTCACGGCTGATTGAAACGTCATCTGAATGGCTTGTCGCGACGCGTTGTAGGCCTGCCGTTCTTGATGGAACGTCTTTTGTGACGTCGAACCGGGTCCCGATCCGGCGGAGGCGATGGCCGGCGTGGAGAGTCCAAGAGCGAGCACGACCCCTAGGGCAACAAGGCTTCGTGACGTGAATCTCCTCATGGTCCAAAGAGTACCGAAGCAGTGTGAGAAAGCGCTGTGAAGCGGCTGTCGAAATCTTGTGAAAGCCGGTGGCACGGCGTCAATCGGGCGCTCGAAGGGCGAGACAGTACGCTCACTCTATGGAGGTTCAACGGTGACGACCATTCTCGTCGTGGACGATGAACCCGGCGTTCGCGACATGCTCCAAGACGCCTTGGGCAACGCGGGCTACGTCGTGCACTGTGCCACCAACGGGGCCGACGGGCTCGATCAACTGCGACGGGGGAGTGCGGACCTGTGCATTGTTGACATCAATATGCCGACCATGAACGGCTTTGAGTTCCTGGAGAAGCTGCGAGCTCACGACACCAAGACGCCAGTCTTGATGCTTACGGCCCGGGACTCGGACGACGACGTGGAGCGCGGACTTCGCTTCGGCGCGGACGACTACGTTCGTAAGCCCTTTGGTCTCGAGGAGTTGTTGCTGCGCGTGGCGGCGATTCTTCGGCGAACCGGCATTGACGTCAACGACGATCATGTGCTCATCTGCGGACCCCTCGTGATGAACATCGATCGTCACGTGGTGACGATCGACACCGAGCTGATCGACCTCTCGGCGACCGAGTTTCGCCTGCTCGAAGTCCTGCTCGATCGCCAAGATCGGGTCGTGACGCGCGAACAGCTACTTCGCGAAGTATGGAATATTGACTTCGACTCCGAGACCTCAGTGCTCGATACGTACATCTCCTACGTTCGGCGAAAGATTCATCGCGACGATTTCGCGCCAATAACGACGATTCGAGGTGTGGGTTTCAAGTTGGTGGATCAGGCCGCTATTCAGTGAGAATTGCGACACGTCTTACTCTGATCTTTGTCGCGTTGACGTTTTTGGTGGCGTCGACCGTGGGTTGGTTTGCGGTGGCGATGAGTTCGAGGTCGCAGTACGCCACGTTGGACAGCGAAATCAACTCGGTGGTGGACAGCGGACTTCGCAACCACAACACGGCCCTGAGTAACGCGCTCTACGTCGTTCAACGAGACAGTTACGACCTGACGCTCGACGTCGTGTCGCCATCGGGCGCGATAACTCAGGTGAACACCGGTAAGGTCCCACTGCGTAAACACCCGACGCTCGCGGACGTGCGTAACTCCTTAGCGCGCGTGCAACCAGAGAGCAATCTGCCGGGCTTTCAGATTCGTTCACTCGATGTCGGCGGAGGCGACTACCTCGTGGTGGCCGCGTCGACTTCGCGCATCACCAAACAGAACCAGCATCTGGCGCTGTTGGTGGCGAGTGCTGCCGTCGTCATCGCGCTCATCGGCCTTGTACTCGCTCGTCAGGTCATGCGACGCGATCTTCACTCGATGGAACGACTCATTGACTACGCGGGCGAGGTGGCCAGCGGTGACGAGGTGGGTCCCCTTCCGCCCAGCGTCGGCAGTCGCGACCTTCAAGAGCTACGCGGGGCGCTCGCGGTAATGGTTGAGGCGCTCCAAGAACGAATCGCGCTCGAGACCAAGACCACAAAGGCCATGCAGCAGTTCGTGGACGACGCGTCGCACGAACTGAGAACGCCGCTGACGGTGGTGAAGGGCTACAACGAGCTCTTGGCCAGCGGCCAGGCGACCCCCGAGCAGCGGATTCGGGCCGTCACGCGGGTCCAACGCGAAGTCGAACGAATGGAAGAGCTGGTTCGAGACCTGCTCTTGCTCGCCCAGATCCGTGAGGCGCCCCATCACGCGGAACAATCCGTTGGCCTCAGCGAACTCATTCGAAACAGGGTGGCCGAGTTCGCCGGCGAGCACCCGGATCGATCGCTCACGAGCGAGATTGAGCCGCGTCTGACGATCCGAGCCCGCCCGGATTTTGTCGAGCGACTCATTAGCAACGCCTTGAACAATGTGGTGCGTCACACGCCCCGCGACGCACCGCTGCGAGTGACCTTGCGGGCGAGTGGTGGCCACGCGACGTTGCTCATCGAGGACGGGGGCGCGGGTCTGACGTCCTACGGCGTTCGGCCGCAACGCTTTCAGCGATTCGACGAGTCCCGCTCACGAGAGACAGGTGGGTCGGGTCTTGGCATGAGCATCATGGCCGACGTCGCAGAGTCCCTGGGCGGAACCATGACGACCGAACCCAGCGTGTTCGGTGGACTCGCGCTGCGCTTCGTGTTGCCCCTTGAAGTCTCCGTCGCGCTCTAGCTACCCGACGAGGAACTCTTCGTGCGAACGTAGGCCTGTTGCACTTCGGCGAGCGCGTTGCGATAGAGATCGACGTGCTCACCGAGTCGATCGCCACCCGCGTTCACCATGGCCCTCACCGTATCGATGACGAGTTCGGCGGCGGCGAGATTCGGTGGTGTCTCGGCGAGACGGAGGGCCGCGACCTGCAAGAGCACGAACAGGTGGTTGCCGAGAATGGTTTCGACCGGGGCGGCGTGCAAGTACGCGATCTCCTCGGCTTCGTTGAACTCGGCACCGGCGGGAGGATCGCTCACGCGAACCAACGTAGCGGTTATGTCGGAGAATGGCGACCTCGGCAAGTTATTTGGTTGAACGACGCCCGGCGAGTTGACGGGCACTCGCCTCGTGAACCCGATGGAGAATCGCGGCTCTCGGCGCTGGCGCATGAGCTACGTGGGAAGGCCGCGGGGCGCGTCTGCTAATGTGGTGAGTCAGTTCAGCAAGCGAGGTTGGCAGCGCCAACGTCCACCTGGCCACAGCGTGCGCCCGGGTTTCTAGGAGTTTTGTGCCTCGCTTGCCCTGGCGACACCACCGAGGTGTCGCGTAGAGCAAGGAGAGACTTATCGCAACTGTGCCTGGAGACCACCGTGTCAACGAACGCATCCGTGTCGAAACCGTCCGACTGATCGACCAAGAGGGAAATCAGCGAGGCGTAATGGCAACTCGCGACGCGTTGGCGCTGGCTAAAAGCCTCGATCTGGACTTGGTAGAGATTGCGCCGACCGCGCAACCGCCCGTTTGTCGAATTATGGACTACGGCAAGTTTAAATTCGACGAGGCCCAAAAGGCCAAGGAGTCGCGCCGTAAGACCCTCAACGTAGGCGTCAAGGAGATGAAGTACCGCCCGAAGATCGGCGCCGGTGACTTCGACACCAAGACGCGTCTCGTGGAGAAGTTCTTGGGCGAAGGTCACAAGGTCAAAGTCACCATCATGTTTCGGGGCCGAGAGTCAGCTCACCCGGAGCTGGGCAAGAAGATTCTTGATCGCATCATCGAGAGACTTGAGGAAGTGGCCAAGGTGGAGTCAGCACCAAAGTTGGACGGTCGGAACATGATCATGGTACTGGGACCCGAAAAGAAGGCCAAGGCGAAGAGTGTGGTGAGTTCAAAGGTAGTGGTGGGTCAAGAAGTTGCGCCGGCCGGCGCCGAAGTTTCACTAGAGGAGATTTGATATGCCCAAGATGAAGACCGACAGTGGTGCGAAGAAACGCATCAAGATTACGGGCAGCGGAAAACTCCGCCGCCGCAAGGCCTTCCGTGGTCACCTGATGGAGAAGAAGTCGTCGGCGCGCTCGCGCCGTCTCGGTCGTGAGACGGATCTCGCGCCGGGCCAAGAGAAGCGCGTCAAGCGCCTGCTAGGTCTTTAGAGAACGAGTTGAGAAAGAGGTAGCGAGATGGCGAGAGTCAAAAGAGCCGTTAACGCCAAGAAGCATCACAAGGCGATCCTCGAAGAGGCCAAAGGGTACTACGGCGACCGTAGCCGGACCTTTCGCAGCGCGAACCAAGCGGTACAACACGCCGGGGTTTACGCTTTTCGAGATCGACGCGCTCGCAAGGGTGAGATGCGCAAACTGTGGATCCAACGCATTAATGCGGGCACCCGGGCCAATGGCATGAGTTACAGTCGATTCATTGCAGGGCTGAACGCCGCTGGCATTGAGGTCGATCGGCGCGTCCTGGCGGACTTGGCCGTGAACGACAGGGGCGCCTTTGACTCCATTGTCGCCCAGGCCGGCGCCGCGCTGTCGAAGTAGGACACGCTGATCGAGGCGCTGGGGTCTTCACATCAGCGAGTGCGTCGACTTCGGCGACTCGTCCAGAAACGTTCGCTGCGCTGGAGTGAAGCCACGTGCGTGCTCGAAGGTCCAGATCTGGTGCTGGCGGCTATGGACGCGTCGATTGAGTTTGAAGCAATTTACGTCGACGCGAAGGAGTTTTCGGGCGTCGAGGGCGAGGATCTTCGATCTCGGGCCGACGCGCGCGGCATTCGCGTGTTCTCATTGGCCCCCGGCGTACTCGAACGCATCGCCGACGCTGCGACGCCCCAACCGGTGCTCGGGGCCATTCGACTGCCCCTCGTGCGCGTCGAGGACATTTCGTGCGCCGGGCTGATCCTGGTGCTCCACGACCTTCGAGACCCGGGTAACGCCGGCACCCTCATTCGCTCCGCTGACGCGGCGGGCGCGACGGGGGTCGTCTTTACCGGTCACTCGGTTGACCCCTTTAATCCCAAAACCCTTCGAGCCACGGCCGGCTCGATCTTTCACGTTCCGGTGGCGGTCGGCTCGCTGGATGCCACCCTGGACTCGTTCGTCTCACGCGGGGCCGCCACCCTCGCCGCCGTCGCACGAGGGGGCGCCAGCCACCGGCTCGTGGACTACTCCCAGCCCACCGTGGTCGTCATCGGTAACGAGGCCAACGGTCTCGACGAGGCGTCGGTGGCGCTCTGCGACGGCGTGATCACCATTGAGATGTCCGGAGAGAGCGAGTCGCTCAACGCTGGCGTTGCGGGTTCGCTTATCGCGTTCGAGGCGCTGTGGCAACGCCAAGACGCGGCATCCCCGCCCCCATCTCCTAGCCTTTAGACGTCATGTCCACCTCGCCGCTCGCCCATCTCGCTCAGCAGGTCACCGACCTGTTGACATCGATCGCGGCACTTTCGACCCTCGAGGAACTGCGCGACGCCGAAGCTTCGCTTACCGGCAAGCGTTCACCTCTGGCCTCGCTGCAAAAGTCCTTGGGCGCGCTCGAACCCGAGGCGCGTAAGGCCGCAGGTGCAGAACTGCAAGAAGCCCGAAGAGTCGTGGAAACGGCGCTCGATGGGCAGCGAGCCCTTTTGGCGCGCGCCGCGCGCCAATCGTCGCTCGAGGCCGATCGCCTCGATCTCGGCGACGTGGTCGTTGGTGACGTGCGATGGCCCCTCTCGGTTGGGCATCCTGGCTTGATATCACTCACGCAGCGAGAGCTCGAAGATGTCTTTGTCGGCATGGGGTTTACCGTGGCGGACGGCCCCGAGGTGGAGAGCGACTGGTACAACTTCGAGGCGCTCAATATTCCCCCGGCCCATCCGGCGCGGGGCCTATGGGATAGCTTCTACGTCGATCTCGGCGAGCCCGAAACGGTGGTGCTTCGCACGCACACCTCACCGACGCAGATTCACCTCATGGAGCGCGCCGTCGCGGACGATTCCCTGCCGATTCACTCGGTGATGCCCGGACGTTGTTTTCGTCGCGACACGCCCGACGCGAGCCATCTCTATAGCTTTCACCAGATCGAGGGACTGGTCGTCGATCGTGGCATCACCTTTGGCGACCTGGCTGGCGTCATCGAGACGTTCACCCGGGCCTACTTCGGCCCCGACATCTCCTCACGCCTGCGCCCGGGCTACTTTCCCTTCACCGAGCCCTCGGCGGAGTTCGAGGTCACGTGCACCATCTGTCGAGGGTCTGGATGTCGCACGTGTTCGTCCACCGGCTGGCTCGAACTCGGCGGATGTGGGATGTTAGACCCCGCCGTCCTTAAGGCCGTGGGCGTCGACGGCGAAGAATGGAGCGGCTTCGCTTTTGGCTTTGGTATCGATCGTTGCGCTTTGATGCGTCATCAGGTGAGCGACCTGCGAGCGCTCATCGAGAACGACGTTCGTTTTCTAGGTCAGTTCTCGTGAAGATCTCATTGAACTGGTTGCGAGAGTTCGTGGAACTGCCCGAATCGGCCGAAGAACTGCGAACAGTGCTCGACGACCTCGGCCTGGTCGTCGAGGGCGTCGAGCACGTGGGCCAAGGTCTCGAGGACGTCGTCGTGGCGCGCGTGGACGAGATTCGCGAGATCGAAGGGGCGGATCGAATTCGCCTCGTGGTGGTCGACGCCGGTCACGGCCCGCTAGAGATCGTTTGTGGCGCCTCGAATTTCGCGGTGGGCGATCATGTGCCCTTGGCGCCCGTCGGTGCGGTCCTCCCGGGCGGCTTTACGATCAGCGAACGGACGGTGCGCGGCGTCGTCTCTCACGGCATGCTCTGCTCGCCGCGCGAACTCGAGATGAACGACGATCACCAAGGACTAATGGTGCTCGATCAACTCATCGAGCCCCGCGTGGGCGAGGGACTCGTGGTCGCGCTCAAGATAACTCCGGACGTGATCTTTGACATTTCCGTCGAAGGCAACCGGCCCGACGCGTGGTGCGTGGAAGGGGTCGCTCGCGACCTCGCGACACGGCTTCGGCGTACGTTGCGTTCGCCCACCCTGGCCACCACGAATTCCATGACCGAGAGCGCCTCGTTCGCGGGCGCGGCCATCGACGACCCCGACCTCTGTGGACGCTTGACCGTGTCGGTGCTTCGTGAGGTGAAAGTTACGGCGTCGCCTTCGTGGGTCGCCCAACGACTTCAAAGTTCTGGCATGCGCCCGATCTCCAACGTGGTCGACGCGTCGAACCTCGTGATGCTCGAGCTCGGCCAGCCCACTCACCCCTACGACGCGGCCCAGGTGGCGCAACGCACACTGCGCGCCCGTCGGGCACGACCCGGCGAGACGCTGACCACCCTCGACGGGGTGGAGCGCCAACTCGCAAAGAGTGGCCGCGGTCTTGGCGACACGGGCGAGGATCTGGTCATCGTCGACGGTGACGACCGGGTGTTGGGCCTGGCGGGCATCATGGGGGGTGCGTCGAGCGAGATAAGTGCCAGCACCACCGACGTGCTCTTGGAGGCGGCCTACTTTGATCCGATGACCATCGCGCGATCTTCGAAGCGCCACGCACTGCGCAGCGAGGCGTCGAACCGCTTCGAGCGCGGCGTCGATCCTCAACTGGCGCTTCGCGCGGTGGCTCGCTACGTCGAGATCTTGAGGGAGAGTGTGCCCGAGTTGCAGTGGCTAGCGAATCCTCTCGACGTGCGCGGCACCATCCCCACGCCGCCCTCTCTCGAACTTCGCCGCTCGGACGTGGGACGTCTCTTAGGTGTGGAGATTGCGATCGACGACGTCTTGGCTATTTTGGGCGGCCTGGGATTCTCGGTGGTGCAAAAGAAGGATTATCTCGAGGTCACCGCGCCGGGTAGTCGCCTCGACGTCCGAGCGGGCTCGGAGGGACGAGCGGACGTGATCGAAGAGATAGCCCGTCTTTATGGTTATCGCCGTCTGCCACGACACAATCCCGCGTGGCCCGAACTGGGGGGCCTCGACGATCGTCAACGGCTGCGGCGACACCTGCGTGAGGTGGTCGTCGACGCGGGGGCGCTCGAGGCGTGGACCCCGAGTTTGGGCAGCGACGCGGACTTCGACTTACTCCTCCGCGATCAGGCGCGGGTACGCGTCACCAATCCGTTGGCGGCGGATGAATCGGTGCTTCGCGCGACGCAGATCACCGGACTGGTTCGCGCGTGGGCGAAGAACTACGAGCGGGGTCTCGGCGACGTGATACTCGTCGAGTTCGGCGTGGTTTTTACGCATCCCGGCGCTACGTCCGATCCCCGAATGACCAAGGGCGGCGTGGGCGGGAAGCTCATCTTGGCGTTACCTCGCGAAAATGAACGTGTGACCATCGTGCTCGCACGCCAGGACGATGATGCGAGCAGCGCGGTCGCGCTCTGGAGTGTCGTGGCACGACGCCTGGGCCTCGACGACGTGGTCGTGCGCTCGGTGACTGAAGCGCCCCGCGGGCTTCACCCCACGAGAGCGGCGGCGCTCGTCGACCGCACGTCGGGCGCGCTACTGGGCCACGTCGGCGAAGTCGACGCCGAGCTAGTGGACGCCGTCACCTCGGGTTCGCCGCTCCGTCGATTGGGTCTCATCGACCTCGACTTTGACGCGCTGGCCGATCCGCACCAGGCGACGCGCGCACCGGCGGCGGTCCGAGTGCCCAGTCGGTTCCCGAGCGCCGTGCTCGACCTCGCGTTCGTCACGCCTCAGCGAGTGAACGCCGGCGATCTGGCCCACACGTTACGCCAGGCCAGCGACCTCGTGGAGGAGGTCACGCTCTTTGACGTGTACCACGGTCCCACCCTCGCCGAGGGAACACGAAGTCTGGCCTTTAACGTTCGGCTCAGTTCGGTCGATCGAACGCTGAACGAAAACGAGGTCACCCGCTGTCGGGCGTTGCTGATCGAGCTCGCCGGGTCACTGGGAGCCGTGCTTCGCTAAGAAGCGCGATCCGGAGCCACCGTGCAAGAGTTCGTCCCCCTCACCGACCAGGGCCGCCGCTTTCGAGAAGAGTTCCTGATCCGCCTCGGCGACGTCGACGTGCGAGGTCTGCTTCGACTCGACGGAGTCGCGCGCCTGCTCCAAGATGTCGCGACCGACGACTGGATTGACACCGGCGTCTCTTCGAGTGACACCTGGGTCGTTCGCCGCACCACCCTTCGACTGAGCGAGGGCGCCGAGTGGCCGCGGTATCTCGATCGGGTCGCCCTGACGACGTGGTGCGGCGGCGTGGGCGCCGCCTGGGCCGAACGGCGCACCACGTTCGCCTTCGAGGACGAGGCGCAAATCGAGGCGGCGGCGCTGTGGGTACCGATCGATCCCACGGGTCACCCGGTTCGAATGCGCGAGAGCTTCTTTGCCGTGTACGGCGACGCGGTGCACGCGCGAAAGGTCTCGGGACGAGTCGCGAAGCCGGTCGTTGACGAGAATGCCCAGCGCCGGGCGTGGCCGCTTCGCGAGGCCGACGTCGACGTCGTGGGTCACGTGAACAACGCCGCGGTGTGGCAGGCTCTCAGTGAAGTGGTGGCGCCGCCGGTTCAGAGCGTCAGTGTGACGCACCATGCGTCCATTGAGCGAGGTGACGCGGTCATCTTGGCGAGCACTCCCGGGAGTCTCTGGTTGGTCGTGGACGGTTCGATCAGAGTCTCGGCACAGTACTCGTTGGCGTGAGCGACGAACGCGGGACCGGACTGCTCGTCGCCAGGACGCAACCGGTGATGACCAGGGGAAAGCCCACGAGGATGCCCACGGTGAGTGGCTCGTGGAGTACGACGATGCCCAGGACGACCGCGATAGTGGTGTTGAAGTAGGTAATCACGGTGGCGCGTGACGCGCCGACTTCCTTGATGAGTTCAAAGAAGGTGAGGAACGCGGCCACCGTGCACACCACGCTCAGTACCAGCACGCAACTGAACGTTTCGCCGTTCACGTGCGCGGGCCAATGCGCCAGGTCCCAGGGGATCCAACACAGCGCCACGAAGCCGGTCGCACCCATTACGACGGTGGGGCCAGCGACGTCTTTGAGTTTGGTGGCGAGCAGAATCGGTCCAATCGTGTAACCAACGCACACGGCCATCATCATGGCGATCCAGGTGAGCGTGCCGCCCTTGAGGTTGAGACCCACCAAGAACGCGACGCCGAGGGCGCCGATGCCCAACCCGAGGTAGCGCCGAGGCGCGACGTGACCCTCCGTGCGGCGAATCCGCTGAGCGACGATCGATAAGAGTGGCACGCAGCAGATCAGCAGACTGGTGAGTGAACTCGTGATGTGTTTCTCGGCCGTGGCCATCAGGTACCAGGGCACGCCGAACTCCACGACGCCGAATATCGCGATCCACTTGAAGTGGCGTAGGAGCGCGGGGAGCTGGCGCTGAGCGATGACGAGGGGCGCCAGGAGCAGCGCCGCCGGGGCAGTTCTCCCTAGAACCAAGACCCCGGGGTCTAACTGGCGAACCGCTACGCGGATCAAGAGATAGGGAATGCCCCAGATGACGGCCATCGCGAGAAAGTACGTCCAACCACGCCGAGACATCCCTGCAGATTAGCCGGACTCGTGGATATTTGCATTTTTATCCCTTTCTATGCATAAAATGTCATATGCGCGTGGGTGTCATGGGAGCGACCGGTTACGCCGGGTCCGAGGTACTGCGACTGGCCGCGTCCCACCCCGACCTCGACGTGGTCCTTGCGACGGGGGAGTCCAAGGTGGGAAAGCGAGTCGCCGCGCTCGTGCCCGCGCTCGCCGCGGTCTATCCGGACCTCGAGGTCGAGGCGTCGAGTCGAATGTCCGACGCGGACCTCGAGGTCGTCTTTTTGGCCCTTCCGCACGGTGAGAGCCAGAAGTTCGTGCCCGAGCTGAGGGCCCGCGGCGTGCAAGTGGTGGACCTCGGGGCGGACTTCCGCTTGAAGGACGTCCGGGACTATCAGCGCTGGTACGGACACGATCATCAGGCGGCCGAGCTGTTGACGTCGTCGGTGTACGGGCTCGTAGAACGTCATCGCGACGAACTTCGAGGCGCCCAGTTGATCGCCGTGCCGGGCTGCTATCCCACGGCGAGCGCGCTTGCGCTCGGCCCCTTCCTTGATGGGGGCTTGATCGAGCGTGACCATGTCGTAGTAAACGCGATGAGTGGTGCGTCGGGCGCGGGCCGCGCGGTGAGCGAACGGCTGCACTTCTCGCGTCTCTCGGGTAACGCGGAGGCCTACGGACTCTTGACACATCGTCACACGCCCGAGATGGAACAAGAACTCGGGGCGACCTTGCTCTTCACCCCCCATCTCATCCCGCTTAGTCGAGGCATGCTGGTGAGCGCTTACGGACGCCTCACGTCGGCGTCGTTCTCGACGGCGGACGCGCTCGAGGTACTTCGTGCGCGCTACGTCCACGATCCCTTCGTCGTCGTCACCGACGGGGCCCCGACCTTGAAGGACCCGCTAGGGAGCAATCTCTGTTTCGTGAGTGCGCGCGTCGATCAAAGAACCGGATGGTTGCTCGCCCTGAGCACTTTGGACAATCTCGGCAAGGGCGCCGCCGGACAGGCGGTGCAGGCCTGGAACGTCGCCACTGGGCGCGACGAGACGTTAGGTCTCTCGCGGGCGGGGGTCACGCCGTGACCAGTTACGTCGTCAAGGTCGGCGGTCACGCGCTGGACTCACTCCATGTTGGCGCTCCGGTGCTCGTCGCGCTGGCGAGCGACGTCGCGGCCCTGCGTGACGAGTCGACGAACGTTGTCATCGTGCACGGCGCGGGACCCCAGATCGCGACCCTGCTCGACGCCGTCGGTCTGCCCAGTGGCTTTCATGAGGGTCTACGAATCACCGACGAGGCGACCTTGGAGTACGTCGCGATGGCGCTGGGCCAGGTGAATCTTCATCTCGTGGCCGCCCTCAACCAGGCGGGGCTCGCCAGTATCGGTCTTTCCGGTGGGGACGGCTCGACCCTCGTGACCTCGGCGCTGGGCGCACCCTGGGGCCGAGTCGGTGCGTCGCCCAAAGTGCACACCGGATTGATCGAAACGCTCCGGGGGGCCGGCGTCACGCCGGTCATGAGCTCGATGGCCGTAGATGAAAGTGGCGAACTCGTGAACTGCAACGCCGATGCCGTCGCGGGCGCGTTGGCGGGTGCGCTGAACGCGCAATCGTTGGTGCTGCTCAGTGACGTTGACCAACTTCGTGCCGATCCGCTCGACGAGAGCACATCGCTCTCGTCCATCTCCCAAGAAGAAACTCGTCGTCTGCTCGAGTCGGGCGCCGCCCGAGAGGGGATGCGGCCAAAAATGATCGCGGCCCTCGACGCGTTGGAGAGCGGGGCGCAACGAGTTGTCTTGGCGAACGGCTCGAGACCTCACGCGCTACGAGACGCGTTGGCCGGCGCGATTCCCACGACGGAGGTGCTCCGATGACGCGGCACTTTTTGACCATTGAACAACTGAGCGACGATGACCTACGAGTGATCTACGCCTTGGCCACGTCGCCCTTGGATGACGAGACGCTCAAGGGACAAGGCGTCGCGCTTATTTTCGAGCGGCCAAGCCTTCGAACGCGGGCGTCGAGCTCGTCCGCCGTGCACGAGCTGGGGGGCTTCGCAACGTTCTTTAGTGACGAGGAGATCGGTATCGACAGTCGCGAATCGGCGGAGGACATCGGTCGCACCATCGCCGAGATGTACGCCATCGCTGCTTTGCGCGTTCGCCACCACGAGGTGTTCGAGCGAATGCGCAAGGCCACGCAGGAGCGGTTGTCGCTCATCAACCTCTTAAGTAACGAGGCGCACCCGACCGAGGCGGTGGCGGACGTTCTCAAGATCGCCGAGGAGTTCTCCAAGGGTGACGTCGCAGGACTGGCGGGACTCGAAGTGGCTTACGTCGGCGACGCGACCAACGTCGCTCGATCGCTGGCTGTTGCGTTGCTGCGCATAGGCGCGAACGTGACGGTCGGGGCTCCCTCGGAGTATCAACTGAAACCCGGCGGCGCGGAGGACCCCTTTGCCGTCAAGGGATTGGGTTCGCTTCGACTTTGCGACCGTGCCGACGAAGCGGTTCGAGGAGCCGATGTGGTCTACACCGATGCGTGGGTCTCCATGGGCTTGGAGGAAGAGAGCGCTCGTCGACGTCACGATCTGGCGAACTTTCAGGTGAATAAGAAACTGATGGGCCTGGCGAAGGATCGTGCCATCGTGATGCACTGTCTGCCCGCGCATCGCGGTGAGGAGATCACCGATGAAGTACTCGACGGCGAGCAGTCTCGCGTCTGGGGACAGGTTTTTCATCGTCGCACGGCGATGATTGGCGTACTGCGCTGGATAAAAGGAGAGTCATGACCAAGACCCAACGTCAGCACCGAATCGGTGAACTGATCGATCACGACGTCATTTCGACCGCCGCGCAGATCGTGGCGCGACTCCACGACGAGGGCATCGCGGCCACCCAGGCGACGGTCACCCGAGACCTTCAAGAACTCGGCACCGTCAAAGTGCGCGACGAGCACGGTGCGCGACGCATTGTAATGGCCGCCTCACCCAAGCTCGCGCCGGCGCCGCTGGATCATCTTCGGCGCATGATGGGCGAATGGGTCGTGTCGGTGGAGAGCTCAGCCAACCTGGTCGTGGTACGCACGCCCCCGGGGTGCGCGCACGTCGTCGCTTCGGCGCTCGATCGAAGTGCGCTGCGCGGCGTGCTGGGCTCGGTGGCCGGGGACGACACCGTACTGGTGATCGCGGCCGAAGAGCACGGCGGCGCCGCACTGGCCGATGATTTTCGTGCCTTGGCCGGATTGAAGACGCTGGTTGACGGAAAAGCCCAAGGAGCGTCGCAATGACCAAACGAGTCGTCTTGGCCTACAGCGGGGGACTCGACACCTCGGTCGCCGTGCGCTGGATGATCCAGGAGTGGGGCGTGGAGGTGGTCTGCGTCTTGGTGGACGTCGGACAAGACGTCGAGAGTTCTGAGAGTTTCGCCGAACTCCGAGCTCGGGCGCTCGCGGCCGGCGCGCTGGAGTGTGTCACAGTTGACGCGAAGCGCGAGATGGCCGAGGAGTTTTGCGCGCCGGCGATCTTCGCCAACGCGCGCTACGAGGGGAAGTACCCCTTGGTGTCTGCGCTCTCGCGGCCGGTCATTGTTCGCCACCTCGTCGATCAGGCCCGGAAGTTCAACGCGGCGGCGGTCGCTCACGGCTGCACCGGTAAGGGGAACGATCAGGTGCGCTTCGAAGTTGGTACCCACGCGCTCGCGCCCGAGCTTGAGGTGCTGGCGCCCGCTCGTAACTGGGGGATGACACGGGCCGACTCGGTGGACTTTGCCCAAAAGTGGGACATACCTATCAAGGCGACCAAGGAGAAGATCTACTCGATTGACGAGAACCTCTGGGGGCGCGCCATTGAGTGTGGGGCCATCGAAGACCCCTGGGCCGCGCCACCCGAAGAGCCCTACACCTTGACGCGGATCACCGCCACCGAGCCGGTGGAGCTGACGGTGAGTTTTTCCTCGGGGGTGCCGATCGCCCTCGACAGCGTCCAGATGGAACTGGCCGAGCTGATCGCGACGTTGAACAGCCGTGCCGGTTCGACCGGTTTTGGCCGTCTCGACATGGTGGAGAACCGTCGCGTGGGCATCAAGAGCCGCGAGGTGTACGAGTGCCCCGCGGCACTTGCACTCATCACCGCGCACGCCGATCTCGAGGACTTGGTGCTCGAGCGCGACGTGCACCACGAGAAGGCGCGCCTCGAGAGTCGCTGGGCTGAGCTCGTTTATGACGGCATGTGGTTCTCGCCGCTCAAGGAGGCTCTGGACGCCTTCATTGCCGACACGCAACGTCACGTGAGCGGTGACGTTCGGCTGCGTTTTGAGCCGCCCGGGCTCCTTCGTGTGGTCGGGCGACGCAGTCCCAAGGCGCTCTACGACTACGGACTCGCGACCTACGACGCGGCCGACACGTTTCGCCACCGTGACTCTGAGGGTTTCGTCCATATTTATGGACTCGGCGCAAAAACCTGGGCCGCTCGTCAAGGCGCCAAGAACGCAACCCCGCCCGCGCCATGACACTTTGGAACGCACGATTTTCGTCACCGATGGACGAGACGCTTTGGGAACTCTCCGAGAGCTACTCCTTCGATTCCGTACTCTACTTGCACGACCTCAACGGCAGCCGGGCGCACGTGCAGGGTCTGGCCGAGGCGGGGCTGCTCAGCGCCGCGGAGAGTGCCACACTCCTCGCCGCGCTCGACCAGATTCAAGACGAGTTCGAAAGCGGTGAGTTTGTTCGATTCCCGACGGACGAGGACGTTCACACGGCAATCGAGCGCCGCGCGACCGAACTCGCGGGAGACGTCGGCGCCAAACTCCACACTGCCCGAAGTCGAAACGACCAGGTCGCCACGGCGATGCGACTCTTCACGCGCGACGCCCTAGACGAGATCGTGCGGGCGGGCCTACTGCTGATCGAGATCCTCACCGAGACTGGCGACCAGAACGGGGGCGCTTATCTGCCGGGTTACACCCACTTGCAACGCGCCCAGCCGGTGCTCTTGAGCCACCATCTTCACGCCCACGCCTTCGCCCTGCTGCGCGACGTCGATCGCCTGCTCGACGCGCGCGATCGGATGAACGTCTCGCCGCTGGGCGCCGGGGCTCTCGCCGGTACGTCATTAGAGATCGATCCCGCGTTCACCGCTGCCTTGCTTGGATTCGACGGACCCTTCGCGAACTCCATGGACGCCGTCAGTGATCGAGACTTTGTCGCCGAGACGCTCTTCGACGTGGCGTTGATGGGCGTTCATCTCTCGCGAATGGGTGAAGAGCTGGTGCTGTGGACCTCAGCCGAGTTCAACTTCGCCTCGCTGGGCGACGACTTCACGACTGGATCATCCATGTTGCCTCAAAA
>PKXH01000042.1:0-4362 GCA_003133405.1 Acidimicrobiaceae bacterium | reverse complement strand
CGAGATCTCCAAGAGGATAAGGAACCACTCTTCGATTCGGTTCGCCAAGTGCTGCTGGTGCTTCGAGCCCTGTCGGGGGCGTACCGTTCGATGCGTTTTCACGCCACCGTCGCCAAGGCGGCCGCCGACGATCCCTTCCTCGTAGCCATCGATATCGCCGAGGAGCTCGTCGCCGAGGGCGTCCCCTTTCGTCAAGCGCACGAACTAGTGGGACGACTGGTAGCCGAAGCGGTCGTCACGGAGCGATCGTTGCGAGATATCGTCAATGAAACGCCCTCGTTTCAGCGCTTCTCGCCCCTCTTTGATGACGGCGTCGCCCTCGCTCGGCGTCGATCACCCGGGGCGTCGGGTCCTGGGCCGAGCGCCAGTCAACGAGGTCGACTTCGTCAATTGATCGACGAAGCCCTCGATCGCCTCTAAGCGCTCACCTGTCACAGGTGGGGGGCATAGTTGTGGAGTGCCCCGGATCGATAATGACCAAACCGACAGGGAAAGTCCATGGTCGAACGTCTCCTAACTCCCTCAAAAATTACGGCGTGGCTGGAATGTGCCCACTTTCTCTCCCTGAGAAATCGGGCGGAGGCCGGTCAACTCCTCACAGAGCCGAGGCCTCTTGGGTCGCTGGCCGATCTCCTCATTGCTAAGGGCGCCACTCACGAGAACGACTGTCTCTTGGATCTGGAGAATCAAGGTAAGTCGGTCTACCAAGTACCCGGGCGCAACGCGGACGAAACGTTCGTGCAGTGGGTGGCGCGAATTGGCAACCCCCTCGAGCGGGGCTTCGACGTTGTCTATCAGATGCCCTTCGTTCAAGAGGGAATTCGTGGAATCGCGGACTTTCTCGTTCGAGTCGACGATTCCGATGGCCAGTACTGCAACTACGAACCCATTGACGCGAAACTCACTCGCGTCCAAGCGAAGCCCGGTCACGTCTTGCAGCTCTGTTTCTACGCCGACGCTCTCGAGGCTTTAACCGGTCAATCGCCTCGCGAGATGCACCTGTGGCTCGGATCGGGTGAACAAGAGTCGTTGCTCGTCGACCAGTACCGGCCGTATTGGCGGCGGTTGCGTCGTCAGTTGACGGTGCTCTTGAACCAAGACGACATACGTGACACCGTCCCGCTGCCCTGCGATCACTGCGAGTACTGCGAGTTTCAAGATCTCTGCGAGGACCAGTGGCGTTCCCAGGACTCTCTCGTCTATGTCGCGAACTTGCGTCCCTCCGACCGCGACGCGCTCGAATCGGTGGGTGTGCGTACGGTGGTGGAGTTAGCCGGTCGCAAAGCGCCGGTCGCCCACGTCAACGACGAGAGTCTTGCGCGACTCTCTCGCCAGGCGTCTCTACAGGTTCGTTCGCGCGAGAATCCCGCTCGGGCGCCCGAGTTTGAGCTCGTCGACGCGGGCGACGACCCTAAATATGGTCACGGCTTTAGCTTTATGCCCCTGCCCGACGACGGCGACGTCTTCTTCGACTTCGAAGGCCATCCCTTTTGGACGCCTCAGCACGACCTCTTTTTCCTGGCGGGGCTGTACTACCACGACCCCGATGGTGGATGGGTGTACGACGCTCGCTGGGCCCACGACCTAGATCAGCAAGGTGTGATGATCAAGGCACTGGTGGAGTTTCTCGCGAGTCGGCGCGAAGAGTATCCCTCGATGCACGTCTATCACTACAACCACACCGAACGCTCCTCGCTGGAGCGCCTTACCCGGGGCACCGACATCGAGGGTCTCTTGACGTCGCTCATCAAAACGGGTCTCTTCGTCGACCTCTACGAGGTCGCCAAGAACGCCTTGCAAGTTGGCACCGAGTCGTACGGGTTGAAGTACCTTGAGCGACTGACCGGTTTTGAGCGTCACGGTGGCATCGAGCACGGCGCGGGCGCGGTCGTTGAGTACGAGCGGTATATGAAGAGCGGGGATCCCGCCGTGCTCGAGGAGATCGCCCGGTACAACAACGACGACGTGGCCGCCACGTTGGCCCTTCGTGACTGGTTGATCGAACGGCGCCCGAGCGAAATACCCTGGCGCGACGCCGTGCTGCTCGACGAGGACCCTGGTCTGGACACCGACGAGTTGGTCGAAGGGCTGCAACGCTTTGGCGAGCACAGTCCCGAGCACCTGCTCGGCGATCTGCTGAACTACTGGCGGCGCGAACGCTCCGCCAACACCACACCCAAGTTCGCTCAAGCCGCGTCGGACTTTGGCGCTCTCTACGACGACCGTGACTTCATTGCGAACTTGCGATTTCAAGGATTCGAAGATTCGGTGGGCTCCAAGGGCGTCGTCACCAAGAACGCAGTCTTTACTTGGCCCGCCCAAGTGGTGGACGCGGGTTTCAAACGTCAATGCAGCGTGCTCTTTACGGGCATCGGCGTCGAGCAAGGCTATGGCTACCTGCCCGAGGTCGACCTCACCAGACGTGTATTGAAGATGCGTTGGCGAGAACGCTACGACGAACTAGGCGGCCTGCCGTCAGTGATGACGTTGGACGACTATGTCTCACCTCGCGAGAAACCTTCGGTGCTCTTTCATCTCGCCGAACAGATCCTTGACCCTAAGGAGGGTGACGCGCCGAGTCGTGTCTCGATGGCGTTGCTCGCTCGAGATCGTCCGCGATTCGAGCTGGGCTGCGGACCGACCAATGGCCTCTTCTCCGATGATCCTGACGCGACGTTGTTGTGGGTCGGACACTTAGACGAGAGCTTCGTCGCGATCCAAGGACCGCCCGGGACTGGCAAGACCTATAGCGGATCTCACATCATTTATCAATTGATCAAAGATGGTAAGCGCGTGGGCATTACCGCGATGAGTCACGCGGCCATCGACAATCTGTTGGTAGCGACGCACGAGGTCTTCGTCAAACACCACGACCTCGCCTCACTTAGGGTTTTTCGGGGTGCCGCGAAACCAAAGGATGGGGCGCTCGAAGGCGTGCGCTACTCGGGTTCGAGCGGCGAGGCGGAGAGCAGCTCGTACAACTTGATCGCCGGCACGCCGTGGCTCTTCTCTCGAGCGGGCATGCGCGCACATCCAGTCGACGTGCTCATCGTTGACGAAGCAGGTCAACTCGCCCTCGCGGACGCGCTGGCCTCGGCCAATGCGGCGCGCAACTTGATCTTGCTCGGTGATCCCTTGCAACTCGCACAGGTGTCCCAGGCAGAGCACCCCGGTGGGTCCGGCGCGAGTGTGCTCGAGCACGTGCTGGGCGAGCACGCGACCATGCCGGCCAGCGAGGGCGTCTTCCTCACCGTGACCCGTCGCATGCATCCGTCCATCTGTGCGTTCATCTCCAATCAGATCTACGAAGGTCGATTGACCAGTCACCCGTCGTGCGCGAATCAGTCCACGCAGTTCGGCACTGGTCTTCGCTGGCTCGAAGTGCATCACGCGAGCCGTTCGACCGATTCGATAGAAGAGGCCAACATCGTCGCCGACCAGATTGCGCTAATGCTGGGCACGCCCTGGACCGACGAATCCGGTTACGTCGCGCCATTGCGCGGTGAGGACTTCATGGTGGTGGCGCCCTACAACGATCAGGTGCGGCTCCTTCGCGAGCGCCTAGATCAGACTCCCGGTTTGGGCGAGGTTCACGTGGGCACGGTCGATAAGTTCCAGGGTCGCGAAGCGCCGGTGGTGTTCTTTACGATGACCACGTCCTCGAGTGCGGACATGCCTCGGGGGCCGGAGTTCTTGTTCTCTAGGAATCGGCTCAACGTCGCGGTCAGTCGGGCGCGTTGTTTGGCGTATCTCGTGTGCACCGACACGTTGTTGAACTCTCGGGCGCGAACTATTGACGAGATGCGCCTCATTGGTACTCTGAGCGCGTTCGTCGAGTACGCGTCGGACGGCGAATGACCTCTCGACCAGGGTGACCCGGACCAGCCGGTTGGGATAAGGGTGGTTTTGGGACGGTTCGCGGCGCGCGAGGCGGCGGGTGAAAATGTGGTTTCGAAGACGCTTTTTGGTGGCGACTGAACTGCTAGGATATTCATCCTGCTCACAGCGAGAGTGGTTCAAAACTTGCGTTTTGCGGCCTCGCGCTGGTAAGGTAGGCATCCCTGTCATTGGATTAAGTCGGTGACGGATTCGACGGAGAAATCCCGAGATGGTGTACTTCGCACCTACGACCTTGGTCGCGTGTGTTGTCGCTCCTTGAAAACGGAAGAACGAGAGCCAAAAGCCAGTACGGACGACGATGAACTGCTCTATCAGTTCGCGTCGGACGTCAAAATATGCAGTAGGCAACGAGGGCCACCCCGTGGAACTCGTTGTTGTCAGGTGGGAGTATGAGTCACCCATCTGGCTCTCTGATTTCGAGAGAACTTCGGTTCTCGAAAAATCTTGATGGAGAGTTTGATT
>PKXH01000015.1:3064-7550 GCA_003133405.1 Acidimicrobiaceae bacterium | reverse complement strand
GGCGGAGCTGGAGCGCCAGGCTAGGGAGGACGAAGGACGCGAGGAAGATCGGTAGAAAACTCTTACCGGTGCATCGGAAGGCGATGGATTGGCCCTCGGCGGCATCGAAGGTCTGAGTTCGGCTGGAGTTTCGGCCACTACGAACTTGCAGGGTGTGACGTCCAGGTTCGATTGGTATCTCGATCGTGTCGTTCATTTCGAGCGATCCGGCACGCTGACCGTCGACCACGATGTCGTAGGTGCCACGTCGGACCTCGACGCCGATTGCTTTATGCGTCAACTTCAGCGTTGCGGCCATCGTTGATCTCCTCTTGCTTTTGGAATGTGTTTCTCTGGATGCTCGGCGTCGCCACGTGCCATCTTCAATCTCCATTGTCCGCCGGCGCGGCCTTGATTTGTCACCATTTTGCCATCAACAATTTCGACGTTTCCTGACGTACATAGTTTTCCAAATTTGCCTGCAAATGCTGCAACCTTGTCTGTGGATGTTTCCTGAAGGTTCTCTTTGGTCTTTGGGGTTGCTTGCAGAGTTGCTTGCATTGAACATCGTGCAAGGGGTAGGGGAGCCGTTAGCAAAAGGCCGTGAGGGTTCACGTTGGAGACCCGACGCGACAGAAGTGCAACCTTCCATTGGCGACTGCTCACTGATTCATCCCGAACCTGACAAACCTTTGGGATAGTGCCCATAACCAAATCTAAGGTACAGCTATGAGTCATGAAACCGTAAGCATGGAAGAGGCGATGGCAGCCCGCAAGATATTGATTGAAGTTCTCAAGACGCAAGGACTCTTCCCGGGGCCGATGCCCCCGATACTCATGAGAAACGTCGGAATCGATTCCGAGAATTCTGACCCTCGCAACCACTTCATCCGAGTGGTTCTTCCGGTCGCGGAGGACGTTTCAGGCATTCCACCAGAAGTGAATGGAGTTCGCGTTTTCATACTGCAAGAAGACCGCAGGTGGATCGCCAGGGCCCTGTAAGGCGGAACGACTTGTCTGGTGTCGGAGACCCGACGCAACAGATCTGCAACCTTGCATTGGCGTCTTCGACCAATCCCCTAGTTCTATGGTGAAGCAATGTCAGCACTTGAAACTGAATTCTTCAATTTGTTGGAAACCTCCGAGTCTCGGTGGACGGCGCTTTTCATCGAAGGTCGAACTTGGTTCAATGTCGAGGTTCAGCGATCCGCGTGGCAAGCGCAGATGGACCGAATGAAAGCACAGGGCGCTGGATTCGCCAAGTTGCGAAGATCGGACTCGGATGAGAACGAAGCGTCCGCAACTGCCTTGGAAGTTGAGCCAGTGGATCATGAAGAGACTTGGTGTCTTTGGGTCACCCCGGAAAAACGTCGCGCGAAGTTTGAGGTGGGCGATGAACTCGTCGACGTGGTGTTTGAGGGACCGACTTTTTGGAGCAATGGACACGGCAGATCTATCACGAACGGTGGAAAGGCAAACTACGGTCACGGTCAGGGAGATGGTCAGAATTTGATACGGACGGCAGAATATTCCGAGTTAGTTCGTGTCGCGGAACTCTCAGAAGGAATGAGGATTGGGCGACACACAATTGAGGCCAAAGTGACGATTCTCAATGATAAAGATCGTGAGCGCGGTCAAGGCCTGCACGGTCTAACGATCGGAGATGCCGAACTTCTCGAGTTGAGCGTCGACCGCGAAAGGGGTGTTGTGCTCAGCGCCTCATCGAGGTTCCATGGAGTCATCTACAGAACTCTCGAAATAGAGAAAGTTGCATTCGATCCAAACTTCGACCTCGATGTATTCAAGATCGAGCCAGAATTCGGCGCACACTGGGTGTCGACGAATTGATTCACAAGTTGCATCACAATCATTGGAAGCGGTCGCTGCTTACCGAAGTATGTACCAGTTCATCGCTTGCCAGTGCGTCGACTCGGCGCTACCCGTCTGTTAAAACGTACTGGTCATTAGTGGTCTGAGGTTGCCTAGTGTCGGAGACGGGACTTGAACCCACACGCCCCTAAGGGCACCAGCCCCCCAAGCTGGAGGTGATGCACAGTAGTAAGGTGTAAAAGTATTTGTCACGCTTTATTTCCGCCAGTCAGTGTTTCGGCTCGGTGTGGCCTAGGCGCTGCAGGAGCGCTTAGCCTTCGCTTTTCTTACCGTATGGGCCATGATGTGAACAGTTCTAGAAGGTCCAATGAAACGTAGGCTTGCAATTTGTATCGGCAGCGTTGTCCTCGTTCTCAGTGGTCTCGTGTTCGTCCAGGCGGGCGCTGCGACAAAAACAGTTAGCGCATCTGGCGGCTCGGTGACTTTCACTGCCGCGGTGAGAAACGCGAAGACTTGCGGGTGGTCATCGAGTCCGAAGATTGCGGGATTTGCAGCGACAGTGCCGTGCAAGACCGGCACCGTCGCTCGCTCGGCCAGGTTCAAGGCGAACACATCGACCACGGCGAAGTTGTACGTAATCACATTGATCGTGCGCGGCACGTCGACGACGGTCCATCACTGGCAGGTCGATCAGGCTGGGAAGATACCGCCAACCACGACTACAACGGTACCGCCGACCACGACTACGACCACGACCACGACCACGACCACAACCACAACCACAATTCCAACCCCGATGATCACGGAGTTCAGTGCTGGCATCACCTCGGGATCTCACCCGGATGCCATCACGGCTGATCTAGATGGCAACTTGTGGTTCGCCGAGCTCGACAGTGGCCTGATCGGCAAGATATCGACGAGCGGCGTCGTTACTGAATACAGCGCGGGGATCACGCCTAACAGCAACCCCATAGATATTGCTGCGGCCCCCAACGGCATCCTCTGGTTCACCCAATGGGGTAGTGGCCAGATCGGGTACATCACGACGGGCGGCGCCGTTAGTGAGTACGACCTCCCCCTTTCTTATGGATCCCCTGGTTCCATCACGGTTGGTCCGGGGGGCAACTTATGGTTCACTGACTACTCGGGGATAGGGATGATCACACCCGGTGGCGTAACTAACGAATACGGTGACCCCCCCGTAACTGACCAATACGGTCAAAGCACCGCTGGCTCCACCAATGACATCGTTTACGGCCCCGACGGAAACTTCTGGTTCACCGAATGTTGCGGCTTCATTGGGAAGATGACGCCAACTGGAACTTTCACTATCTACAACACGGGAATAGGCAGCGGGGCCGTGATGGAGCAAGACATCACTGTCGGCCCCGACGGCAACCTCTGGTTCACCGAACCCGAACTCGGCTGTATTGGGAAAATCACCACGGCTGGAGTCTTCACCCAATACTGTTCTGGAATTACGCCCAGCGCATACCCCTTCAGTATCGTGGCGGGCCCCGACGGCAACCTTTGGTTCACTGAGGCCGGCGTCGACCAGATCGGCAAGATCACGACATCGGGCGTCGTTACCGAATACGGAGTCGGGATAACTCCCGGGAGTGGACCCGAAGGCATCGCCGTCGGCCCCGACGGTAATATTTGGTTCACCGAGGGCAGCGGGAATCAAATCGGCCGACTCAAACTCTAGCGAGCACGGGCCATCAACAATTTTGCTATTTCCTGACGTGCGTAGTCGTCCAATTTTGCCTGTAATTACTGCGATCTCGTCCGCTGACGTTTCCTAACGAGCCTCATTGTTTTTTGGGGTTGCTTGCACGGTTGTTTACATTGAACATTGTGCAAGGGGTATTGGATCAGTCGTTAGTGATGAGCCCTTGGGGGTTCAAGACCGAGAGCCGACGTCAACAATCTCCGGCTGGCGCATTAGGTTATGGAAAAAGTGACACCTATTTGATTCACGAGGACGTATCAGCGATGACGTCTCTGGCTTGTTGTGGACTCTCCATAATCGTTCAGGTGATTATTGAGGCCGACTTACTTAAGGGCAATGCGGCGGAGGAGTTGCAAGTCTTACTTGAGTACCGGCTACCGCGGACGTGCCCCCACTTGGGGACTGAGACATCACGAGGCCCGGGCGCAATCTGCCAGCCGGGCAGCTAGAGATCACGATGTATCGGAACCTCACAATTTGGAGTTCTACTTCAGCGACCCTCAACGTTAGGCCGACGACGCTAGGAACAACCCGCCTGGCGACTGTTGTGGTGCTGGCTGTCCCGTTAGGAACAGTGCTGGTTGTTGCGCTGGTCGCAATGCCAGGTGTCGCGTTGTTAATCCTCGTAGCGAGAAAAGTGCCGAGCACAATTCCTAATACAACTACGACGGCGACTCCGATGGTGACCAGCCGTCGAATTCTTGTTGATCGGAGAACCGGCGGTGTCGTCTGATCGCCCAGAGCCTCAGCGGCGATGTCCTCTGGCTGGCCGACTCGATCGAGGATNNAAGTACTCGTCGACGATCTGATCAAGTTCGCTATCTGGCATCACTTGTCACTACCTTTCATGATTGTGTCCACCGTGTCTCGGAACTGCTGCCACTGCGTCCGAAAGGTCTCAAGGGCCAGCTGGCCGTCATTGGTCAGCCGGTAGTAGCGACGCGG
>PKXH01000015.1:0-2994 GCA_003133405.1 Acidimicrobiaceae bacterium | reverse complement strand
TCTGGCTCATTAGATTTGATGACGTACTAGCTACCATGCACTGCATTGTAGCGCTTGGTCGACCATCCGTGTTACGGACTAACGGTCAACTCGAATGGCATTCACTTGCAAGGATGGAAAGTGGGCCAGCGGCTGGTGCGTATCCCCCAGGAGTTGGGTCGACAGATCAGGATCAAGGCACGAAGCCGGTATC
Organism: Acidimicrobiaceae bacterium; assembly: GCA_003133405.1. Taxonomy (GTDB): domain Bacteria; phylum Actinomycetota; class Acidimicrobiia; order Acidimicrobiales; family RAAP-2; genus RAAP-2. The sequence goes on along the minus strand of PKXH01000015.1, from coordinate 2,801 downwards.
ACGTTGAGTCAGACCCAACCCCCTAAGGGGACACTGACATCATGTGTGTATCACAGCACCTGCGGGTTCAATTGAGGGTCAGGAAGTGCAGTAGTTCGCTGACTCCGCAATGGTCGGAGATTGTTGGTGTCGGAGAGCCGACGTCCACAATCTCCGACTGGCGGCTTGATCGGTGGGGCGATTGAGTGTCGACGGCTCGACACGACAGATTCGCCACGTTGTTTTTCAGTGTTCTTTAGCTGCGTTGAACAGAGACTCCGTGGAGGGCGCCAGATCTAGAACGAGGACGATCGTATAAGTGCCTGTCACGGTGCGAAACGCGTCGCGGATGACCCGGCTCACTACGTTCATCGTTCCGTAGGCCCGCGAAATGTGGAACGCGTCGCACCGATCCCCACCGTGCGCATTCGCACTCACGTTCCATCACCAGGTTTCCGACCTAGTTGACGCCGGCCGTGGTCGTCACCTGAATCGACGACACCGTGGTCTGGCCCGGCCACCACGCGGCAAACAGGCCGTTGCTTACGGTCGCTACGACGCTCGAACCATCGCTGAGCAGCATTGTCGCGCCCGAGACCTGCGACCCGACCGATCCTTCGACGGCGGTAAATGATTGACCATTCCCGCTGGTCGCGAAGGTGAGATCCACCACCGCGCCGCCTGGTGCGGGAGCCGCTCCGGCCACGGACGAGTTCGCGGTGATACTGCTCGAATTTGTGGTCGACTGGTGCCCCGAGCCAAAGCCGATCGAGATCCTTCCTCCGTTCTCGTCCAGCGAGCCGAAGCCATTGCCAGATACGCACAGCGCCGGACTGGCGGAACCGTAGACGATCAGCGAGTAGGGACCGCGCACGTCGCTCAGTGACACAGGTGCGAGCGTCGTTGATCCTGACCCTCCGGGCGAGTTCGCGAGGTTCAACGCGAGCGACGCGCACGTCGCCTCGGCGGCGCTGAGTTGACCCGACGACGGCGAAGTCGGTTGGTCGGTCCAGCCAGCGAATGCTGGCGTCGCCCACAGACCCAACACACCCGCGAGTGCCGCAGCGGCGGCCACCGCCCCGCCACAGACGCCGGTGAGGATGAATCGCCGCGACCGGCGAGGTGACGAAGCCGAGACCTCATCGACGAGATGCTGCGTGCGTAGCGCGATCCATTCGTCGCTCAACTCAGGAACGTGGGGCGTAACTAACTCTTCATTCATGGTGTCTCCTTCGTGACTCGGTCGTCGTGACCGAGCCGTAGTTGCAACTTTCGCCGGGTGCGAGACACCCGAGAGCGAACCGTCCCCACCGGAACGCCCAGCGCCACCGCAGTGGCTTCGTAGCTGAGACTGCTCCAGAACACCAGGAGCACGATTTCTCGCTCCTGTTCCGAGAGGTCTCTTACGACCTCGTTGACTAGATCGAGGGAGATCTCCGCGTCGAGCCGGTCAATTATTGCGTCGTCACTCGGGAGGCTGCGGTGGCCGTCGAGTCGTCGCAGGGCCTGGTTGTAACGGCGTAGTGAGCGAGTGGCGTTGCGCGACGTGTGGTTGGCCACGCCGAGCAGCCACGGCAGCGCCGAACGCTGTTCGAGCACCACCTGGTCGCGTCGTCGCCACGCTTCGAGGAAGACGACGCTGGTAACGTCCTCGGCCATGGCGGCGTCGCCCGTGCGCCAGTAACAGATCGCGAAGACCGACCGTGCGTGGCGTCGGTACATCTCACCGAAGGCCGCAGGGTCCGTCGCCGAGAGTTCCCACAACTCCGCGTCGTCGGAGTCTTCGTAAGTACGCACAACAAATAGTGTCCGACGGCGCTCATTTGGTTCCATGTTCTTGCGTGTCCCGACTGGTGCGGTCGTCGCTGCTCTCGTCCTATGAAGGCGCCTTTAACACATTATCGCTGATCAAGACCGATTTCGGAGATTGGCAAGTTACTGGTGACGCAATGTCAGTTCTTCGCGAGAAGTGTTGGTGTCGGGGGCCCTGTGTCGGAGGGCCGACGTCCACAATCCGACCGGCGGCTCGAACGGTGGAGCGGCTGAGTGTCGGCGACGGGACTTGAATCCTCACGCTCCGAACCTGAAGTCACACCGACCGGCTCTTCGCTTTCGGCTCTGGACTGGCCCGCTCCTTTGTGGCTAGACGCGACAACAATGGTTAATTCCCGTGAAACGCGAACCCGTCACCGAGACGCTTCTTCGGCCCATACTTGGGAGCGCCGACCCGGCGCGCAACGAATGACGTCAAGAGCGTGAGCGAACCCCATCGGCGCTCTGGCCCTTCGACGGGCACTGGTAACAACTCGAACCGCCGAGTCGTAGTGCGAGAGTGCACCGAGGGTAACGAGCGCGCGATGGAGCGCCCGGTCCTCTCCAGTGTCTAGAGGCTCGAATCCACCAGCCGCGAGGTAGGTGGCAGCGTTGAATCCCAAGTTCGCTCCGTGAATCGGTCGGCTTTCATTTTCGTACTTGCGTTGCCAGCTTGATCGAACATCGTCGGAGTACTCAGACCAATCAGCAACCGACACTCGCCCGTACCAGTGGTCAACGCCCATCTCGTGTTGGGCCAGTTGGGTCGTGAGCCAATCCCGCGGCACTCGTGAGTCCGCGTCAGTCGTCGCGAGCCAAATTCGCGCGGGATCTATTCGAGACCACCGATTCAGCAAGACCGCACAGCCCAACGCCCGCGCGCGACCGACGTTGTGAGCTGTACTCGTGGTCATCGTAACCGCGAGCGGATGACAACGTCGCACCAGAGCAACTCTCCATTCGCTGGCGATCTCCTCGCTGACGTCCGCGCAAGCGTCCATCACCACCGC
>PKXH01000089.1 GCA_003133405.1 Acidimicrobiaceae bacterium | reverse complement strand
TCTACGCCGCCGAAGTCGGCGCTGAAGTCCATCTCGTCGATCCCGGTGAGCAGAAAGAGGCCGAGCTTCTCGCCAAGTTCTTCGACGAAGAGGATGACGACGAAGTCATCCCCGTGGCCCCGCGTTCGCCGATCGTTACCGTGATGGGCCACGTCGACCACGGCAAGACCCTGTTGCTGGACAAAATCCGTAAGACGAACGTCGCGTCGGGCGAGGCCGGTGGTATCACCCAGCACATCGGTGCCTACCAGGTCTCCTGGCACGGCAAATCCATCACTTTCCTCGATACGCCGGGTCACGAGGCGTTTACCTCGATGCGCGCGCGCGGCGCCAAGGTGACCGATGTCGTCATCTTGGTGGTGGCGGCCGACGACGGCGTGATGCCCCAGACGGTCGAAGCGATCGATCACGCCAAAGCCGCCACCGTGCCGATCATCGTGGCGATTAACAAAATGGACCGGGCTGATGCCAACCCCGAACGGATTCTCCAGCAACTCTCCGAGCAGGGACTCGTCCCAGAAAAGTGGGGCGGCGACACGATCGTCGTGGAGATCTCCGCGTTGCAGGGCACTGGCATCGACGAACTGCTCGAACAGGTGCTGCTCGTGGCGGAGGTCGGCGAGCTCTCGTCGCGCCCCACCGGGCGAGCCGTCGGCACCGTACTCGAGGCGAACCTCGAGATTGGACGGGGCCCCGTGGCCACGGTGATGGTGCAAAAGGGTCTGCTCAGCGTGGGCGATCCCGTCGTCGCGGGACCGGCCTTTGGCAAGGTGAAGGCGCTGATCAACGATAAGGGCCGCCAAGTAAAGACCGCCGGACCCTCCACCCCAGTGCAGATACTCGGCTTCAGCGAGCCACCGTTCGCGGGTGACGAGATGCGCGTCGCGCGCGACCTCGGCCACGCCCGGTCGCTCGCCGAAGCCCGTGCGCAGCGCTCGCGCCTGGTGGGTCAACAGCCGGTCGCCTCGACGAGTGGCGCTCGACTCGAGGATCTCTTCGAGCAGATCCAACGTGGCGAAACCGCGACGCTCAACATTGTCTTGAAGGCCGACGTGCAGGGTTCCCTGGAAGCGTGTACCGAGTCGCTACGCAAGCTCGAGCGCGAGGACGTAAAACTCGTCATCGTGCACCGAGGTGTCGGCGGCATCACCGAGAATGATGTGCAACTCGCCAAGGCGTCGAACGCCACGATCATCGGCTTTAACGTGCGGCCCGACAAGCGCAGTCGTGAGCTCGCCGAGAGCGAAGGCGTGCAAATACGCACCTACGAAATCATCTACAAGCTGATCGAAGAGATTGAGGCCGCCATGCTCGGCCTGCTGACGCCAATCTTCGAAGAGATCGTCACCGGAGAGGCGGAGGTGCGCGAGGTCTTTCGCGTACCACGCATCGGCGCGATCGCGGGATGCTTCGTGCGCGACGGCGTCATCACGCGCGGATCGAAAGTCCGCTTCCTGCGCGAGAGCGCCATCATCTGGAAGGGCACGATCACGTCGCTGCGTCGCTTCAAAGACGACGCGCGAGAGGTGGCCGCCGGCTTTGAGTGTGGCGTGGGACTTTCGGACTACCAAGACCTCAAGTCCGGCGACGTCATCGAGACGTACGAAGAGCGCGAGATTCCGCGAACGGCCTAGCCCATGGCCCGCTCCTCCGGCTCCCATCACCCCTATCCCCGCACGGCACGGGTGAATCAGATACTTCGCGAAGTAATCTCCGACGTACTGGTGCGCATCTCCGACATCGACGAGCGGCTCGGTCTTCTCACGGTCACCGGCATCGACACCGCGCCCGACATGCGTCACGCGAGGGTCTTTTTCGACTCACTATCCGATGGTGCCAAGGCCGCCCTCGAGGAACGGCGCGGTCAGATTCAAGCGGCCGTGAATCTCCAGACGCGCCTCAAGCGCACGCCCAAGCTGTCCTTCGTCGCCGATCCGGCCGTCGCGAGTGGTCTAGCGGTGGAAGAACTGCTACGACGCCAGCGCCATGACGACGAATAACGGCCTGCTCTTAATCGATAAGCCCACCGGCCTCACCAGTCACGACGTCGTGGCGCGTGTACGAAAGGTGCTGAACGAGCGTCGCGTCGGACACGCGGGCACCCTCGATCCCATGGCGACGGGACTGTTGGTACTCGGCGTTGGACCCTCGACGAGATTGTTGCGATTTGCCCAGAGTGAAACGAAGCGTTACGTCGGCGTGGTCACGCTGGGCGTTCGAACGGACTCTCTCGACGCCGATGGTCAGGTGCTGGAGCGACGCGAGGTACCCCCACTCACCACCGAGATGGTGAACCTCGAAGCGTCGCGCATGATCGGTCCTCAATCACAGACGCCGCCCATGGTTTCGGCGATCAAAGTGGACGGAAAGCGCCTTCACGTCCTCGCGCGAGAGGGTGTGGTCATCGAGCGTGAGCCCCGAGCGATCACCGTGCACGCGTTTTCGCTCTCACCCACTTTGCGCCCAGACGAGTGGTCCTTTGACGTGACGTGTTCGGTGGGTACCTACGTGCGGGTGCTTTTGAATGACCTCGCGGAGTGCTTGGGGACGCTGGGCCATTTGAGCCAGCTGCGTCGATTGACGAGTGGCTCGCACGACGTCGACGACGCGCTCACGTTGGACGAACTTGAAGTGCGCGTAACGAATGGCGTCGCGGTGCTCCAGCCGCCGCGGGCTTTCGTGGTGCAACTCGAGGAGCTCGTCGTCAGTGGTGACGACGAAAAGCGACTTCGAATGGGTCAGCGTGTTACTTCGACAACACCGCGCGGGGACGAGATAGCCGCGACGAACGTGACGGGATCGTTGGTCGCGGTGTTAGAACGACGCGGCGATTCGTGGCAACCGTTGATTGTCTTACCGATCGAAGAAGCCGATGAACGCGGGTAGGTTGCTGGCATGATCATTCTCCGCGATGACGAGATCAACACGTTCACGGCCAAGGCGAGCGTCGCCACCATCGGCGTCTTTGATGGTCTGCACCGTGGACATCAAGCCGTCATCGGACAAGTGATTGCCCACTCGAAGGAGTACGACGCGCGCTCGACGGTGGTGACGTTCGATCCTTCTCCGGCGATGATCCTCGCCCCGACGAGGGCTCCGCGTCTACTGGCGACGCTGGATCAGCGTCTCGAGGGGATCGAGGCGCTCGGCGTTGACCAAGTTCGTCTGCTCACCTTCAACGCCACGCTCGCCCATGAGTCCGCGCGCCACTTTGTCGAGCGGGTACTGGTAGGAGAGTTGCGAACGAAGGGCGTCGTGGTGGGCGAAGACTTTCACTTTGGTCACAACCGAGTAGGCACCGTGGCAACCTTGGGCGAGGTTGGCGCGCAACGGGGATTCAGTGTCTGGCCGGCGCCACTGTACGGCGACGGTGAACGATGGCGTTCGACCTCAGTGCGCGCCGCGCTGGCTCGAGGCGATCTCGAGGCGGCGAGGAGTATCCTCGGCCGCCCCTTCACGCTTCGAGGAACGGTGGTGCACGGTGACGAGCGTGGCGAAGAGTTGGGTTATCCGACCGCGAATTTAGACGTAGCGGCGCACCAACAGTTGCCCGCAGAGGGCGTTTACGCCGGGGCGACCACGCGAGACGGTAAGTGGTGGCCCGCGGCGATCTCGGTGGGCACCCGCCCGCAGTTTTACGATCACGGTGAACTGGTCGTCGAAGTTCACGTTCTCGGTTTTGAAGATGATCTCTACGACTCGTCGCTCGACGTGGTGTTCCTGGCGAGACTTCGTGCGCAGATGAAGTTTTCGAACGTGGACGAATTGACCGCTCAGATTGAGCTCGACGTCGTCGAAACTCGTAAAATCTTCAACAAATTCAGGCCGGAGGAGCCAGAACTGCTAAGATGAACTCTTGGTCAGCGACGCTGATTGTGCGGGTCGTCTCGTTGGCGACTTGCAACGGGACCCCCGACTCAATAAGGCAAACAAGTAATGACTGAGAAGCAAGAGACAATTAAGGACTTTCAAGCGCACGTCTCGGACACCGGTTCACCGGAAGTCCAAGTGGCGCTCTTGACGGGCCGAATCTTGCACCTCACCGAGCACCTCAAAGTTCACAAGGGTGATCATCACACCCGTCGTGGGCTAATGAAGCTCATTGGTCAGCGCCGTCGTTTGTTGGACTACGTGCAAAAAGGCAACGTGGAGCGCTACCGCGCGTTGATCGGCCGACTCGGCATTCGTCGTTAGCCGAACACGCACGTCGACGCCGTCGACGTGTTCAACACATCCGAGGCCCCGAAGGCCAGTGGAGGACAGTCGCCTCGCGCGAAGGTTGCCCACTGGGATTCGGGCGGAGTGTTGCTAAACACAAGGAGCCAATCCATGACTGACGCAATTCGCGTAAGTAGTCCAATCACGGGTACCGACAAAACGATGAGTTTTGAAGCCGGTCACCTCGCCCAACTAGCCGACGGCGCCGTTCTCGCGCGCCTCGGCGACACCATGCTGCTCGCCACGGTCACCGCGGCGAAGAGCGCACGAGAGGGCTTAGATTTTTTCCCCCTCACCATTGACATCGAAGAGCGGGCCTACGCCGCCGGAAAGATCCCCGGGGCGTTTTTTCGCCGCGAAGGAAAACTCTCCGACCAGGCGATCCTCATCTGTCGACTGATCGACCGTCCGCTACGGCCGTCCTTTCCCAAGGGCTTTCGCAACGAGACCCAAGTCGTCGGCACGATTCTCAGTGCCGACCAGGAGAACCCGCACGATGTGCTGGCCATCAATGCCGCTTCGGCCGCGTTAATGATTTCGGGCATTCCCTTTGACGGTCCTATCGGCGCGGTTCGCCTCGCCTTCACCACCGAAGGAGAGTGGGTCGCGCACCCGACGTACGCCGAAGGCGACGCCGCCACGTTCGAACTGGTGGTCGCCGGACGAGCCTTGAGTGACGAGGCCGATGCCGATGTCGCGATCATGATGGTCGAGGCCGGCGGCACTGAAGGTTCATTCGAGAAGTACCTCGACGGCGCGCCCAAGGTGAGCGAAGAGGTGCTGGCCGCGGGACTCGAGGCTTCGAAGCTCTGGATTCGTGAGGCGGTCAATCTGCAGCGCGCACTAGTGCGCGACTTCATTGCCGCTCGTGGGCCCCTCCCGATCTTTGAGTACGAGACGTTCGCCGACTACCAAGACGACGTCTACGCTCGCGTTGACAGCGTCGGAAGTGTCGCGCTCACCGCTGCCAACAAGATCACCACCAAGGCAGCGCGCGCTGAGGCCCTCGCTGCAGCGACCAAGTCAATCATGGAAGAACTCGCCAAGGAGTTTGAGGGTCGCACTGGCGAAATCAAAGCAGCCGTTCGATCATTGACCAAGAAACTGGTACGCCGGCGCATTGTCGACGAGGGTGTGCGCATTGACGGGCGAAGCGTGAGTGAGATCCGTCCGCTCTCGGCCGAGATTGACCTCTTTCCCATGACGCACGGCTCGGCGCTCTTTCAGCGAGGTGAGACCCAGGTCGTCAACGTCACCACGTTGGGCATGCCGCGCATGCGCCAACTGGTTGACGGCATCACGCCCGACGAGTTCCGCCGGTACATGCACCACTACAACTTCCCGCCATACTCCACCGGCGAAACCGGTCGGGTGGGCGCGCCCAAGCGTCGCGAGGTTGGCCACGGCATGTTGGCCGAGCGCGCGCTCGTGCCGGTGTTGCCCAGCACGGAAGAGTTCGCCTACACCTTGCGCGTGGTCTCAGACGTCCTTCAATCCAACGGCTCGACGTCGATGGCCTCAGTCTGTGGATCGACGTTGTCGCTCATGGCGGCCGGCGTACCAATCAAGGCACCGGTCGCGGGCATCGCGATGGGCCTCGTCTACGACGAGGGCAAGTACGTGACCTTGACCGACATCCTCGGCGCCGAAGACGCGTTCGGCGACATGGACTTTAAGGTCGCCGGCACCGCGGACGCGGTGACGGCCCTGCAACTCGACACCAAGATCGACGGCCTACCCGCGGACGTCTTGGCGAAGGCGCTGCATCAGGCGAAAGACGCCCGTTTGGCCATCTTGAAGGTCATCACGGACACGATCGCTGAACCACGTAGCCAGGTCGCCGACGTGGCGCCCAAGATCGTGACGATGGAGATTCCCATTGACAAGATCGGCGAGGTCATCGGGCCCAAGGGCAAGGTCATTAACACCCTCCAGCAAGAGACGGGCGCCGATATCGCGGTGGACGACGACGGTGTCGTGGGCACGGTGACGATCGGTGCGAAGGACGGGCGCGCGGTGGAAGAAGCCCGTCGTCGAATCTCGCTAATCCTCGATCCGCCGTCGGCGGACGTCGGAGCGATCTACCAAGGTCGCGTCGTGTCGATCGCGAAGTTCGGTGCGTTCATCAATATCCTGCCGGGTCGTGACGGACTCCTGCACATCTCGAAATTGGCCCCGCTCAACGGCGGCCGGCGCATCGGCCAGGTGGAAGATGTCCTCGAACTCGGCCAATCACTCGAAGTGAAGGTCGACGACATCGATCCCCAAGGCAAGGTCTCGCTCTCGTTGGTGGGGGACTTTCCCGACGCCGTCAGTGATGATGGTCCACCTCGCAGTCGCGAGCGCCGTCCCGATCGCGAGAGCCGNNAGAGCCGTCCCGATCGCGAGAGTCGTCCCGAGCGTCAATCCAGCTCGCGACCCGCGTCCCCTTCGCCAAAGTCGTCGTCCTCGTCCTTTGAGGCGTCATTTGAGGCAGAGCTGGCCGGTGAAATCGGCGATTTGGGCCCCGGTGGCCCGACGTTTAGTGACGGCGACGGCGGTGGACGTCGTACTCCTCGACCACGTCGACGTTAAGTTTCAACCGACCGCGTCGCACAGTCATCGACTGTGCGACGCGGTCTCGTTGTATTTCGTAATGTTGGCGCGGTGCCGACCACGACGAAGCCAGCCTTCGGCACGTGGCCTTTGGATTTAAGAACTTTCGTAACTACCTATTGAGGTCTCTGCTCTACGCCGGGAAACCAGATTGGTCCCAACTTCTTGCACTCACACTCCGTTGATCTGCGAAGTGCCGAGATATCGACGCGGATGGGTACACCAAGCGCCGAGGTTTGCTCCGAGGTCATCCCCAACGAACTTCATAGTTCCGCGGCGAGGTCAACGCAAATTTTCGGCTCACCACGAATTGGGAAGTACTGCGGCAATCGCCTGGGCGATCAAGGCGTAGCCCGCGTCGTTGGGATG
>PKXH01000068.1:1628-16233 GCA_003133405.1 Acidimicrobiaceae bacterium | reverse complement strand
CTACGTCTTCGAGCCGCGCGCGTTGGCGCGCATCGCGCCCGAGGGTCCGGTCAGCCTGGAGCGCGAGACCTTTCCGAACTTGGCCGCCGCGGGCCAGCTCTACGCCTTGGCCGACGAGGCGTACTGGCTCGACGCCGGCACCCCCCAGACGTATTTGCAAGCGAACGTCGACGTCTTGCAGGGTCGTCACTCGCGCCACCAGTTCACCGGCATCGTCGCAGGTTCGTGGCGTCACCCCTCGGTGACCATCGACGCGAGCGCCACGCTGCTCAACACCGTGGTGGACCGCGAGTGTGTCGTGGGAGCGGACGTAGTGCTCGAGGACTCGGTGTTGATGCCCGGCGCGGTCGTTCAAAGCGGCTGTCAGATACGTTCATGCATCATTGGACCCGAGGCGGTCATCGGGACCGGCTCAATCCTCGGTCCCACGTGCGTGGTGGGCGCGAAAGAGCGCGTCGCGGCGAAGTCGCAGCTCTCGGGCGACGTGCGCCTCGGCGGGGTCTAGTTAACGAAAGAGATCGTCGTTCTTCGCGCGCACGATGTCCTCGGCGATCGAACCAGGACCGAAGAACGACTCGTCGAGACCACGCACCAACGCGAAGGGTGTGCCGGCCGCCTTGTGCAGGACGAGATTGGCCGCGCCGGCGATCTCGTCGGCGATGGCTACCTCGGTCGCTTCCAAGAGCCGACCGTTGGCGTCGAACGTGCCGCGCAGATCCAGTAGTGGCCGCAGACCCGCCGAACCGAGCGCCACGTCCGTGACGCCCTGGCGCCACACCCGACCAAACGTGTCGGTGATCAGCACCGCGACCTCGACGTTGGTGCGTCGGGCGATCTCGGCGCGCAGTCGTCGGGCCGATTGGTCGGGGTTCTTGGGCAAGAGCACGGCCGTGCCGTCTTCGGTGTTGGAGAGATCAACCCCGGCGTTGGCGTTGATAAAACCGTGGCGGGTTTCGGTGATGCGCAGGCCCCCCCGTCGCCGCAACACCCGCACGGACTCCTGCTCAACGAGTGCCACCTTGTGATCCTCGGTGCCGTCAAAATCCACGACCTGACCTTCGGACTTTGAGACCACCTTGCTCGTCACGACGAGCAGATCGTGGTGACTTAGCCCCTCACCGGCGTCGTTGAGCGCGTCGAGCAGTATCGCCACGAGATCGTCGCCTCGACCCACCTGGACCTTTGACGCCAGAGCTAGTAGGCGCAACTCGCTCACGAAAGCACCACCGTGGCCAGTCGCCGGGCGTTGTCGGCCTCGGCCATGACCGTGGTCGTGATCTCCACGCGCGCACCGCGGTGACGGATCCGCTCGGCCAGTTCCGCGTCGGCCTCGTCAATGATCCACGTGCCGACCAACCCTTGGTAGACGTCGACCACGCCCACCGCCGAGACCTCGAAACCGAGTTCGCCCAAGAGCCGGGCGGCGGGACCCTTCAGCGCCTCGCCGCCAATGAGCGGTGAGACGGCCACGACGTCGTCGCGTCGCGTCCGAACGATCTCGCGCACGCCGGGAATCTGAAGTATGGGGTCAATAGAGATAAGGGGATTCGACGGTGCGATGACGATCCGACTCGCCTCGCGAAGGGCGTCCAGCACCTCGGGCGTCGCACTCGCTCGCTCGGCGCCGACGAATTCGATGGAGCGAACGACAACGTCGTGGTGACGGCGAACGAAGTACTCCTGAAAGGAGAGCCGGCCTTCCGCGGTGACGAATTCGGTCGTGACGGTGTCGTTGGTCACCGGCAGCAATCGCACCGCGACGCCGTGACGTAGAGCCAGTTCTAGTGCCACCGCGGTTTTGGTCGCGCCGTCGGCGAGGCGCTGAGTGCGATACAAGTGCGTCGCGAGGTCGCGGTCACCGAGTCGAAACCAGGCCTCGCCGCCGAGTGCTTCGAGCTCGTTCATCACGCGCCACGTCTCACCGGTGAGTCCCCAGCCGAGTTCGTCGTTGTTGAGTCCGGCGAGGGTATAGGTGATCGTGTCAAGGTCGGGACAGATGCTCAGCCCGTGTAGCACCATGTCGTCACCGACGTTCACCACGGCCGTAATCTGCGAAGGGGCGATCACGTCGCTGAGGGCGCGCAAGAGCCGCGCCGCGCCGACGCCGCCGCTGAGAACGGTGATCACCTTCGAAACCTTAGGGGCGCCTGGGTAACATCGAGTGGTGAGCGCCGCCCTTGACCCCTCGTGGCCCGGTTCACCGGCCTACGTCGTACTGCGTCTGCGCGAGGGAGTTGTGGAACGAGTCGTCGCGCTGGGCGAGCTCGACGAGGTCCGCCCGTGGGCCTCGGTGTCGAAGATGGCGGTCGCGATGGCCGTGGGCGTCGAGATCGACTGGAACGATCACGAGTTCGCTGAAACGGTGGGTCCTCGGGGCGCGAGTCTGGCGAACCTCTTGTCGCACTCGAGTGGTCTGGGCCTGGAAGAGGGTGATCCGGTGGTGCCGGTCGGCACGAAACGGATCTATTCCAACTACGGCGTCGATCACGCGGTGGGGGCCATCGTGGGGGAGGGTTCCGCCGCAAAGTGGTTGGAAAACCGCGTGTTTCGTCCGTTGGGTCTGTCGTCGTCGTCGCTGGTCGATCGCCCCGCCTCGGGGGTCGAGGGGTCGACGAACGATCTCGCGACCTTGGCGGAGGCCTGGTTGCGGCCCGACGGGCTGACGAGAGAGACGAGGGACCAAATCATTCGGCCCTACCTGGCCGAGCTCAACGGCATCGTGCCCGGGTTTGGCCGTTTCACGCCGTGTCCGTGGGGACTCGGTCCCGAGGTACGAGGTGAGAAGCAGCACTGGATGGGCGACTGGCCCTCGGCGAGCTTTGGTCACTTTGGCCAAAGCGGCGCGTTGATGCTCATGAACGTTGACGAGGGTGTGGGCGTCGTCGCGACGAGCACCGAGCCCTTTGGTCCCTGGGCCGTGAAGCTCTGGCCCGAGTGGACGAGCGCCGCGCGAGTTCTGGCACTGACTTCGTGAACGCCGTTCCTCGGGTTGGCCTCGATCTCGACGGCTCACTCGAATCCCTGGGCAATTCGATGACCGATCTGGCCGACGCGCTGGACGCGACGGGCGAATGCCAACTGGTGCGCTTTCACACCCACGGGCCGGCCTCGTCGCCGAACGAGGCGCGCCTGCCCCTTCACTCGTTATGGGCGCCACTCTGGCGGCGCAGCCTCGGGCCCTCACTGGATCGACTCTTGACCCCCGTGGACGTTGTGCACGTCGCGGGTCGCGCGACGCCCCCGACGAAGTCGATCCCACTGATCATCTCGGTCGACGACCTTCGGCCGTTGCGCGGAGAGTCGCGCGAACATCAACGCATAGCTCAACTTCGTCGCGCCGTTGTTCATGGCGCGACCTTGGTTGCCTCGACGCGAAGCGCGAGTCACGAAGTGCAAAGCGTGCTCGGAATCGCGCGGGCCCGCGTGGTCGTGGTACCGCCGGCGGTCCCACTAGTGCAGCCCACGCTCAACGGCACCGCGCTCGTAGTGAATCTCACCGGTGTCGTCAAGCCCTTTCTCCAACTGGCCCCAGAGCTCGTGGCCTTCGCGAAGAGTCACGGTACCCACGTCGTTGCGGTGACGAGTGCCAAGGTCGCCCAGCGAATTCGCTCCAGAGATTCCGCCGTGCGTTTAATGTCGCGAAGGGACGCCCGGGGCGCCCTCGCCGATGCGCGCGTCGTGCTGCACATTTCTGACGGCGCCCGCTTTCCGTCGTTCGCCATCGCGGCACTGGCGGCCGGCGTGCCCACCATCGCGCGCGCCACGACGATCAATCGAGAACTTCTGAGCGGTGCGGCGGCGTTGACCGAGAATGACGGCGAGGTGATGCCGTTGTTGCAGGAGCTCTGGGAGAGTTCGACCCGTCGGGCCATCGCGATGGCCGCCGGACGGGCTCGAGCCGAGGATTTCGCTCCCGCCACCGCCGCGCGGGCCTACACGGCGCTCTATCGAGAAGTCGTGCGAGGCTGGAACTCGTGACTCGTACGGTCAGCATTTCGCTGGATCAGTTCTATCGGCCCCAGCCGGGAGGCATCGCCACCTACGTGCGGGGACTCGTGCGGGGGCTGGTGGCGCTGGACGATGACACGCTTCGCCTCGTCGGCNNGCTCACCGCCGCGTGGGCCCGCTGGCCCTTAGGCGTGCCGTCGGACGCCGACGTGGTGCACGCCACCTCTCTGGCGGGTCCCTTCGCGGGGGGTAAGGACGGCGCGGTGCACTGCGTTGCGTTGCACGATCTACTTTGGCGCGACGAGCCCAGCACGAGTACTCCCCGCGGCGTGCGATTTCACGAACGTCGACTCCAAATGCTCCGGCAACGTGACGACGTACGACTCTTTACGACCGCACCGGGCCTGGCGCAGCGATTGATAGCCGAAGGCTTTGCGCCGAGTCGACTGCACGAGGTGCGCCTAGGCGTCGACGACGACGTGTCGGCTGACAGCGAGGGCCAGGTGCGGGCCTTTCTCGCCGAACACGGCGTGCGCGGCCCCTTTACGTTGTACGCCGGAACGCGTGAACCGAGGAAGAATCTCGATCGTCTCATCGTGGCGCACGCTCAGGCGCTCGCGACCGACGCGGCCCTAGGCCCCTTGGTCCTCGTGGGCCCCCAAGGGTGGGGCGAGGTCGACAGTGGCGACGCGGTCGTGCTCGGTCTGGTCGCGCGATCATTGTTGCGGGGTCTCTATCGCGACGCGGCGGTCCTGGCGTACGTACCTCGAGCCGAGGGCTGGGGTCTACCGCCGGTCGAGGCGTTGCACGAGGGCACGCGGGTCGTCGCCAGTGCCACGACGCCGAGCGTGATGGCAAACAACGAAGTCGTGATCGTCGATCCCTTCGACGTCGCGGACATCGCCGAGGGGCTAGTTCGGGCCCTGTCACAGAGCAACGATGAGGCCGCCCGGGGCCGTCGACGAGCGTCGGTGGCGACATTGACCTGGCGTAACGTCGCGCTTGATCATCTGGCGGGATGGCAGTGAAGGTCGCCCTCGACGTTTCCGCGGTGCCGCCCAAGATCGCCGGCGTGGGTCGCTACGTCGCCGAACTCGCGAGACGGCTGCCCGAACGAGGCGTCGTGACGACCTTGGTCACCCGCCGCGGTGACGCCTCGCGCTGGCGCGAGATCTCGCCTCGGGCCACGGTGGCCGGTCTCGTGCCCAACGCGCGCGCCGCACGGCTGGCCTATGAGGCCTGGGTCGTAGGCATGAGTGGCGCGGCGCGGCGCGCCGACCTGTGGCACGGACCGCACTACACGATGCCCCACCGTGGTTCCACGCCCACCGTCGTGACAATTCACGATCTGACGTTCTTCACCAATCCCGAGTGGCACGAACGCTCGAAGGTCGCCTTCTTTCGCCGAGCCATCGCCTACTCCGCCCAGCACGCCCGCGTGCTGATGACCATCAGCGATTTCAGTGCTCGACTGCTGGATGAGATCGTGCCCGTGCACGCTCCGGTCGTCGTGACGCCACTCGGGGTCGACCTCCAGAAGTTTCAACCCGAGGGCCGCGACGACGCCTCATTGCTCGGTGCCCTTCAGCTGAGTCTGGAGTTTCCGTTCATCTTCTTCGTGGGCACATTCGAGCCGCGAAAGGGTCTCGACGTGTTGCTCACGGCCTTTGAAGAGATCGCACGACACGACAATGAGGTCGAGTTGTGGCTCGCGGGCCAGGCCGGATGGGGCGTTGGTCCGCTAGAGACCCAACTTGCGGCGCATCCGTTTCGCGAGCGCATCCGTCGTCTCGGTTTCGTCGACGAGGCACTGTTACCGGCCCTGTTTCGTCACGCGCGCGCGGTGGCTTACCCTTCGCGTGGGGAAGGCTTCGGCTTACCGGTGATAGAGGCCATGGCGTGCGGGGCGTCGGTGGTGACGACCGAGGGCACCGTCATGGCCGAGATCGCGGGTGAGGGCGCGCGACTCGTCCCGGTCGGTGACGTCGCGGCGCTCACGGCGTCGCTCGTTGAGGCGCTCGACGCGAGTGAGAGCGATCGAGCGTCGTGGGCGCTGCGCGCGCGCTCGCGCGCCGAGCACTTCACGTGGGAGGCCTGCGTCGATCAACATCTCGTGGCCTATGAACGAGCGCTGGACGTGAGCTGACGTGCGCGTTCTGGTGACGGGATCACAAGGGTTCGTGGGTAGCCACTTGATCGCGCACCTAGAGCAGAACGGTGATGAGGTTCGAGGAATTGACCGCGAACACGACGTGACGAGCGCGGCCGTCATGCGTGAAGTTTTCGCGGACGTCCGTCCCGAGGTCACCTATCATCTGGCGGCGCTGACCCACGTGGGCGATTCCTGGCGTCAGGCCAGTGAGTTCACTCGCGTCAACGTGGTGGGTACTCAGTGCGTGCTCGACGCGGCGCACGCCGCCGTGCCGGCGTCGCTGACGCTGATCGTGAGTTCGGCTGAGGTCTATGGCGTCGTCTCGGACGCGGACCAGCCGCTGCGCGAGAGCTTTCGCGTCGCACCCTCGAATCCCTATTCGGCGAGCAAGGTCGAGGCGGAGCGCGTCGCGCATGAAGTTGCGCGTAGTCGAGCCCAGCGTGTGATTATCACGCGCCCCTTCAATCATCTAGGGCCCGGCCAAGCACTCACGTTCGTGGTCCCCGCGCTCGTGAGCCGCCTCCTCGAGGCCGGCGAACGCGGGGTCGAGGAGATCGTGGTGGGCGACCTCTCCACCCGACGTGACTTCACTGACGTGCGCGACGTGGTTCGCGCGTACCGCTTACTCGCGCTGCTCGGCAAGGCGGGTGAGACCTACAACGTCGCCTCGGGCCACGACGTCGCCATCCGTGATATCGCGACGCAGTTGGTAGACCGACTCGCGCCAGAGATGCGTCTCGTCGTCGATTCGACACTGCTACGCCCGATCGAGGTTCCCGTGTCGCGGGGGAGCTACGAGAAGTTGCACGACGCGACCGGTTGGTCGCCGGCGATTCCCCTTCACGTGTCACTCGATGACGTGATTGCCGACGTCGTGGCGCGGCGCTCGCGTAAATAGGAATCTCGCTTCGGAGTAGGAATATGAACGAATCAACGACCAAGTCGGTACGTCGCGGCCCACTAGCCTTGAACTACTGATGGACTCTCGTGCTCCGGCCGTTGTCGCCGTCATCGTTACCACTGGTTCTGGGCCGGGTCTCGAGGCCGCCGCGGCCTCCCTCGCCGCCCAGAACTATGAGGAGCTGAGCCTGCTCATCGTGGCGAACGGGGACGCTCACCAGGTGCCCGAACGCGTCGCCGCCGTCGCGCCCAACGCCTTCGTGCGCCTGCTCGAGGAGAACCGAGGATTCGGCGCGGCCTGCAATGAGGCGGCCCTGATGGTCGACGGCTCGGCCTTTTTCCTCTTCTGCCACGACGACGTGCGCCTCGAGCCCGACGCGGTGCAACTCATGGTAGAGGCGGCCTTCCGCGCGAACGCCGGCGTGGTGACGCCGAAGTTCGTCGCCTACAAGGACCCACTCGTGCTGATGCACGTGGGCCAGACCAGTGACCGGTTCGGCGTCGTTCGTGAACGCGTCGTCCAGGGCGAGATCGATCACGGCCAGCAAGACCTTGAGCGTGACGTGTTCGTCGCCCCGGGTGGCGTCACCTTGGTGCGCGCCGACCTCTTTTCGACGTTGCGCGGATTCGACCCACTCATCACCCTCTTCGGCGAGGATCTCGATCTGTGCTGGCGCGCACAAGTAGCGGGCGCGCGCATTGTCGTGGCGCCATTGGCCAAAGTCGCCCACCGAGAAACCCTCGCCACGGGCGAACGGCCGGTAACGGCACTGGGCACCCGACGCGCCAGTCGACAAGACCTCCACCGTCGACACCAACTGCTGGTCGTGGCGACCGGCTGGGGCCGACGCACCACCGTGTGGACCTTGATGATGCTCTTCGTGCTCGACGTCCTTGAGGTCGCGCTGGCCCTGGTCGGGCGCGACACGGACCGAGCGGGCGCCATTGCCAATTCGTGGCGCTGGCTCGTCAAACACCGACGGCGTGTCCGCCAGCGACGTCGCCAGCTCCATGGGCTTCGCGTACTCTCTGACGCCGAACTGCGTCGTCTCCAGGTCGGCGGCGCGAATCGGTTGAAGCAGTTTCTCTTGACCCTGCTGCGCGAGGGCTACGACCGGGCGCGAGGCATCTTGCCAGCCGAGGGGTCCGTCGAGCCCTTCGACGGACCCGAAGAGGCCGGTGTCGGCTTCGCCGCAGCGTTTGCCGAGGACGAGGAGTTTGACGAGATTGCTGAGAGCGAGCTGCTCGAGTTGCGCTCGCGGCCCTCGCGCCTGGTGACGTCGTTTCGCGCGCAGGCCGCCGTCGTCGCGGTGGTGGGGGTGTTGTGGCTCATTGGATCGCGCAACCTGGTCGCGACACACCTGCCGTTGATTGGACGCCTCGCGCCGCTCGACTCGTGGTGGACGACGTGGCGCCACTTCTTTGCGTCGTGGTCGTCGAACGGCGTCGGTTCGGGCACCCCAGGTATGCCCGGTTACGGCGTGTTGGGCTTCGCGGGGACCTTCGTCTTGGGTCGCATGGGGATCTTGCCCCGAGTGGTGCTCATCTTCGCCGTCCCCTTTGGCGCGTACGGGATGGGTCGACTATTAAAGGACCGCGTGTCGAATCGCGCGCGCCTCATTGGCGCCCTCGCCTACGCGGCGATGCCGATCGGCTTCAACATGATCAGCCAGGGCCGCGTCGACGTGCTCATCGTGGTCGCGAGTCTGCCCTTTATCGTGCGGCGAGTCTTTGAGTTGATGGAAGTGCCCGGTTTCCGTCCTCGCCCCCACGGCGAGCCGGTGCCCTTTGGCCACCGGGGCTGGCGACGTACCGAAGCCGGTGAGCGCATGGAGCTCATCATGCTCATCGCGATGGTGACGGCGATGGCGCCGGCCACGCTGGTCGTCGTGGCGCTCGTGATTCTGGGCGTGGCCCTCGCGCGCCTCTTCGAGCCCGACCGGGACCTCGCCTTTCGCGGCCCGGGGCGGTTCCTCGGTTCGCTCGTGGCCAACGTCGCGATCTTCCTGCTCCCACTCAGTATCGACGTGGTCTTGGCCGGGCGGCGGGCCCTGGAGGTCTTTGGACTCGCGCGCGGTCCGTGGTCGGTTCCCTCGTTCACGCTGTTGTTGCGCGACGTCGACGGCACGTTCGGGGTGTCGTGGTGGGGCTGGCTGTTGCCGATCGCGGCGCTCTTCGCCCTGGCGCTCTGTAAGGGCGAGCGCCGACTCGTCGCGTCCAAGGCGCTCGCGATCGCGGGGGTGACCTTGGTGTTGACCGCGCTGGTCTCTCGTCACTGGTTGGGTTCGTTCTCACCCGACCTGGACGTGATGCTGACCCTCTACGCGGTGATGCTCGCGCTGTTGATCGGTCTCGGCATCGGCGCGTTGGAGCACGATCTGCGAGACGCGGGCTTTGGCTGGCGCCAGTTCGCGGCCGGACTTTCGGTGGTGACCCTCGGGGTGGCGAGTCTGCCCTTCCTCGCGAGCTTCGCCAGTGGCCGCTTCGACTTGCCCACCACGAGCGTCGCGGAGTCGCTCAGCGCCCTCGCGCCCTCGAGCGCGGGTGGGTATCGCGTGCTGTGGTTGGGCGACCCCTCGGTCTTGCCCCTGCCGGGCTGGTCGGTGGCGCCCGGACTCGAGGCCGCGACGTCGATGAACGGACTGCCCGGGGGCGCCTCGCTCTTTAGCCCGCCCGACTCGGGCACGAGTGACGTGCTCATGCAGGCCCTGCAGAGCGCCATGGCCGGGCGAACGGTTCGCCTCGGTCAACTCCTCGCGCCCGCGGGCATCTCCACGATCGTGGTCATGAACTCCTCGGCGCCCGAACTCGCCGGTGTCCAGCACGTGCCGCTGCTGCGCGCACCGAACGTGTTAGTGAGCGCGCTCGCCAACCAGAGTGACCTCGCCCTAGAACTGCACACCCAGTCGGTCGACGTCTTTTCGAACTCGCTCTTTCACGGCATCGTGGCCGCGACCAGCCCGGGCTCGACCAAACTGACGCCGATCTTCAACTCGTCATCGTTCTCAGGACCGCTCACCCCGGGCTCGACCGTCGTGGCGGGGCTGGCCCCCGCGGGCGCCTTCGCCTTGGACGTGAACGGTAAGCCCGCGCCGCGCACCACCTTTGACACGTGGACGCCGTTCTACCAAGTCGCCGCCGCGAGCACCCCGCCGACGGGCACCATCGTGTTGCACCAGTTCCCCTTCAATGGACTCATCGCGCTGTTCACCTTGGGCATGTGGGGGGTTGTCTGGCTCGGCTTTGGCTGGATCCATCGACTCGAGTGGCTCTTTACCGGGCGGCGACGGCGAGTCAGCGCGCCGCGTCCCGTCGAGGAGTCGGTCGATGCGTAAGGCTTGGCGGGTGCCGCTCTTCGTCGTGGTGCTGGTGGTCCTCGTCACGACGGGCGTGGTGACCTCGCTCCAGCGCGCGACCAATCCCTCCCAACTGCCCAGTGGCCTCGCGGTCACGATGAACGCCGAGTCGACCGCGCTCTACTGCACGGGTCTCTCCGCTCACGCCGGCCGACCCGAACGAGTCACCTTCTACAACACCTCGACGGCCAGTCGTCGACTGAGCGTGAGCGTGGTCTCCAATACCGGCCACACGTTCAACAGCTCGATCGAGCTGGCCGGTCACGGCATGCAGTCGATTGAGCCCAGCGTGGTCGACCGGGGCGACAACTTTGCCGTCGCCGTGCAGATCAATGGTGGGGGGGTGGTCGGCGAAGAGATTGCGGGCTCAACGATCACCGAGGTGCCCTGCGCGGCGGCGGGGGTCACCCGTTGGTTCGCCACGGGCTTTAACACGCTGGTGGGATCGAGTGCGTACTTAAGCGTCTACAACCCCACGGCGACGTCGGCGGTCTTGAACGCCTCGATCTTTACCGCGTCGGGCTTCTCGGCGCCCCAGTCGCTCCAGGGCCTCTCGATTCCCGCGCACGCCCAGACCGAGATCGATCTCGGCACCGAGGTCGTCAACACCGAGAACGTGGGCGTCGCGCTCACGGTGCTGCGCGGTTCGGTCGTGGTGGTGGGCGTGCAGGACGCCAACAACGTCGTGTCGCTCGACTCGGGTGCGTCGAGTGTGACCAACGAGACGGTCTACCCTCTCGTCACGACGGCCCAGGGCGCGACCGCGCAGATTCGAGTGGCCAACCCCAGCGACCGACGGGCCGAGGTCACGCTCGACGTCGCGCTGGGCACGTACCACGTGGTGCCCCAGAACCTGTCGTTGGCGCCCTTTAGCGCCGGTCTGATCAACGTGACGCCGAACTCGGCGATCCCCGACGCCGGTTACGCGGACCTGACGCTGCATTCGAGCGTCCCGGTCATCAGTGCGCTCGCCACCGGCACGGGCAAGTGGATCTCCCTCGCCTCGCCCGTCACCCCGGGCAATGCGTTTTTGCTCAACGACTTCACCGGCCGGGGCTTTGGCGCCGCCACCGTGACCAACACCTCGGCGAACCCCGTCACCGTCAACGTCTCGTCGTATCTCAGCACGACCCTGCAGGTCATCAGTGACGTCGGCTTGATCAAACTCGCGGGCCACCAGAGCGAGAGTCTCTTTCTGACGATTCGCTCCTTCTCGAGCACGCCGAGCGAGACCTACCTCGTGTCGTCCTCGAAGCCCTGGTTGGTGGTGTCCTTGACGTTGCCCACGA
The DNA here is from genome assembly GCA_003133405.1 of Acidimicrobiaceae bacterium. Taxonomy (GTDB): domain Bacteria; phylum Actinomycetota; class Acidimicrobiia; order Acidimicrobiales; family RAAP-2; genus RAAP-2. The sequence goes on along the minus strand of PKXH01000068.1, from coordinate 4,588 downwards.
GTCCGCCCGGGGTGTACGTGGTGGCGCCCTTAGACGGCCGGTAGTTTGGGCGGCTGCCAGTTCGGTATCGCCGGCGCCGGGCTCGTCGAGGGTGACGCCGCGGCGGGGGCCACGGGCGACGCTTCCTTCGAGGGTGAGGTCTTGCCGATGTGGCTTAGGGCCCTGATCGTCTTCGTGCCCTCGGGGTGCACGGGCTCGCCGTTCGCCTCGTCAATCAAGCGGGCCGCTTCCGCGCCGTCGATGGTCTCGTGTTCGAGCAGGGCGCGCGTCAGCGATTCGAGGCCCCGGCGGTGCAGGGTTAACACTTCGATGGCCCGCGACTCTTGCTCTCGCAGGATGCGCTCGATCTCGTCGTCGATGACCTTCGACGTGTGGTCGGAGTAGTCGCGCGTGTGCATGAGGTCCTCGCCCAAGAACACCTGGTTGTTCGAGCCCCAGGCCATGGGACCGATCTCTTTGGACATGCCCCACTCGCGAACCATTTTTCGCGCCAGTTCGGTGTTGCGCTGGAGGTCGTCCGCGGCGCCGGTCGAGAGGTCGCCGTAGACGAGCAGTTCCGCGACCCGTCCGCCCATGCGCATGCACAGCGAGTCTTCGAGGTGCTGGCGGCCCATGATGTGGCGGTCCTCCTCGGGCAGGGTCATCGTGACCCCGAGCGCCATGCCGCGCGGGATGATCGTGATCTTGTGCAGAGGATCGGTCTTGTCGAGCACGTAGGCCAGTACCGCGTGGCCGCTCTCGTGAAAGGCGATGCGCTCGCGCTCGTCGTCTTGGAGGACCATGGTGTCGCGCTCTTGACCCATCAGGACCCGGTCCCGCGCGGATTCGAAGTCCTCCATGCCGATCGTGGCTGAGTCTCTTCGAACGGCGTGCAGTGCGGCTTCGTTCACCAGGTTGGCCAGGTCGGCGCCGCTCATGCCCGGNNGTGCCGCGCGCCACGATCATCAAGTCGACCGAGGCGTCGAGCGGTTTACCCTTGGAGTGCACTTCGAGGATTGGCAGTCGCTCTTCTAAGTCGGGCAGGGGCACCACGATCTCACGGTCGAAGCGGCCCGGGCGAAGTAGCGCCGGGTCCAAGACGTCGGGGCGGTTCGTGGCGGCGATGACCACGACGCCCTCGGTCGGCTCGAAGCCGTCCATCTCGCTCAACATCTGGTTCAAGGTCTGTTCGCGCTCGTCGTGACCGCCGCCGAGTCCCGCGCCGCGCTTTCGCCCGATCGAGTCAATCTCGTCGACGAAGACGATGGCCGGTGACTGTTTGCGGGCCATGGCGAAGAGGTCGCGCACACGGCTGGCGCCCACGCCGACGAACATNNCGAGAAGAACGGCACGCCCGCCTCGCCCGCGACCGCGCGCGCCAACATCGTCTTGCCGGTGCCCGGCGGTCCGATGAGCAAGATGCCCTTGGGAATCGTCGCGCCGATGGCGGTGTAGCGCATCGGGTTCTTTAAGAACTCGACCACTTCGCTGATCTCGGCCTTCACGCCGAGATAGCCCGCGACGTCGGCGAAGGTGGTTTTGGGGTGGTCCTCGTTGAACTGTTTGGCCTTGGAGCGCCCGACCGACATCATGCCGTTCATCTGCCCGCGCGCCTGGCGACTCGCGTAGAACATAAAGGCGCCAAAGATCAGAATCCAGATCAAGTAGGGCAACAGCGATGAGGCCAGACTCGAGGGGTTGGCGAAGGTGACGTTGACGTTGTTGGTGCGCAGGGTGCTCACTTCGGCCGACAGGGCCGGGGTCGGTCCGTTGGAGGTGAAGTTGGTGCCGTCGCTGAGTTGTCCGGTAATGACGCCGTTGGAGTTGTTGATGCTGGCCGAAATCACGGTCTGATTCCGGGCGTCTCGGATCAGCGTGGAGTAGGTGATGGTCTTGACGTTTTTGTTGGAAAAGAGCGACGGAATAATCAAGACGCCCAGGATGAAGGCGATGACGGCGATCATGATGATCCGGCGCCGCGCCTGGGGCGCCATTGGCCGCTCACCGCCTGGTAGAAATTTCTTGATTCCGTTTTGCTCGTTCGGTGCTTCGGCCACGTATCTAATCTAGGGGTCATCAGTCACAAGTCGGCTGCGCCTGTGCAAAACCTCGAGTTGAAAGCGTTGCGCCATTGAGTTCTCCATCGATACCACTACTGGCGAATCGACCTCGCGTCGTCGCAATCGTGGTGGCGTGCTTTATCGGATTCTTAGCCGGGCAGATTCTCGCGCTGAGCTTTGATCTCCTGGGCACGCTCGTCACGCACTATCCCGGGGGACTGAGCGCACTCGGGCGGGCGAGCACGCCGCCGTGGTGGTCGAACGCGCTCGGCCTCGCGGGGCTGTGGTTCGGCTTCGCGGGGGCGATCTACTACGCCTACCACGAAGGTCATCTGCGGGCGTTGCCGGATCAGTGGCGTCCGCGTTGGGGGGACCTCGTGTACGTAGTCCTAGGTGTCGCCTGTCAGCTCGCGGTCGACGTGCTCTACGCCCCCTTTCACTTAAAGAGCCTCGACCGTCCTGTCCATCACCTCTTCAACGCGGCGCACGGGCCGAGCTTCGTACTCATCGCGCTCATGACCACGTTGCTCGCGCCGTTCTTCGAAGAGTGGTTCTTTCGCGGCGTCATCTTTCGGGCCATCGCCGAAGGAGCGACGGGGATGTCGACCCGTCGCGCGGTCACGCTCGGCGTTCTCATCAGCGCCGTCCTCTTTGGTTTGGCGCACGGCGAGCCGGTGCAGTTCGCGGGGTTGGCGCTCTTTGGCGTCGTGCTCGCCGTGTTGGTACAGCGCACGAGACGCCTCGTGCCGAGCTTCGTCACCCACGCCTCCTTTAACGCCGTCGCCCTCGTTGCGTTGATGGCCCAACGCGCGGGACACTGATGAAGCGTTTTCGCGCGTTCTGGACGCCGCTACGGGTGTTGGACGCGGTACTCGTCTTCGTGGTGATCTACGTCACCATCTGGGCGCTGCACCCCCAACT
>PKXH01000068.1:0-1616 GCA_003133405.1 Acidimicrobiaceae bacterium | reverse complement strand
TTTCGAGCACCCCGCCCCATTCCGGTCGCCCTGGCACTGGCCACGTTGCCCTTTCTCTTTGACGCGTCCTTCACGATCGACGGCGGGAATCTCTTTTCGACTATGGCCGGTGAGTACGCCTTCTCGCTCTCGCTCGCCTTGGCGCTCCTGACGATCGGCCTGTTCGCCCGGGGCGTGCGCACCGGGCGTGGCTACTGGTTCGCGGCGCTGGCGCTCAGTGCCACGCTGGCCTCGCACGTGCTGCCGTGGATCTTTAGCCTCGCGGCGATCGCCGTGCTGGTGGTCTTTGAGTTGTTCCAGCGCCGAGGCATCGGCGATCCGCGTGACTTCGATCTCGTTCGGGGGGACTACGCCCGACCGGTTCGCTTCGCGGTCGGCGCGGGACTGCTCTCCTTTGGGCTCTCGGCCTGGTGGCTCCTGCCCTTTGTGACAACCCAGTCGCTCTCGGATTCGCTCGGTTACGTGAACGACAAGGTCTCGACCCTGCACGACATCTTTACGACGCTGGGGTGGTTCAACGCCGCCGGCGGCGCGGCGGGCGATCGCTGGGTGATTGTCCTCAGTGGCGTGGCCATCGTCGTGGCCGTCTTCGTGCGCGATCGCTTGGGCTTGGTACTGGCGGCGTTGACGGTGCTCTCGTTCTGGGCCTTCGTCCTCGACCCCCAGAGCGCCATTTGGAACGAACGCCTGGTGCCTTTTTGGTTCATCTCGATTCATCTCATCTCTGGTTGGCTCGTGGGCTATCTCGCCTGGCGCTGGACCGAGCGTGACGTGAGCGCCTCGTGGTGGCGATGGTTCATGAAGGAAGAACCAGGTGGTGACGGGGACGAACTCGTGGAGAACGGAGCCGAGGCGTCCATTGACGAAACCGTCGCCACGAGCGACGTCGAGCGCGATCCGCTGCGGGCCACGCGACGGCTCGTGGGCGCGACGCTGGTCGTGGCGCTGCTCGGTCTTTTGTCCACGCTCCCCGGGCAGATCACGCCGCTCGCCAACAAGCTGCACCTCTCGACCAGCGGCAACCAGGTGACCAGCTGGGCGCAGTGGAACTACTCGGGCTATCAGGCCAAGCCCGCGTGGCCCGAGTACAACGACCTCATGACCACGATGGTCAAGGTCGGCAAAGAGTACGGCTGCGGTCGCGCGATGTGGGAGTACAACGCCGACCAGAATCGCTTCGGGACGCCCGAGGCACTCATGCTCATGCCGTACTGGACGAACAACTGCATCGACTCCATGGAGGGCCTCTACTTCGAATCATCGGCGACGACGCCGTATCACTTCCTCGACCAGGCCGAGTTGAGCGTCTCGCCGAGTAATCCCATGGTCGGCCTGCCCTACGGCGGACTCGACGTCGCCTTCGGCGTCGAGCACCTCCAGATGCTCGGCGTGCGCTACTACGTCGCGTTCTCTGCCGCGACCGTCAAGCAGGCGAACGCCGATCCCGCGCTCACTCTGATCGCGAAGACCAAAAAGTGGCCGTCCCCGGGGGACCAGTGGCGGATTTATCTGATCGCCAAGAGTCCGATGGTGCAGCCGCTCACCAGCCTGCCCAATATCGTGGCGAACTCGGCGAGTCGCGTCGGATGGCTCCACGCGAACACGACCTGGTGGCT
>PKXH01000017.1 GCA_003133405.1 Acidimicrobiaceae bacterium | reverse complement strand
CAGTTTTTGGGGACTAGGTCAAACGATTGTGGTCAGCAACCCTTTGATTGCGGGGTTTCCAGTTGACCAACTATGACCAGCGCATACCAGAGTTGCTCGTTGCCACATGCCCATATATGCCCACGGTATGCCCGACAAAGATCATCGACCTTGGACTCCTACCACTCAAGTCGGTCCCACTGTTCGCTGGCCACGCAGAAGCACGATCAACGAAGTGGCACGATGACAATGCCTCTTCTCGGACAGTTACCGAGATTGGGTGCTTGCGGTGGTTCGCCAACTCTAAAACGTGCGTCACCGCAATCGGCGACCAAGTGCGTTAGAAAGGTGAGACATGAAGTCATTCCTACCGGCCTTCGACATCGTCCGGCTCGGCGACGGCAACTACGTCGCGCCGACTTCCACGAACATGGATACAACTCTCTGCCTACGATTCACCAGGTCCCCCGCAGTTCATCTGAAGATTGTCCCCAAATAGAATATGTGGAACTGGCTGCTTCATGAAATCGGCGTGCGTCCGACGTCGGGTAGCGGCGCCTATGCGTTCTGGTCGGGCTTCGGTTCGGACATCGGCGAGGTGGCGATTGTCGGAGCGCTCGTGACCGTCGTGCGCCGTCAGAACTGCGGAGTCCAGGGTTGCTGGCACTTCGGGCGCCACGAGTACGAGATGAACGGCATCAAGCACAAACTCTGCGTCACACACCACCCGGGCATCAACGAAAGTCATCACTTCACGGCCGACGAGTTCCGACGCCACTACGATGCCAAGGGGCCAACGCCCTAGGTGGGCACAAGCCGACCTTCCGCGGCAGGAAGGTCTCTTCTCTTTTCTCCGGATCAGATTGTCGGCTGTGTAGTAATTCGACTCACTCATTTAGCCGCGAGTGCAAGGTGGTATCTCTGTGGCGTCGGGTTTCCGACACTTGCAGATCGCGCGACGCTTCTGTTTATCAGTTGAATACGAATCCCTTGGCCCAACCGAGTTGACTCACCGCAAGCCCGCAGGGCACATACAGGGGTACGCCAGGAACCTTGACCCGACCTTCCTTGTGGGGGAGGAGGAGGATGACCGCAGAGTACGAATCGGCGACGAGGTTCGATGCGACGTTGGCGCTACAGCCGAGGCTCGTGTCCAAGATGAGGGCGCCGCTCATCCGCGGGGCGAGCACCGATGGATTGAGGCTCCCGTCCTGCGTTCCGCGCCCAACGATTCGCAGTGCGTACGCGCGGCCGTCTCGAACGCCTGAGAGCCTCGGATAACCCCCGAGCAGGCAACTTGAGGTCCCGATGTTGGAGATGGCGATGGTGATGATCCCTCCGCCGGCGTAGAGATTCGAATAGGCAAACGCCCCCACGAGATTCGTGCCCCTGCAGGCCGGGGTTGAACTCGATCCGGCGCCGAGTGCGACCTGGGACGCTTCGGGCACGATCAAAGTTAGTGACGCTGCTAGCAGGCAGATAGCAGCAACGCGTGAAAGTATGGCGCGAGATCGAAGAGTTCGCATGAGAACGTTCTACTTCAAGGCACACGGCGGCGGCGATCGAGCGTCGATCTAACCAGTCCCACTAACGGGCCCAGGTAGGTCTTCGTGCGCGACGATGACCCGAACTCCATTGACCTCGGTCGGAAGGTGTGACGTACCAACGGCGATCGGAACGTTGACATTGATGTAGTGGTCACGTCGGCCGTGACACGGCCACCGTTCGCCGTGCGCTCAGATTATCTCCGGGACCATGGTGATAGCGCCGCACGGACACTCCTTCACGCAGATCCCACAACCCTTGCAGAAGTCGAAGTCGAACTCGTAGCGCAGGCCCGGGCCGAGTTTGATGACCGCATTGTCCGGACAGACCCCAAAGCAGTTGTCACACTCAAAACAGTTGCCACACGACAGGCAGCGTCTCGCTTCAAAAAGGGCGTTCTCTTCGGTCAGTCCCCCCACGACCTCTTCGAAGTTGGTCTGGCGCCGGATGCGTTCAAGCTCGGGGCGCTCGGTCCGAGGGGCGTCTGAGTAGTACCAGGTGTTCAGTTTCTCGAACGTCGCGAGCTCGTGCTTGGGGACGCTCTCAAGCGCCGTACCCATGACGTAGGCGTCGATACCGTGCGCCGCGCGTTTGCCGTGTCCCACCGCGACGGTCGCCGTGCGGTCCGCGGGCACCGCGTCGCCACCGGCGAAGACGCCGTCCTCGCCGGTCATCATCGAGGCTTGCACCTGAACGACACCGTCGTTCACCACCACGTCGGACGCCGTCTTGAGCAACGACAGGTCGGTGTCTTGACCAAGGGCCAGCAACAGTGCGTCGGCGTCCAACTCCTCGAACTCGCCGGTCGGTTCGGGAAAGCCCTGCTCATTGAGGCGCATGGTCTCGAGCACCAGTCGGCCACCTTCGAAACGATCGACCGTCGAGAGCCAGCGCATCGTGACGCCCTCGCCGAGTGCCTGCTCCAGTTCTTCACCGTGAGCGGGCATGCGCTCACGGTTGCGCCGGTAGACAATGACGGCGTCGGTCGCCCCCAGACGCCGGGCGGTGCGCGCGGCGTCGAGCGCGGTGTCGCCGCCGCCATAGACAGCAACGCGTCGGCCGAGCAGCGGCGGATCACCCTCGGCCACCTGATGGAGGAACGAGACCGCGTCGATGACCTTGGACGAGTCCCCGGCAGGAATGTCGACCCGCTTGCCGATCTGGGCACCGACCGCCAAAAAGACCGCGTCGAAGTTTCCCGCGCGACGTTCGGCTTCGACGTCAAGGACCGCGTGGCCTAACTCCACCTCTACGCCGAGATCCACCACACGAGCTATTTCTGCGTCGAGCGTAACGCGCGGGAGTCGATAGGCGGGAATGCCGTAACGCATCATGCCGCCGAGTTGTTCGGCCGAGTCGACGAGGCGGACCTGGTGACCGAGGCGGCGAAGGTGGTACGCCGCGCTGAGTCCGGCGGGGCCGGCGCCCACGACGAGAATTCGTTTGCCGGTATCCAAGGTGACCACCGGCAGCGACCAGCCGTGCTCTAGGGCGAGGTCACCGAGGAACCGTTCGACCGCGTTGATCCCGACCGCGTCGTCCACCTGCACCCGATTGCACGCAGTCTCGCAGGGGTGAAAACAGATTCGGCCCATGATGGCCGGGAAGGGGTTGTCCACCACGAGTTTTCGCCACGCCGCTTCGTAGTTGCCCGACTCGGCCTCGTAGAGCCAGCCCTGAATGTCCTCACCCGCGGGGCAGGCGTTGTTGCACGGCGGCAGCCGGTCCACGTAGAGCGGTCGTTCAGTGCGCCATGAGCCGGTGTGGTTCGCGCGGCTCGTGCCCGCGTTGAGCGTGATGGCGAAGGGCGTCTCCATCAGGTCCTCACCTCGGACGCCACGCTCTCGCCGGCCTCCTCGGTAACGAGACCGTAACGCGCAATATTCTCATCGGCGATCTCTTGCAAGCGAGCGACGATGTCGGGCCGCGGGGACGAACCAAAGAGATGCGCATAGCGGCGCTGGAGTTTCAGGTACTCCTCCACCGGCGTGCGGTGCCGGATGGGCGACACCGACGTCACCCGGCCGTGCTCGGCCGCGAAGACCGGGAAGAGGCCGGTCTCCTTGGCCAGACGCGCGATATGAATGGTCTCGTCCGAGGCCGATCCCCAGCCCAGCGGGCAGGGCACGAGAACGTGGAGGTAGCGCGCGCCGTGAATCTCCATGGCGCGCTCGACTTTTTGTTCCAGATCGTGCAGGTCGGCGACGGTGGCGGTGGCGACGTAGGGGATGTCGTGGGCCATCGCGATGCGCGGCAGATCCTTACCCTGGCCGAACACGTTGCCCGGCTCCGGTCCCGCCGCGACGGTCGTGGCGGTTCGGGCGGCGGGCGGCGTGGCGCCCGAGCGCTGCACGCCGGTGTTCATGTAACCCTCGTTGTCGTAACAGATGAACAGCACGTCGTCGTTGCGCTCGAACATCCCCGACAGGCAGCCAAAGCCGATATCGACGGTTCCTCCGTCGCCGGCTTGGGCCACCACCCGCACCTCGGACTTGCCCTTGACCCTCATGGCGGCGGCCACGCCCGTCGCCACCGCGGGAGCGTTACCAAAGAGCGAATGCAACCACGCAATGCGCCACGACGTCTCGGGGTAGGGGGTGGAGAACACCTCGAGACAGCCCGTCGCGTTCACCGCCACGAGCTGGCCGTTGGTGGCGCGCATCGCCGCGTCGAGGGCGTAGCGCGCGCCCAGCACCTCACCGCAGCCCTGGCAGGCTCGATGTCCGGAGTCGATGGAGTTCGTCCGATTGGGGCTGGACTGGACCGTTCGGTCCTCGTCGTTCAAGAGACGGTTGCCCACGGCAAAACTGCCGACCTGGTAGAAGCGAACCGGTTGCCTCGTCATGTCTGGGCCTTCGACGCCGCATAGTCGGACCCGAGGTCGCGCAGCAGGTTCTCCGCCGAAGGCCCGGAGCGTCGCGTGCTGGCCATGCGCGCGCGTTCCCGATCCACCGCGGCCTGATCGAGATCAAGGAAGGTGAGCGGGTTCAACTCACCCCGAACGGACTGGGCCAGTAGGTCCTCGAGCGAGCGACGGGTGATCGCGCGTCCACCGAGACCGGCCACGACACTGAAGACCTTGGCGTTCGACCCCTGCACCACCAGGGCCACGTCGGTCGCGAGCACGCCACCAAAGCCGATACTGAAGGCCTTTTCAAGGACGATGATCCGACTGGCCCCCGACAGGGCCTCACGAACCGCCTCACCCGGGAAGGGACGAAACGACGTGATTCCAACGACGCCCACGCGCTCGCCCGCTTGGCGACGAACGTCAACGGCGTCCTTGATCGTGCCGAGCACTGAACCTAGCGCCACGACGATCGTGTCGGCGTCCTCGGTGCGATACGAACGCACCAGTCCACCGCTCGCGTGTCCGGTGAGCTCTTCGAACTCTTGGGCGATGGCGGGAATCCTCTCCAGGGCGTCCATCTGACGTAAGTGCGCGAGGTAGCGAACCTCTTCGAAGGCCTCGGGGCCGACCATGGCGCCGATGGAGACCGGATCATTGGGATCGAGCACCTGACGAGGCTCGTACGGGGGCAAGAACCCGTCGACCACCGACTGATCGAGCATGTCCACACCTTCTACCGCGTGGGTGAGGATGAATCCGTCCATGCACACCATCACCGGCACCGAGAGTTCCTCGGCCAGGCGAAAAGCCTGCACGTGCAGATCGGCGGCCTCTTGGTTGGTCTCGGCGAAGAGTTGAATCCACCCCGAGTCGCGCACGGCCATCGCGTCGCTGTGATCGTTCCAAATGTTGATGGGGGCGCCGATGGCGCGATTGGCGAGCGTCATCACGATCGGCAGTCCCAGCCCCGCCGCGTTGTAGACCGCCTCAATCATGAAGAGCAGCCCCTGACTCGACGTCGCGGTGTAGGTGCGCGCACCGGCCGCCGAGGACCCGATGGAGACCGACATTGCCGCGAACTCTGACTCCACGTTGATGAACTCACACGGTGAGAGCAAGCCCGCTTTCACCATCGCGCCGACCGCCTCAATGATGTGGGTCTGGGGCGAGATGGGATACGCGCAGACCACTTCGGGCCGACACAGCGCGACGGTTTCTGCGACCGCTCGAGAACCCTCAATTTGGCGAAGCATGAAGCGACTCCTCTTTTTGCTCAACGACGTACCTGAACGTCGCCGCGGCGGCGGCGGCGTTGCGCTCGCCAACGACGCCTTCGAATCGATCGCGAAGCGCCCGATCGAGGGCCTCGAGCGAGACCTGGTGGGTCAGCGCCGCGAATCCACCCAACAACGCGGCGTTGGGCAGTGGTCGGCCGAGGTGTTCCATCGCGAACTCGGTCGCGGGGCAGGTGAGCAGGCGCTCAGGGTGAAACGTCTTGAGGAACTCTCCGAGCCCGAGTTCCTCAAAACTGCGCGAGGAGTTGACGAGCACGTAGCACTCTGAAGAGAGTCCTGAGAAGAGGTCCACCTGATGCAAGAGCGTGACATCTTGGATAATCAACGCGTCAGGAACCATTACCGGCTCGCGAGTACGGATCTCGCGATCATCAATCCGACAAAAGGAGACCACCGGGGCGCCCGTCCTTTCTGACCCGAAACTCGGAAAAGCCTGCGCGTGACGGCCCTCGGCGAACGCCGCCACCGAGAGCAGCTCGGCGGCAGTGACCACGCCTTGACCCCCCCGACCATGGATTCGAATCTGAAACATTTTCCTTCTTCAATCTGATCTAGTACGTATTCTCAGCACCAAGTTCGAGCGCCCCTCTCGCGGCGCCGAGAACAATCACCAGAGAAGGAGAATCGAACCCTAAAGCGACCGTATCGCATTTATTCAAACGAGCCTGAGCCCCGCCGCGATCCATGTGACTCGCGTACAAACGTCTTGAGAAAAGGCCTAAACGGAGAGGATCCTCGCCACTACCTTGAGTCGATCCGGCACGACACGCCACCACATCCACCGACCACGTTTCTCTCCGATAATGAGTCCGGCCTCAAGAAGAATCCGGGTGTGGTGTGAGATGGTGGGCTGACTCTTGCCGAGAGGCCCCTCCAAGGCACAACTGCAGACCTCGTCCTGGGAGGCGATGAGCGACAACATCCGCAGGCGCGCGGGATCGCTAAGGGCACCAAAGATCTGGGCCATGTCGCCGGCCTCAATCTCGGACATCGCTCCGTCAGATAAGGGGGCGCAGCAACTCACGACCGCGTCATCGACAGAGATGGTCTTCGGGTGCGACATGGGTCCATCATAGTATTGACATCAGTCAATGTATTGGCTACGCTGCTCATTGACATACGTCAATCTAAGGAGGCCCCGATGTCCCGACTGCAACTCGCCCTCAACGTGTCGAATCTCGACGAAGCCG
>PKXH01000060.1 GCA_003133405.1 Acidimicrobiaceae bacterium | reverse complement strand
GCGCCGACTTCGGCGGCGTAGAGCTCGATCATGTCGTCCGAGAGACCTTGCACGGCGGTGACGATCTCCCCCTGGAGAAACAAGAAACGAATGATGTCCGCGGCACTGCGATTGAGCTTCGGTCCCACGTCCTTGGCCGTGGAACCTCGCTCGATGATGATCTCACCTTCAGGGACCGGCGCACTGCTCGGTTGCCAGGTCGTCATCTGGGTCGGCTCGAGTTCTTCGACGTTGCGCCGACGCCGACGAGTGACCTTGCGCTGTGAACCGCGCGGCCCACCGCCGCCCCTCGCGGGGCCGCCGCTTCGACTCGCACCAGCGGGGACGCCACCAGTGGGCGCGCCGGGACGCGTCGCGTTAAAGCCGCCACCAGGACGAGAAGACCCTCCGGTTCGTGGCGCGCCGGTGCTCGGGCGCGCGCTCATCGGACGCGAACCGCTCGAAGGTCCGCCGCGACTCGGGGCGCCCGACATTGGTCGACGAGCGCCCGGCGGCGGCGGGATCGGGCGACCGGAGGAACTCATTGGACGCCCGGGCGGCGGCGGGATGGGGCGACCAGAGGAGCTCAGCGGCGGACGAGATCGACTTTCGCCTTCCGATGCTCCGCCACGTTGGGTGGGGCGAATCGTCGTGGGTCCGTCGGGGGACACGCTACGCGTCGGCACTGGTTTTGGCGCTGGCACACTCGAACGCACCACTTTGGGCGCGATGGGCGCGGCGACCTCGGGGAGCGACGTGTCCGAGACGACCTCGGCTTCTGACGAGGCGGCGGGAGCCGGTGTTGCACCGGGAGACTTTGTCACACGCGACACTCGAGTCGGCGCGGCGAGCGTGACGGGCGTGGCGGGCTCGCTCACCACCGCCTTCGTGGCTTTGACGGCTTTGGTGGTTTTCGTGGCCTTGGCCACTTTGACGGCCTTGTTCGCCTTTTCGGCCGTTGGAACAGCCGAAGGCGTCGCGCGACGAAGGCCGTCGGTGTCGGCGCGCCGACGAATGCGGTCGGCCTGGGCGTCTTCGATCGACGCCGAGGGGCTCGAGGCCCCGATACCTAGTTTTTGGGCGAGTGCGAGCAACTCTTTGCTCGTTAGACCGAGCTCTTTTGAGAGCTCGTGCACTCGAATTTTCTTTGGCGCCAAAACATTCCCTTACATCACGTACCCGAACGTTCGCCGGGCACAGTTACCTATTCTTTCACAACTACAGCCTTTTCCTGTTCGTGAGACCACGCAACGCCGCCGCGTCAGCTTCGGTGACCGTGGCTCTGAGTGCCCGCGCCAGGTGAGAAACGCTCAATGCCCCTTCGCAGTGCGCGTCATCGCACCACCACACACCGCGGCCGGCGCCTCGCCCGAGGTACCACGATCCGTAGGCGTCCCTGCCGGCCCGGACCATTTCCCCGTCGTCTCGCTTCGTCCGACAGACCACACACGTGCGGACCGGGGCTATGCCTCACCCTCCGAAACCGTGTCCACCGCCAGCCCCTCGCCCGCTTCACCGTGCGCGGTGGTGACGACCTGCTCGACGACGTCTGCGTCAGGGCCAACCGCCTCCACGACCATCACCTCTTGAACTTCGCCGTCCGCCGTGGTGACGACCTCCTCGGCGACGACCGCGACAACGGCGCCGCTTTCATCGGTAACGGCGGCCACGGCCTCGTCAACGACGGCGTCGCCCTCAGTCCAGACTTCCTCCACGACCTCGTCGTTGCCTTCATTCTCAGAACGAATGTCGATTCGCCAACCCGTCAGACGCGCCGCCAGACGGGCATTCTGGCCCTCTTTGCCAATGGCGAGTGACAGCTGCTGGTCGTGCACGATGACCGTGGCGATGCCTTCGTCTTCGTTCAAGCGCACCTCGCGAACTCGCGCCGGCTGCAGGGCGGACTGGATGAACTCAATCGGGTCGTCACTGTAGGGCACGACGTCAATGCGCTCCGAACGAAGTTCGTTGGTGATGTTACGCACTCGTGATCCACGAGCACCCACGCACGCTCCCACGGGATCGATCATCTGGTCGTTCGACGCGACGGCAATCTTCGAACGGTGGCCCGGTTCGCGCGCGAGCGCCTTGATCTCCACGATGCCATTCGCGATCTCGGGCACTTCGATCTCGAAGAGCTTGGCCACGAGGGCGGGATGCGTTCTCGAAACCACGATCTGGGGACCCTTGTTCGTCTTACGAACTTCGACGATATAGACCTTGATGCGCGCGCCGTGCTCGTAGCGCTCAAAGGCAATCTGTTCCGCTTGGGGAAGGAGGGCCTCGACCCGGCCAAGATCGAGCAGCGTGTAACGATTGTCGTTCTGCTGCACCGTTCCCGAGACGATGTCGCCTTCGCGATTGGCGAACTCCTCGTACATCTGGCGACGCTGAATATCACGAATCAACTGCATCAAGACCTGTTTGGCGGTCTGGGCCGCGATGCGACCAAAGTCGTCGGGCGTCGCGTCCCACTCGCGCGTGACGTTGCCCTCGAGGTCGAGTTCGAGTCCCCAGACCTTGATCTCACCGGTCTCGGGGTTGATCTCCACTTCGGCGTCTTCTGCTGAGTCGGGACGTCGCTTGTACGCCGCGAGTAGCGCGTTCGCCAGCGCAATCAACAACTCGCCTTCATCGATGTTTTGATCGCGCGCGATTTGACTGAGGGCCTCAAGAAATTCGAAGTTTGCCATGTCTACCCCTTCTTTCTCGTCGATGCAGCCTTGGCACCCTTGGCGGTTACCGGCTTCGTGGCCCCCCACTCGAAGACGGTGCGCGCACGTTCAATCGCGTCGTAGGCGATCGTGACGGCGCCAAGCTCATGGTCGTCGAGCGTGACACCCTGGTCATCGGCCGCGACGAGAGTACCTTCGAGTCGACGCGTCGGCGCCTCACCGCGAAGTTCGCGCAGCGTTACGACGTCACCCACCGCGCCAAGAAAATGCGCGGGCGTGCGCAGGCGCCGCTCGAGACCCGGGCTCGACACGTCCAGGGTGTAGCGGCTGGCGATGGGCTCATTGGCGTCAAGCCACTCCGAGATGGTCCGGTTGGCCTTGGTCAGGGCGTCGAGATCGACCCCGCCCGCCTTGGTGACCACGACGTTGAGCGTCCCCGAGGCAAACTCCGCGTCGTAGAGCTCGAGTCCGAGCGAAGACAGCAGGGGGTCCAGCGCAATGTCCCATTCCACGGCCATCTCCTTTCGCTGTCTTCACGGACGTTCAGACAGTAAAAAAGCGCGGGCCCGAGGCCCGCGCTTAAACGAGTCCAAACGTCCTGAGCGGACTGTAAACGTGAATTATAGCAGTCGAAGACGCTTGAAACAATTGGGTAGCGACCGCAGAAAACTGCAACGAAGCGAGGAAAAACGCTTTCCCCGCTCGCTCAGTACGACTTGGCGACGAGGCAGAAAAGCTCTCGCTCCGTGTCGCTGGACGGCATCGAACCGTCCGAACGCTGCAGGCAGCGAACGCTGACCGACTGCGCGTTGAGAGCACCCTCGCCCTCGCCCGCTACTTCGTCCCACGGAAGGCGAGCGAATCCGTCCTTGGTGGCATCGAGTGCGTCGCCCACGGTGGACACGTCGTGCGTGTGGTCGTCTCGATGCGCGAGCGCCCGAGCGAGGAGGTCGCCTTGGATGGCTTCCAACAGCGGCGGAACCTCCCGCGTCAGTTTCTCAAGAGCGAGTAACGCCTTCACGCCACTGTCACGTCGTACCAGGGTCACCAGCCCCTGGGCGAGGTCTCGAGGTCCCACCTCCACGCGCAGCGGTACTCCCTTGATCTCCCAATCAGTGACCCGGCGACCGAAACTTCCTCGCCCCACGTCGAGTTCGACGCGTACGCCCGCATCGCGTAACGAACGCGCGACGCGATCGGCGGCCTCGTTCACCTCAGATTCGTCGCGCACCGTGAGAACGACGACTTGCACCGGCGCCAAGCGGGGCGGCACGAGAAGTCCCGCGTCGTCACCGTGCGCCATGATGAGCCCGCCCACGAGCCGGGTCGACGCCCCCCACGACGTCGTGTAACAAAGTTCGGCCTTACCCTCTTCACTTTGGTAGTAAATGTCAAAGGCCTTGGCGAAGTTTTGACCGAGCTCGTGACTGGTCGCCATCTGCAGCGCCTTGCCGTCGCGCATCACTCCCTCGCACGTCATGGAGTTAATCGCACCCGCAAAGCGTTCACTCGGCGGTTTGATGCCAAGGTACGTGGGCGACGCCATCACATTGACCAGAAAATCGTCGTAGACCTCATTATGAATTTTGTTCGCGTAGGCCGAAGCGTCCTCGTTCGTGGCGTGCGCGGTGTGCCCTTCCTGCCAGAGAAACTCAGAACTCCGCAAAAAGAGTCGCGGGCGCAGTTCCCAACGCACGACGTTCGCCCACTGATTGAGTAACAGCGGCAGGTCTCGGTAGCTCTGTATCCACTTCGCCATGAACTCGCCGATCACGGTTTCGGAGGTCGGACGAACCACGATCGGTTCGGCGAGCTTCTCGCCCCCCGCGTGGGTCACGACAGCGAGTTCGGGGCTAAAGCCTTCGACGTGCTCGGCCTCTTTGGAGAGGTAGCTCTCGGGGATGAACAGCGGGAAGTACGCGTTCTTCGCGCCGGCGGCCTTGATGCGAGCGTCGATCTCCCCTTGAATGCGCTCCCAGATGGCGTAACCGTAGGGGCGAATGACCATCGTGCCACGTACCGGTCCGTTATCAGCGAGCTCGGCCTTGGCGACGACGTCTTGGTACCAGCGCGGAAAGTCCTTTGATTGCGAGGTCAGAACGCTCTGCGCGGCCACGATGCTCCTTTGGGTGTGGACAGAGCCTAGTCAGGGCCTTCGTGTTCGACGCGACGTCGTATCCGCTCGATTCGCTCTTGGGCGTGATTCACGTCGGTGCCGCGATCGTCGAGCAACAGTGCGCGATCGGCGGCAGCTTCGGCTTCGGCGGTGAGGTCACGAGCAAGGAGACGGGCCTCGACACCCTCGGCGATGATCTTCTTCGCCTCTTCGACCAGCGCCTCGACCATCTCGTCCTCGGGGACGACGCGCACAATCTCGCCCTTGATGAAGAGATGCCCGCGCTTCTTGCCCGCCGCGATGCCCAAGTCCGCGTGGCGAGCCTCGCCCGGGCCGTTCACCACACACCCCATCACCGCCACTTGCAAAGGCACGTCCAAGGCGTTCAGCGCCGCTTGAGCTTCGGTGGCCACCTTGATCACGTCGACCTCGGCGCGCCCGCAGCTCGGACACGCGATCAGGTCGAGCCCCTTTCGCTCGCGAAGTCCCAGGGACTCGAGCAGTTGGCGTCCGGCACGAGCCTCTTCGACCGGATCGGCGGTGAGCGAGTAGCGAAGGGTGTCGCCGATCCCTTCGGCGAGCAGCGTGGCGATCCCGGCCGTACCCTTCAGGAGACCTCCGGGCAGCGGGCCCGCTTCGGTCACCCCCAGGTGCAAGGGATGATCGAAGGTCGCCGACGCCAGCCGATACGCGGCGATCATCGTCGCGACCGAGGACGCCTTCACCGAGATTTTGACGTCGGAGAACCCCACCTCGTCGAAGTAGGCCAGCTCGAGGCGCGCCGACTCCACCAGGGCCTCGGGCGTCGCGCCCCCGAAGCGTTTGTAGATGTCAGGGTGAAGCGAGCCGGCGTTCACCCCGATGCGAATTGGTACGCCCCGATCGCGCGCCTCACTCGCGACCAGCTTGATCTCTTCGGGTTTGCGCAGATTCCCCGGGTTCAACCGCAACCCCTGCACGCCCGCTTCTAACGCGGCCAGGGCCATTTCGACGTGGAAGTGAATATCCGCGACAATGGGCACCGGCGAGCGCGGCACGATCTGAACGAGCCCTTCCGCGGCGGCCTGGTCGTTGCACGTGCAGCGAACGATGTCGGCGCCGTTGGCGGCGAGGGCATAGATCTGTTCCAGGGTGCCCTCGACGTCGGCGGTCTTGGTCGTGGTCATGGACTGCACCGAGATCGGCGCGTCGCCGCCGACCTTGACGGAACCCACGGCGATTTGACGGGTGACGCGCCGAGGGCTCAAGAAACTAGCGGTGACGTCCACCCTCCCATTCTGCCGTGCTCGGGTACGCCTCGAAGCGTCTAGCCGAAGGGATTGGCGATCGGGTGGGCGATGTCGAGGTAGAGCGTGCAGGCAAAAAGCACCAGCAGAACACTCATGAAGGCGTAAATCAGGGGCGTCAGGCGATTGATGTCCGCGTGATAGGAAGACCCGCGTCGAGAACGAAGGCGCTCGTACGTCGCGATCGCCACATAGCCGCCGTCGAGGGGCAGCATCGGCAGCATGTTGAGCACCCCCACAAAGATATTGATGAACACCAATATCGAGATCAGGATGCCCGGTCCGGCCTGAGCACCCTGCACCGCAATGCGAACGACGCCCACGATCGACTCGGGACGCGAGTCTTGGTTCACCGGATTTGTCGCCGCGGCCGGCGAAGCGACCTGATGAAACAGGCTCGAAAACTCACCGGGAGAAAAGACGTGCACTAACGCGTGCACCGCCGCACTGATCGTCGAACCGACTTCGTGAAAGGCGCTCGGCACCGCACCCAACAGCGACGAGTGAACGTTCTGGGGTCCCACTTCAAAACCGAGGTAGCCCTGGGGCGACGAACCCGTCGCGATCGGTGCGCCATTCTCGTCGATAGTTCGACCATCGACCGGCTTGGCCCGAAGCGAGAGATCGTGACCGCTACGATTCACTTCGAGCGTGAGGGTCTTGCCCACCGCGTTATGCACGACGTTGACCAATTGGGTGGAGCTCGTAATCGCGCGCCCGTCGATGGCCAGGATCTGATCGCCAACTTTCAGTCCGGCGAGTTGCGCCACGGTCTGCTTATGGCCATCCCACTGACTAAAGGCGATCACGCCCACGTGACTCGCCGACGGCAGTCCGATGAACGCCAGTGACGCCCACGCCAACGTGACCGCCATCACGCCGTGCATCAACGACCCCGCCGACGCGAAGATGACCTTCTTGGGGTACGACGCCGAACGGTACGTGCGCCCTTCGAGCTCGGCGGCGATTGGCTCCGTCCAGGTCATACCGGGCACCTTGACGTAACCCCCGAGGAGAAGGGCTCGCACGCCGTAACGCGTCTCGCCACGCGTGGTCGACCAGATAACCGGTCCGAAGCCGACGAAGAAGTCGGTGACCAACAGTCCCGCACGCTTGGCGATGATGAAGTGGCCGAACTCGTGGCCCATCACCATCACGATGACCGCAAAGAGCACCAACGGCAGGGCCCATCCGACCCACCACGTGAGCAGCGCCACCAACGCCGCGACGCCCGCAAGGAGCGTCACGAGCGAGTGACGAGGTGACGAGGTCGTAGCCATAGCTAGTTTTCGAGGCTAGCGCGGGCCCAACGTCGAGCGGCCTCGTCGTTTTCGTGCAGGGACGCGAGCGAATCCAAGGGGTCGGCGACGTAATGGTCCATCGTCGCGGCGACCAGCGCGACGATGTCGCACCACGCGATCGCGTCAGCCAAGAACGCCTCCACCGCGACCTCATTGGCCGCGCTCAACCACGCCGGCGCCGCGCCGCCGAGCCGCGCCGCCTCGTACGCGAGCCCCAGCGCGGGAAAGGCCTCGCGATCCGGCGGCTCAAAATTGAGTTCCATCGTCTGGGTGAAGTCAAGGTCACCCCAGTGATGGGTCAATCGTTGGGGCAGACCCAAACTGTAGGCAATCGGTAGTCGCATGTCCGGTCGTGAGAGCTGCGCGAGAACCGATCCGTCGACGTACTCGACCATCGAGTGCACGATCGACTGGGGATGGACCACGACGTCCACGCGTGCGGCGTCGATACCAAAGAGCGCCGTGGCCTCAAGAACCTCGAGCCCCTTATTCATCAATGTCGAAGAGTCCACGGTGATCTTGTCGCCCATCGACCATGTCGGGTGACGTAACGCGTCCGCCTTGGTCGCCCCGCGAAGTTGCTCGGCACTCCAGCCACGAAATGGTCCCCCCGACGCCGTCAAGAGAAGCCGGCGCACGTCGGGGTAACCGGGCAGCGCCGGAGAGCTGGCGAGACACTGGTGGATCGCGCAGTGTTCTGAGTCGATCGGCACCAGTTGTGCGCCGGGCTGGTGGCGCACGTTCGCCACCAGCGGCGCCGCGGCGACGAGCGACTCCTTATTCGCCAGCGCCAGCCTCTTGCCTGCGCCGAGCGCGCCGAGCGTGACCGGCAGGCCGGCGAAACCCAGCACCGCGTTCACCACGACGTCAGCGCTCGCGGAGAGCTGCGCTAGCCCTTCCTCACCGACCACGATGGACACCTCGCGCGAAATCAGCTCACCCAACGTGGCTCGATGTTCGGCGCTCTTCACCGCGACGGACTTGACGTTGAACTCGCGAACGATCGCGGCGAGCTCGCTCAACTGTTCGCCACCCGAGATGGCGGTCAATTCAAAGCGCTCACTCTCGTGGCGTAAAACGTCGAGCGTCTGCACGCCGATCGAGCCGGTGGCGCCCAGCAGCGCCACGCTACGGCGCGAGGGCGACATCGCTAGCTCAGTTTGAGGACGTGAAGGAGGTAGTACATGGTCGGCAGAGCGAACAACAGTCCGTCAATGCGATCGAGCATTCCCCCGTGGCCCGGTAGCAGACGACCGAGATCCTTTAGGCCGAGCGTGCGTTTCACCATCGACTCAAAGAGATCGCCCAGGGGTACGACGACCGACAGGGCCAGCGCAGCCTCCAGGCCGTGCGTCACGGTCCAGGGACTCACCCGGGGCAAGATGAGTGCGCCCGCGACCAAGGTGACGAGCGTGCCGCCGATGAGGCCCTCGAGGGTCTTGTTCGGTGACAGTGCGCGGTTCAGGGGCCGTCGTCCGATCCAACGCCCGATGAACAGCGCGCCGGCGTCGTTACAGACCGTGAGGGCCACCGCGCCAAAGAGGAACGCCATGCCGTGGCGATGGAGATACGTGTGCGGAGCGATCAAGAGAACCCCGTAGGAACCAAGGACCCCGACCCAGACGTACACGAAAATCGTCGCGCCCAATCCGTCGAGGACGTCGATCTTGCGCTCGGCGCTCATGTACCAGATGAATCCCAACACGACCAGCAGCACCGTGACGGCACCGAGCACCACGAGCCCCTTGTTGTACACCGCGACGCCGAGGGTCAGTACCGCGACGATGCCCAAGATGGTCGCGGGGTGCGCCCCGACGGAGCGAAAGCCCGCGAAGGCCTCGGCGCTCGCGAAGGCCAGTGCCGCCAGTATCAAGATCGTCAGCGCCAGGGGACCCGCGAGAAAGAATGCCAAGACGAGAATCGCCAACAGCACGCCCGTGGCGCTCGCGCTCGAGACGCTGCCCGAGGAACTCTGTCGTACCGCCCGTCCGGCCAGGGGGTTGCTGGAGGCACGGTGGCGGGTGCGTTGCGCCCGCAACGGGGCCGGTCGAGGCGCCTCGACAGTGACCTCTTCTTCTTCGGCGGTCTCGTCGCCGAGGACGAACTCCCAGGGACGCGCGTCGTCTACCTTCTCCNNGACCAGGGATCGCCGTTCTGGGCCGATTCGCGCGCCACCACGATGGGCACTTGTCCGGTCGGCGCGTCCGTCCAGTGCGGCAGTAGCGTCGCGGGGTCGATTTCGGGCGCCTCGTCCACGAGGTCGGCCGCGATCTCCGCTCCGGTGATGGTGACCCGTGAGTCGTTCGTGCTCGTCACCGGGTACTGCCCGGTGGGCTCGTCAAAGAGTGATCCGTCGTCAGACTTCAAGGAGTTCTTGCTCCTTGTGCGCGAGCAGCGCGTCCACCACCGCCACCTCGTCTTGGGTCATCTTGTCCAAGATCTTTTCGAGCCGTTCGATCTCGTCGCTCGAAAGACCGTGCTCCTTCTCGAGGTTCTCCAACTCCTGGCGGGCGTGGCGGCGCACGGCGCGAAGTGCCACTCTTCCCTCCTCGGCTTTGGTTTTCACCATTTTGACGAAGGACTTGCGGCGCTCTTCAGTGAGGGTGGGAAAGGCGAGGCGAATCACGTGACCGTCGTTCGAAGGCGTCAGTCCCAGGTCGGCGTTCCCGATGGCCTTTTCGATGGCGGCCACCGAACTCTTGTCAAAGGGCGACACCACCAGCAATCGGGGCTCGGGCACCGAGAAGTTGGCCAACTGCTTGAGGGGCGTCTCGGTCCCGTAGTAGTCGATGAGCAGTCCCTCGATGAGCGACGACGAGGCGCGCCCGGTGCGCACGGTCCCAAACTCGTTCTTCACGTGCTCGATGGCGCGCACCATTCGCTCGCGGGTATCGGCCATTACGAGTTCCACGAGTTCGTTATCCATTACTTCACCAGCGTACCGACGGGGCGCCCGTCGAGGGCACGGCCCAAATTACCATCGGCCATCAGGTCAAAGACACGTAAGGGCATATCGTTGTCCTTGCAGAACGTAATCGCGGTCATGTCCATCACCCGTAAGTTTCGCGCGATCACTTCGTCAAAGGAGATCTCGTCGAATTTGACCGCCTTCGGGTTGATCCTGGGATCCTCGGAGTAGACCCCGTCGACCCCGCCGTGGGTTCCCTTAAGGACGATGTCGGCCTCGATCTCGGCGGCACGCTGCGCGGCGGGGGTGTCGGTCGTGAAGTACGGATTGCCCATGCCGGCGGCGAAGATCACGACGCGTCCCTTCTCCAGGTGACGAACGGCGCGACGGCGAATGTAGGGCTCGGCGACTTGGTCCATATTGATCGCCGACATCACCCGGGTGGGCCGACCGTGGTTTTCGATCGCGTCTTGGAGCGCGAGCGCGTTGATGACGGTACCGAGCATTCCCATTAGGTCCGAGTTCGCCCGGTTCATCCCCGCCATGGCGCCGGTGGCGCCGCGCCAGATGTTCCCCCCACCGACGACGACCGCCAGTTCGAGTCCCCCGCG
The DNA here is from genome assembly GCA_003133405.1 of Acidimicrobiaceae bacterium. Classification (GTDB taxonomy): domain Bacteria; phylum Actinomycetota; class Acidimicrobiia; order Acidimicrobiales; family RAAP-2; genus RAAP-2. The sequence goes on along the minus strand of PKXH01000060.1, from coordinate 25,120 downwards.
TTCCATGGCCGCGGCGATCTCTCGCGCCAGAAAATCCACGGTCGAGGCGTCGATGGTTTCGTCACTCGCCGCTGAAGCCAGTGCCTCACCCGACAGTTTTAAGACCATTCGACGCACGACGATGTCCTATCCCCCGATGACCACTTGAGCGTACGCGCTAACGGTGGCGCCCTTCAAGAACTGCTGGACGGACTCTTTTTCGTCCTTCACGTAGGGCTGTTCGAGCAGCACGCGCTCCTTAAACCAGCCGTTCAAGCGGCCTTCGATGATCTTGGGCATCGCCGCCTCGGGCTTGCCCTCGTTACGGGTGATCTCCTCGACGGTCTTACGCTCGGCGTCGACTTCACTCGCGGGCACGTCCTCGCGGCTCAAGTAGAGCGGCTTGGCGAAGGCGACGTGCACGGCGATCTCGTGGGCGACTTCTTCGCCCCCACCCTTTATTACGACCGCGACGGCGTTCACACCTCGACCGGACTGGTGGTGGATGTAGGTGTCGACGACTTCGCCGGGACCGGCTTCGAGTCGATAGACGCGCCCGATCGAGATGTTCTCCTTGAGCGTCGTGAGCAACTTTTCGATCTCTCCTTGGAACTGGGTGAGTACGCCTTCGCCTTCGGCGCACACGCGCGCGGCGATCTCGTCGGCCAATGAGACGAACTCCTCGGACTTGGCGACGAAGTCGGTCTCGCAGCGAAGCTCGACGATGGCCGCGACGGGACCATTTCGAACGACCGCGACGGCGCCTTCACCGGCGTGACGATCCGCGAGCTTGGCCGCCGACGCGATCCCTTGCACGCGCAGCCACTGGATGGCCGCTTGCGTGTCGCCTTCACTGGCCTCGAGGGCCTTCTTCGCGTCCATCATGCCCACGCCCGTTAATTGGCGCAACTTTTGGACGTCTTTTGCGGTGACGGTCACCTTGGCTCTCCTCTTAGATTCTCAAAACGACTTAAACGTTTGCGGTGGCGCTCACGGTGACCGGCGGACGATTCTGGCGGATGTAACGGCCTTCGGTCACCGCGTCGGCCATGAGTCGACAGAGCAGCGCCCCGGCTCGGATGGCGTCGTCGTTGCCGGGAATGACGAAGTCGATGACGTCGGGGTCACAGTTCGTGTCCACCACCGCCACGACCGGCAGGCCGAGTTTGCGCGCTTCGGTGACGGCGATGTGCTCTTTCTTCGTGTCGATAACGAAGATGGCGTCGGGCACGCGTTCGAGGTTCGCGATGCCACTCAAGTTGCGGTCGAGTTTCTCGAGCTCACGGCTGTGGCGCAGCGCCTCGCGCTTGGGCATGTTGTTGAAGTCACCCGCGCGTTCCATGGCGCGAAGTTCGACCAAGCGCTTCACGCGTCCGGCCACGGTGGCGAAGTTGGTCAGCATCCCGCCGAGCCAACGCTGATTCACGAACGGCATGCCGCACGCCTGGGCGTAGTCCGCGATGGGACCCTGGGTCTGCTTCTTCGTGCCGACGAAGAGCACGATGCCGCCGTCGGCCACCAAATCACGCACGTAGGCGTAGCTCAGTTCTATGCCCTCGAGGGTCTTGCGCAGATCAATCAGGTAGATGCCGTTGCGCTCACCAAGTATGTAGCGACGCATTTTGGGGTTCCAACGTCGGGTCTGGTGCCCAAAGTGCACGCCCGAGTCCAACAGTTCTTGCAGGGTGACGAGTGCCACGATCCATTTTCCTTTCGTATGGTTGCTTCAACCCCGTGGAGCACCGCGAACGGCGACCGTACGAAACCACGGGGACAACTCATTCGCTCGCCCACTCTGGGAGAGCCTGACCATATTAGTCGGTGGACGTACCTAGCCTCGCGGGTGCGTCTGACGGTGTACTTTCTGCAAACGAGATTTTGAGACGTGGGTGTAGATCTGTGTGGTGGTGAGACTCTCGTGGCCGAGGAGTTCTTGGACCACGCGCAGGTCGGCGCCACCTTCAACAAGGTGAGTGGCGTAGGTGTGACGCAGCGCGTGGGGATGAACGTGACCACGCGCGACCCGATGATCGAGGATTCGTCGGACGTCGCGCGGGCCAAGACGGCGCGCGCGCCGATTCAAGAAAAGTGCGTCCGGCGGGGAGTCGACGCGCACCACTGCGTCGCGCGCGTCCTCGATCCACATTCGCAACGCCTCGAGACCTCGTCGGTGTAAGGGCACGATACGCTCCTTTTGTCCCTTACCGAGCACGCGCAACAGACCTTGGGCGAAATCGACGCTCGCCAGGTCGAGCCCGCAGAGCTCAGAGACGCGAAGCCCGGCGCCGTAGAGCACCTCGCAGACCGCCCGATCCAATGTGGCCCACTCGTCTTCGCCCCAGTCGTCGTCCAAGAGATTCTCGAGTTGTTCACGCACCACGAGTTTGGGCAGTTGGTGCGCTGGGCGTGGCGCCAACAAGCGCGCCGCCGGACTCGACAAGAGGTGTCCGCGCTCGACCATCCACGCGAAATAACTTCGCAACGATGCTCGGCGACGGATGATTGAGGTTCGCTCGTCCCCGCGCCTGGTCATAAAGACCAAGTAGTCGCGCAGGTCTTTCTTGGTCACGTCGCTCGGCTTTGTCGTTCCGCGCTCGCCCGCCCAGCGCACAAAGGCCCGGGCGTCGGCGAGATAAGCCCGTTGCGTGGACGCCGAACGGTCGGCGGCGCGCAAGGTATCGCCGTAACCTTCCAGACGCCACACGGCGGTGGCCCGGTTCCCCAGTTGCGCTGCCGACACACGTCAAGGCTAGTGACGTCGGAGTTCACGACGGTGACTTACTAGTGTTAGCGATGATTCCAAAGGAGTTGGGATGCCTCGCATCTTGATCGTCGAAGACGACGACCACATTCGCACCGCCCTACGACTCATGTTCGAAGGCGAGGGCTTCAGTGTTGACGACGCGGCGACGGGCGAACTCGGCGTCGCCCTCTTTTCGCGAATGACTTCTGACGTGGCGATCGTGGACATCATGTTGCCCGGTATGACGGGCTTTCAGACCTGTGAGGCGTTACGGGCGGCGAGCGACCTACCCATCGTCATCGTGTCGGCGCGTGACGAGACCGCCGACGTTGTCCTGGGACTCGAATCGGGCGCCGACGACTACGTCACCAAGCCCTTCGTGCCCGAGGAGCTTCTCGCGCGCGTCAAAGCGCATCTACGTCGACGCCCGGACAAGAGCACCAACGCCTTTCAGATGGGTGAACTGCGGGTCGTCCCCGACGAGGGCGTCGTGCGCCACCGCGACGGCACCGAGCTACACCTCACTTCAACGGAGTTCCGTCTCCTGACGGACTTGGCTTCCGTCAACGGACGGGTGCTCTCGCGCGAGGACCTGCTCGAGCGCGTCTGGGGATACGACTACTTCGGGGACAGTCGTCTGGTGGACGTGCACATACGACGCCTGCGCATGAAGATCGAACCCGACCCGGCCAGCCCCACGTACCTCGTGACGGTCCGAGGAACGGGCTACAAGTTGGTACTGTGATGCGCCAACGAAGTCTTCGACTTCGTCTGCTCATTACCTTCGGACTCGGTGCGCTGGTTCTCAGCGGTCTCTTCGCGACGTTGACCTACGTTGGGGTTCATCACGTGCTCGTCGATGACGTGCAACAGACCGACAAGAAGCAGAGTTACGTCAACGCGGCCCTGGTACGCAGCACTCTCTATACCTCGCCTCTCCAATTAGCCAATGAGTTGAACTCCATCGAAGGCGCGACGGGCTCGAGCGTGCTGGTCCAAACCCACCATCAGTGGCTGTCCAAGAGTCATGGTGCGGCCACCAATGACGTGCCGTTAAACCTAATCGCCAGGGTCGTGCACGGCGATCCAACGGCCCAGATACTCAGCCAGCAGGGTCAGATCTTCTTCGTCGTGGGGGTGCCAATTCCCGCGGTCGAGACGCAGTTCTTTGAGGTCTTTAAGCTCAACTCCCTCGAGCACACGCTTCGAATCTTGTTACAGTTCCTCGTCGCCGGTGCGCTCCTCACCTTTCTCATCGGCATCGCCGGAGGGTTGTGGGTCACGCGACGCACGGTGCGCCCGTTAGAGGTCGTCTCGCTCGCCGCCGCGGCGATCGCCGAAGGCAATCTCTCCACTCGGCTCCAGGCGACGCGCGCTGACCGCGAGGTCCAGCAACTCACTGAGTCGTTCAACGAGATGGTCAGTCAACTCGTCGACCGACTAGAGAAGGACGCTCGCTTCGCGAGCGACGTCAGCCACGAGCTCCGCTCACCACTCACGACGCTGGCGACCACGGCGTCGGTGTTGCAACAGCACCGCAACGAACTCTCGGCCGCCGGCCAGGAGAGTTTGGACCTGATGGTGGCGGACCTTTCGATCTTTCAGTCGCTCGTGGAGGACCTGTTGGAAATGGCCCGCAGCGACGCGGGCGCGGTGCCCCTCGTTATTGAAACGGTGGCGGCCGTTGAACTGGTGCGCCAATCAGTTCGTTCCGCCGCTCGGCGCCACGGATTCAGCGAACCGCCCATCGAGGTGGCTCCTGGCGTCGATGAGCCGCTCGTGTCGGTGGACCGTCGGCGCTTCGAGCGCGTCATTACCAACCTGATCGATAACGCGCACCTCTACGCCGGTGCCGCATCCGCCGTTCGCCTGGACTACGAGCACGCCCAGTTCGCCATCAATATTGACGACGCCGGGCCCGGGGTGCCAGTAGAAGAGCGAGAGGCGATCTTCGATCGGTTCTTTCGTGGTCGCGCCGCACACGACCGTGGCATCGCCCGGGGCACCGGGCTGGGCTTGGCGCTGGTGCGAGACCACGTGCGCGCCTTCGGCGGCTCGATCAGCGTGCTGGAAAGCCCCGAAGGCGGCGCGCGCTTTCAGATCCTCCTGCCCCTCATTGTGGAAGTGACCACGTGAAAAGCCTTCGAGTGACCCTACTGATCGGCCTGGCGGCGCTGGTGCTCTCGAGTTGCACCCTCATCGCTCCCAACGCGACACCCCAAGCCATCCCCCGGACGTTTTCCAAGAGCCTGGGACTACTCAACAAGACCATTCCCGGCACCAACCATGCCCGCGTGCGCTTCATCACCCAGCCGGTCTACATCGTGGACGCGACCGAGCACCTCGCGCCCTCGAGTCGCATCGTGCCCTCGCCGGTGGGACTCTCCACGGTCATCCAGCAGTTGCTCCTCGGACCTTCGGCCATCGAAAAGTCCGCCGGCTACCGTTCGGCGCTGCCGAAGAACGAGGTGCTGGTGTCGGCCGAGCTTCGCGCCAAAGTTGGCTACATCAACTTCGCCGAGCCCTTCACGGCGCTCCCGCGAGCCCAACAACTGCTCGCCGTTGGTGAACTGGTGCTCACCGCGGACGACGCCGGCGCGACCGACGGCATCGTGATCAAGGTCGCCGGCGTTACTCAAGCATTACTGATGCCCAACGGCCAGCGCGCGACGCTCGTGACCAAGAAGAACTTTGAGGTGCTCTTGAACGCTTAACGAGCGGGCTGGGGGCGCAGCGACGGCGCGGCGTTCCAAAGATGTTCGAGGTCGTAGTATTCGCGCGCCGCGTCCTCGAACACGTGCACGATCACGTCGCCGTAATCCAGCGCCACCCACTCGCCTTCGAAGAATCCCTCGACCCGGATGGGCTTGACGTCGAGCGAAAGCTCGACGAAGCGCTCGATCTCTTGGGCCAACGCGCGCACTTGACGGTCGTTACTCCCCGAGGTGACCACGATCGCGTCGAAGGCGTCGATCAGTTCGCGTAGATCGAGAATCACCGTTTCCACGCCCAGCTTCTCCTCGGCCGCGATAGCGACCGCATTCACCAGAGCGGAGACGTACGAGGAGTATGGGCCGCGAGCGANNCTCGCCGCTGGTCACGTTCTCACTCAGTGGGCCACTCCAAGTACGATCAGCGCGCCAAAAAATGGGACCGCCACGGCCAACGCGCCCAACATGGCGTAGCGTTGCTTTGACCGGCGGAGCTCTCGACGCTTGGGCACCGACCTGACTTCATGCAGACCCGGTGTCCGCAGTTCGGTCAACTCGAGGTCTCGCACCGCCATTGACACGACTCTAGCCCCGAGCCTCTTCAAAGAGCGGAATCACGTTCGCCGGCAGGAATTGCTCCAGATTGGCGTTTTTCGAGGCCAGGTCACGAATAAACGTGCTCGAGAGATCGACCGGCTCCATCGGAATCTCGTAACAACGCCAGAAATCGGGCGCGACAATGACCGATTTCGGGCGCGGCACGATGCCCACGACCACCAACTTTCGAAGGTTCACGGCGTCACGCCAGCTCGGGAGTTGGCTCACCAGGTCCGCGCCCACGATGAGATCGACGTCGTCCGCCTCAAAGAGCAGTTCGCGCACCGTGTCAATGGTGTACGAGGGGCCCTCTCGGCGAATCTCAAGATCGGAGACCACCACGAAGGGCAGACCGTCGAAAGCAGCGCGCGCCATGGCAAGACGCAGCGCCGCAGGGCTCACGTCGACGTTCTTGAGATACGGGTCGCCCGCCACAGTCACCTCGATCCGGTCGAAGCGTCCGCTCTTGCCCGCGGCGCGTAGCGCCGCGACGTGACCCAGATGAGGCGGGTCAAAAGTCCCGCCAAAGAGACCGAGTCGGCGAACTTTCACCTCTAAATCCTAACGGGATTGGTCTGTCGGTGACGATGCCCCTACGCTTGATGAATGGAAACGACGCCGCACGAGTGGACCCCGGGCACGTGGCGCCGACATCCCATCTCTCAAAGCCCGACCTGGCCCGACCTCGAACATCTCGCGCGCGTCGAGCGAGAGCTCGCTACGAAACCGCCCCTCGTCTTTGCTGGCGAAGCCCGCCGTCTCCAAGAGNNAGGCGTTCTTGCTCCAGGCCGGTGACTGCGCCGAATCCTTCGATGAGAGCTCCGCCGACTCGATTCGCGACAAACTAAAGGTCATCCTGCAGATGGCCGTGGCGCTCACCTACGGCGCGGGCGTGCCGGTGATCAAGGTGGGGCGCATCGCCGGTCAGTTCGCCAAGCCGCGCACCGACGAGTACGAGGAGCGCGACGGCCAGCGCTTCGAGGCCTTTCGCGGCCACATCGTCAACGGCGACGCATTCAGTGCCGAGGCCCGCCGTCCCGATCCCGAACGTCTGCTCGGCGCGTACCACCAAAGTGTCGCGACCTTGAACCTGTTACGGGCATTTACCACTGGCGGCTTCGCGGCGTTGTCACGTGTGCACGTGTGGAATCAAGAGTTCGTCGCGAACTCCCTCGAGGGCAAGCGCTACGAGGCCATCGCCGACGAAATCGAACGGGCCCTGCAGTTCATGAAGGCCTGCGGCATCGATCTTCACGACGACAGCGCGTTGCAGGGCGTCGATTTTTACACCAGCCACGAAGCGCTCATCTTGCCCTACGAAGAGGCGCTGACGCGCCGCGACTCCCTGACCGGCCTCTGGTACGACTGCTCCGCGCACCTTTTGTGGGTGGGCGACCGCACGCGCCAGCTCGACGGCGCGCACGTGAACTTTCTGCGCGGAGTGTCGAACCCACTCGGTCTGAAGGTCGGACCCACCATGGGCGCGGACGAACTTCGTCGGCTCGCCGACGTGCTCAACCCCGAGAATCTGCCCGGTCGTTTGACCTTGATCTCACGAATGGGACACGAACGCGTCAGCGAACTGCTGCCCCCGCTCATTGAGGCGCTGCGCGGTGAGGGCCGTGGCGAACTGTGGATCTGTGACCCCATGCACGGCAACACCTTTGTCGCCTCGGGCGGACAGAAGACTCGCCGTTTCGACGACGTGCTCTCCGAGACGTCACAGTTCTTCCAGATCCACCAGGCGTTGGGCACCTGGCCGGGCGGCCTGCACGTTGAGTTAACCGGCGACGACGTGACCGAGTGTCTGGGCGGCGGATCGCGACTCGATGAGTCGGACCTCGATCAGAACTACACCTCGATCTGTGACCCACGACTCAACGCAACCCAGAGTCTGGACTTGGCCTTTCACGTCGCGGAGTACCTGCAGCGTTACGCCGCCCCCGTTGGCGAGAGATCGTTGTAACGAAGGAGACGACGCCGCGGGCCGTCGAACTCAATCTCACTCATGGAGCAGTTTTCAATGCGCGGGCGAAGCCGCACTTGGCCGCTCAAGCCCTGGTAGATCTTGAGGGCCTGTTCGATGAAGCCCCCGTGCACCACGAGTACGACCAACTCCCCCGGGTGACGCGCCACGAGCCGGTCAATGGCGCGCGTGCACCGATCAAAGAACTCCATGAGCGACTCGCCGCCGGGCACGTTGCGCACGTGGGGATCGACGTCCCAATCCGGGGCCACGTACCGCGCGGCGATTTCCTCCCACGTCAGCCCGTCCACTTCGCCCACGGCGAGCTCGCCGAGCGACTCATCGGCCACGGCGACAAGTTTGGCTCCGATCGCCGGCAAGATGATCGCGCCGGTCTCGATCGCCCTTGGGAGCGTCGAAGTGTAAAACGCCCGTGCGGCCGAGAGTTCCCCGGTCATCGAGAGACGCGTGGCCAGCGCACGGGCCTGCGCGCGTCCTCGCTCGGTCAAGCCCACGTCGCCGAGTGGGCCGCCCGCGAGTCCTTCGACGTTGACGATGGCTTCGCCGTGACGAATCATCAACAGTCGTGTTCCAATGGGAGGGTCGCCGCGCTGGCGAAAACCCCCGGGCGGTAAGCGTTCCGCGCCGCTCACGCCAGTTCGCCCACGAACGCCTCGAGTTGACGCAGCGTGCGACACTCGATCACTCGGTTGCAGTAGGGCGCGTACTGGCTCATGATCGAGTCCCCGCTGTTCCAATAACTAGCCGGCTCGGGGTTGAGCCAGTAGACCGACTTCGCGCGGTAGTGCAGGTCCGCCAGCACTTCGGCGTGGGCCTGGTGGTAGTTGTTGCGCGCGTCGCCCAGGATCAACACCGTCGAACGCTTGGTGAGGTCCTTAGCGTATTCGTCGTGAAAGGTGACGAGGGCCCGACCGTAGTCCGAGTGACCGTCGAAGGCAATGACGTCGGCTTCGGCGTTGATGCGCGCCACCGCGTCAGCGGGATCTTCCACGCCCTCGAAGAGACGAGTCACCTCATCCAGCCCGTCCACGAAGACGAAACTTCGCACTTTGGAGAACTGAGAACTGATGGCGTGCACCAAGTGCAACGTGAAGCGCGCGAAGGACGCGACCGAACCCGAGACGTCGGCGATCACGAAGATTTCGGGCTTGGCCGGCCGAGGGGGTTTGAAGCGTAAGTCGAGCGGTACCCCACCGGTCGAGAGGCTGCGCCGCACCGTGTGACGAAGGTCCACCGGCCCGCGGCGGCGGCGGCGGCGTTTTCGCGCCAGGCGCGTCGCGAGCTTTCGACTAAGGGGCCGCAGCGCTCGCTCGAGTTGCGCCATCTCGTCGCGGTTCGCGTGCATCACGTCGAGGTCCTCGGGCAACGGCTTACGAACGGACTTGGCCAACGCCTTGGACCCGCGGTCCTCTACGAGCCGCTCTCGAATCTCACGCTCGATCTCCGCCTTGAGTTGCTCGATTCGGGCCATGACCTCGTCGCGGGCGAGACGCTCTGCGAGCCCATCCGGCCGTCCCTGCAGCGATCCGCCAAGCAGTCGTTGCTCGAGCGACTCCAACTCGAGGTTTCGCAACGTCCGATAGAGGTAGTACGTCCCGCCGACCGGTCGTCCCGGCTCCATGCCCGAGTAGCGCGTCACCGCCTCGCCGGCTCCTAAGCGCATGGCGTCTCGATCACCGTCGCGAAGCGCGCGATAGAGCAGCTCCGCCAGCTCTTGGGCGCTCATCGTGGTCCCGCCACCGCCGCCTTGACCGCGCGCCTGACCGGGACCGGTCGCCCCGGCCGACCCTTCACGCTCGCCCTTCTCGTCCTCGTCGTCGCCCATCACGGCTTCGGCGCTGTCCCACGAGCGAATGGAGAAGAAGACATCGAAGGCCGTAGTAAAAACTGGCAGGTGATCGCCGTCTTTGACGAGCGTGGCGGCGAGGGTCGCGCGCACGAGCGATCGGTTGCCGAGATCGATCACCCCCACCGCGCGCGCGGCGTCGACGTGTTCGCTCATCGAGACGGGAATGCCGGCGGCGCGCAGTTCGCCGATGAAGTCGCCGAGGAGGTTAAGCAACGGGCCTCGAGCGACCGAGCAGCTCCTTGGTGGCGCGCTCGATGTCGGACTGGTACTTCAACAAGATGTGCAGGGTCGCGGTGGCGTCTTCGTCGCCGATCTCGTCTCGTCCGAGCACGACGAGCGTGCGGGCCCAGTCCAAGGTCTCGGAGACCGAAGGCTTCTTTTTCAAGTCGATGGTGCGCAGGGAACGAACGACCTGGGCGATCTGCACGGCGAGCGCCTGGGAGATGCCCGGCACACGCGAAAGGATGATGTCGCGCTCTCGCTCGACGCTCGGATAGCCCACGTAGAGATAGAGACAGCGGCGCTTCAACGCTTCAGAGAGCTCACGGGTGTTGTTCGACGTCAAAAAGACCATGGGAATCTGCTTGGCGCGAACGGTGCCCAGTTCGGGGATCGAGACTTGATACTCCGAGAGGATCTCGAGCATCAACGCTTCGGTCTCGAGTTCCACCCGGTCCACCTCGTCAATGAGCAGCACCACTGGATCGGTCGCGGTGATGGCTTCGAGCAAGGGACGGGTCAGCATGAACTCCTCGGCGAAGATGTCCTCTTCCAGCCGGGACCACTCCTCGATGCCCGTGCCCTCGGGACGACCGGCTTGAATCCTTAGTAGTTGCTTGCGGTAGTTCCACTCGTAGAGCGCCTTGGACTCATCGAGCCCCTCGTAACACTGCAATCGGATGAGCCGCGCACCGATCGAGTCGGCGACCGCCTTGGCGAGCGCAGTCTTGCCGGTGCCGGCGGGGCCCTCGATGAGTACGGGCTTGGCGAGACGATCGGCAAGGTAGACCACCGACGCGATGGCCTCGTCACTCAAGTAGTCGTTCTCCGCGAGAAGCTTTTGAACCTGTTCGGGTGAATCGAAGCGCACCGGTGGCACGCTGGAGAGACCGAGTCGTTGGGCGAGCTCTTCCTTGGGGTCTAACGCGCTCATCGAATCTGTCCCTCTCCTCGTACCACCCATTTCAAACAGGTCAGTTCTCGTAGTCCCATTGGCCCGCGCGCGTGGAGCTTCTGGGTCGAGATGCCGACCTCGGCGCCCAGACCCAACTCACCGCCGTCGATGAAACGCGTCGAGGTGTTGACGAGTACCGCCGCGGCGTCGACCCGACGCACCCACGCCTCGGCGTGCTCGGGGTCATTGGTAAGGATCGCTTCACTGTGGCCGGTGCCGTAGGTCGCCACGTGCTTGATGGCTTCGTCGAGCGAGTGCACGACCTTAACGGCCAGGATCAGGTCAAGAAACTCTCGTTCGTAATCCTCGTCACTCGCGAGGGTCGCGAGGGGCAAGATGCGCCTCGCCGCCTCGTCGACGCGCAATTCGACTTCGGGCATGGCCCGCGCCAGAGCGGGCAAGAACGACGCCGCCACGGCGTCGTGGACTAAGACCGTTTCGGCCGCGTTGCACACCCCCGGTCGCGAGGTCTTCGCGTTCTTGACGATCTCGACCGCCCGGTCGAGATCGGCCGAGTCGTCGACGAAGACGTGGCAGTTGCCGTCCCCGTCGAGCACGTAGGGCACGCGTGCGTGCTCGCGCATGGCCGCGATCAGGCTCGGCCCGCCCCGTGGAATGAGACAGTCCAAGACTTCGGTGAGTTGCATGAACTTGATCGCCGTCTCGTGCGAGGGATCCTCGACGAGCGACACGCCCGCCGACGGCAGGCCCTCCTTTTCCAGCGCCTCGTGCCACAGGTTCACGATGAAGGCGTTGGTCTTCATCGCCGAGGAGGAACCGCGTAAGAACGCGGCGTTACCACTTCTCACGCACAGTCCGGCCACGTCACTCGTGACATTCGGACGATTCTCGTAAACGACGCCAATCACGCCTAAGGGCACGCGCAGCCGCTCCACGCGCAGACCGTTCGGCCGCGTGCTCTGGTCCTGGACCTCAAAGAGGGGATCGGGCGCGTGGGCAATCTCTCGTAACGCACTGGCCATGGCGAGCACCCGTTCCTTGGTGAGCGTCAATCGATCCCGACCCGGCCCGGACTCGTCGTAGGCGGCCAGTTCCAGGGCGTTCACGCACAAGAGGTCGTCCATCACCTCTTCGAGACGATCGGCCACGTGCATCAGCACGTCGCGGCGCTGTTCGTCGCTGGACTGCGCGAGGGCGATAGCCGCCTGACGCACCGCGACACCCTGGGTTGCCAAGTCGCGAGCCGTCATGGACCAAGCGTAATGGGCGTTATCACGCGCGACGTAAGAGCACGAGATCGTCACGGTGCACGACCACGTCGTCACTTTCACGAAAGGACTCGGCCGACACCCGCACGAGTCCTTTGGCGACGGTCTGCCCGTCGGGCCCCTTCACGTCGACGGCGTCGCCTTCGACGAACGAGCCCGTGTGGGATTCGATGCCCACGCGCAAGAGACTTCGACCATCGTGTTCGATGGCGTGCAGCGCCCCTTGATTAATCGACAGCGAGCCTTGGCTGGCCACCGCGAACGCAATCCACGACTTGCGTGCCGAGAGTCGTTCGCGACGCGGTTGGAAGGTCGTACCAAATCCGGCGACGCCTTCCACGGCCTGTCGAAGGGCCTCCGGCGCACGGGCCGACGCGATCACGGTCGTCACCCCCGACCACGCGGCCATGTGCGCCGCCGCCAACTTCGAGGCCATGCCCCCACTGCCCACGCCCGAACGACTGGTCCCGGCCGCCTCGAGCAGCGCCGCGTCAAAGGCCGTCACCTGTTCGATCAGCGTGGCCGAGGTGTCAAGACGCGGATCGGCCGTCAACAGTCCTTGGGTGTCGGTCAAGAGCACCAGGTGAGAGGCGCCCACGAGGTTGGCCACCAACGCGGCCAATCGGTCGTTATCGCCGAAGCGGATCTCCTCGTCGGCCACGGCGTCGTTCTCATTGACAATCGCGACCACGTTCATTCGGGCCAGGGCCTCGAGTGTGCCTCGCGCGTGGAGATACTGTCCTCGATGTGAGAAGTCGAGCGGGGCCAGCAGTACCTGACCAACGGTGACACCACATTCGCCAAACGCGTTGCGCCACGCGTTCATCAATAACGGCTGACCGACTGCCGACACGGCTTGGAGGGTCGCGGCGTCACGTGGGCGTGGCCGCGCGGCGCCGACGTCGGCCCATCCGGCGGTGATGGCACCCGAGGTCACGACCACCACCGACCAGCCCTCGTCCCGGAGCGCCACGACGTCAGCGGCGACGCCCACCAACACGTCATAGGCGACGTCGCCGTCACGATCGGTCACCGAGGAGGTGCCGATTTTTACCACCACGCTACGAGTCGCCATCGTCGCCCCCCTGGTCCAAACGACCGTGGCGCGCGAGCCGCTCGCGACGGGTAGCGCGATGATGTTCGCCTCGATCGAGCCCCGTGCCCACCTCGTCGCGCCACCACTCGAACGAGAGCGTGCCCACGGAGACGACGTCACCGTCTCGCACGCCCGCCCGGGTCAAGAGACGATCGACGCCGAGCTCGCGCAATCGGTGGATGATCTCAGCCAGGGCCTGGTCGTCGGTGAGGTCTTGAAATCGCACCGCTCGGCGAGCCGCTCGACCCTCCACTCGCCAGGCGTTGGCGCCTTGACGGTGGACCGAGATCTCTTCGGGCATGGGCCGGTGCACGACGATCTCGTGCTCGAATGCTTTGGCTTCATCGTGCCGTGCCTGGCTCACCAGCGCCGCCAGGTGGCCCACGAGTTGTTCGAGTCCCTCGCCCGTGACGGCCGAGACCGTGTCAGCCCCCTCGAGATCGTACGCCGCGACGTCGAGCTTCGAGCCCACGACGACCCGAGGACGTTCGAGCAGACTCGCTTGATACTCACCGAGTTCACCTAAGAGCACCGTCAACTGTTCATCGGGTGGGCACGGGGCCGTCGCTGAGAGATCCAACAAGACACAGAGAACTCGAGCGCGCTCAACGTGGCGCAAGAAGTCGTGCCCGAGGCCACGGCCCTGAGCCGCGCCTTCAATGAGCCCGGGAATATCGGCCATCACGAACTCGGTCGCATCGTTGGGTCGAGCGGGCCTCGCGCCCACGCGAACCACACCAAGGTTCGGCACCAACGTGGTAAAGGGATAGTCGGCGATCTTTGGTCGAGCGGCCGACACTCGAGAGATGAGCGTCGACTTTCCGACGTTGGGAAAACCAATCAGGGCCACGTCGGCTTGTAGTTTCAACTCGAGATTGAGCCAGCTCTCCTCGCCAAGTTCACCCTGCTCCGCGAAGGCCGGCGCGCGGCGCTGATTCGAAAGGAATCGCGCGTTGCCCTGCCCACCAAGCCCCCCTTCCGCCGCGAGCCAGCGATCTCCCGAACCCTTTAGGTCGATTAAGAGTTCACCTTCGGCACTAAAGACCGTTGTGCCGACCGGCACCGAGACGACGACGTCCTTGCCCCGCGATCCGTGCTTGCGCTTGGAGGTGCCGTGCTGGCCGTCCGTCGCGCGACGAAAGGGGTGATCACGAAATCCCAGCAAGGAAGCCTGATTGTGATCGGCGACGAGCCACACGTCGCCCCCTCGCCCTCCGTCACCACCGTCGGGGCCGCCCTTGGCGACGTGCGCCTCGCGACGAAAACTCACGCATCCAGCACCCCCGTTACCGGCTTTGGCGTGTAACTGAGCGCTATCGACGAAGGTAGACACCCCCACATTCTACGGCTCGCCTTCGAAACGACTGTTTTCGCGAATCAGTCGTCGATCCTTGGACCTGACCCGCTGGTTGCATTCGTGAGGTGAAGGTCATCGAATGGATCACCCCACATCATTCGCTGTTGGCCCCTGGTTCGTCCGCGTCGCTGGCACGGCGCCGGTTGGTCCCACGAAGAGTGTTCACGACGCGCTGGCGTCAACGTCGGCGCGCGCGAGGGCTTCTCTTGATCTCGCCGCCGGAGCTCGCTCGTCGTGAAACGGTGGGCCGCACCACCCTGCTCTTTGGAACGCGGCTTCCGGACCAGGGCGTCGACGGGCGCCAAAAGGATCGGCCCCTTTAAAAAGCAGGTAATTCAAGGAGTTCGCGCGACAATCGCACGGCCCCGAATATGAAATTCTGAGCGAAACCTTCGCCGGAAAGTTCGTTTGAACAGGATTTTTAGGAAACCAAAGCTGTAATCAGGGCCAATTATTAATCAATATCCCCAATTTTCCCTATTTTTACGGTAAAAATGTCGGTGGTTGCTGGGAACGCCCAGATCCGAATCAATGAGAGCAAGGAGTTGCACGGTGAACAAGGCCGAGTTGGTAGAAGCAATTGTCGCCGAGAGTGGCGCCACCAAGAACACGGTAGCGGAGGTTCTTAAGGCCTTTGAGGACGTCGTCGTGGGTAACGTCTCCAGGGGCGAAAAGATTGTGTTGTCAGGTTTCTTGTCCTTCGAGCGTGTGGAGCGTAAAGCCCGCACCGCGCGCAACCCTCAAACCGGTGAGGCGATTCAGGTGAAGGCCTCGCGCGCGCCGAAGGTGTCCATTGGCTCGACCTTCAAAAAGGCCGTCAAGGGCGCGTAGTTCTTGCAACAAACTGAGAATCCCCCGGATCTAAGCCCGGGGGATTCTCAGTTTTAGGAGGAAAACTCAGTCGGCGAGAACGTCGACCAGTTTTCTGCCGCCTCGAAAACCGAATTTCACAGTTCCCTCAGCGAGCGCGAACAGCGTGTCGTCCCTACCGATGCCGACGTTGCGGCCGGGGTGGAACTGGGTACCACGCTGGCGAACAATGATGCTGCCGGACTTGACGAGCGTGCCGTCGAAGGTCTTGACGCCCAATCGCTGTGCGTTGGAGTCACGACCGTTACGAGTCGAGCCGCCACCTTTGGTCTTTGACATCGATGCTCCTTAGGCCTTGGCCGAAATCTTGGTGATTTCGACCGTCGAATAGTGCTGGCGGTGACCCCAACGCCGACGCTGGATCGCCTTCGCCTTGTAGGTGAGCGCACGAATCTTGGGACCCAACTCGCCACCAATGATCTTGCCCGTGACCGTGGCCCCCTTTAACGCCGGACCGGCCACCACCTGGTCGCCGTCGACGAGCAACACGGGCTGAAACTCGACGTCGGTACCGATCTCTTCAGGGCGCAGATCGACTCGGACCACTTGGCCCTCGGTGACGCGCTCTTGAGATGTGCCTACACGGATAACGGCGTACATAAGGTTTCCATACTAGCCGACGACGCGATTGTCTCGCGAGCTAGAGACCGGTCTTGACGATGAAGCCCCGTCCGTCACAGATCCCGCACACCACCGAGAGAGACTCCAAGAGCCCTTCGATGACTCGCTTTCGAGTCATTTCGACGAGTCCCAACTCGGAGATGTCAAACACCTGGGTACGGGTCTTGTCTCGCGAGAGCGCCTGGCGCAGCGCCGAGGCGACGGCCTCACGGTTGGCCTTGGACTCCATGTCAATGAAGTCAATGACGATGATCCCGCCGATGTCGCGAAGTCGAAGCTGACGCGCAACCTCGTCGGCCGCCTCGAGGTTGTTGCGAAACACCGTCTCTTCGAGATTGTTCACCCCGACGTTCTTGCCGGTATTGACGTCGATAACGGTCAGAGCCTCGGTGCGCTCAATGATCAACGAGCCGCCCGAGGGCAAGAAAACCTTGCGATCGAGGGCCCGGTGGAGCTGTTCGTGCACGAAGTAGCGCTCAAAGAGGGGCAGCTCTTCGGTCTCGCGGTCGTAGTACTCGATGCGATCAGCAAGTTCGGGGCTCACCGCGAGCACGTACTCGCGCACCTTTTCATAGAGCGTGCGGTCGTCGATCAAAACCGCGCGATACTCGTCATTGAGCTCTTCACGAAGGACTCGAACGGCGAGATCCAGGTCGCGGTAGACCAGACGTGGCTGGTTAGATTTGGCGACTTCCGCCTCAATAGCCGACCATTTTTCCACGAGGGACGTGACGTCGCGCGCGAGTTCTTCGCCGGTCACGCCCTCGGCCGCGGTGCGGATGATGATGCCGTGACGATCAGGCTTTACTTCGTCAATGATCTTGCGCAGCCGACGGCGTTCACCGTCGGGCAGCCGCTTCGAGATGCCGATGGTGGAGGTGTTTGGCACGAGCACCGCGAAGCGCCCGGGCAGCGACACCTCTTGAGTGAGACGCGCGCCCTTGGCGCCGATGGCGTTCTTGGTGACCTGACAGATGATGGTCTGACCGGCCCTGATCATCTCCTCGATGCGCTTGTTATTCGTGGGCACGCCATCCACGTCGTCCGTATCGAAAGAGACGTCACCCTTATAGAGCACCGCGTTCTTAGGAATTCCGATGTCGACGAAGGCCAGTTCCATGCCGGGCAGCACGTTTTGGATGCGGCCCAGGTAAATGTTGCCGTCGATCTGATTGGTCTCGTCCGCGTTCTTCGCCACGGTGTACTCCACCATCGAGCGCCCCTCGAGGGTGGCGATGTGCGTGCCGTCGGCGGTCGTGTGCACGGCCATGAGGTAGCGACCTTGGGCACGGGTGCGTCGCTCGGTGCCGCGCCGGCGGCGACTTCTACCTTGACGTCCGGCGCCCTCGGGACCGGCGCCCTCGGGAGCCGACGCCTCGACCGGCGCGTCAGCGCTGCGACGTGGTTGGTTCGATTGGCCGTCTCGGTTGCCCTGGCCCGAGCGGCCCCGTCCGCCTCGGCGGCGACGATTGCCCCCGCCCTGGTTGGAACCGGTGGAGGGTCCCGATGGAGCGCTGGAGGAACTCGGGGTTCCCGGTCGAGTGTCGCCTATTTGGGGTGCGGGTCGGGTATCGCCAATTCGAGGATTAGACGATGAGGGTAAGGGTTGGGTGGATTCGTCGCTCACGACGGGTACTCCTTGCGTTCTTAGTGGATAGGGCGTGGTGGGTCGCACCACGGGTAGAGACCGCGCGCGGCGAATGGCTCACGACATCGGCGGGATGAAAATAGAAAAAGGCTCGTTGGGCCGTGACGAAGAGAACTGACAAGATAATCAGCAAACTGATCTCACTAGCGTGTACCACGTGTCGTCCTCAAGGCTGTGCGTAACGGAGTATTGACACTGCGTTACAGCGGCGTACTGTTTGCGCCTGGCACCCGGTGTGTCAAAACGCCCAACCCTCCAAGGTTACTCTACGGTCGCCTTAACTTGACCCTTTTAACGTCGTGGTGGTGCTTGAGGTCTTCTTCGCCTTCGTGGGCGTCGTCAACTGCGCCTTCAACTTAAGGGGCGGAACCGGATGCGCCACGAGATAGTTGAACGTCTCGGCCACGACCGGTGCGGCCGCGGCCGACCCGTAGCCACCCTGGTCGACCACGCAGAGCACGACGTACTTTGGATGAGTCGTGGGTCCAAAGCCGACGAACCACGACGTCGGCTCGAGGTTCTTGGAGGTGGTGGCGGTACCGGTCTTGCCCGCGATGGGAAACGAGGACAGCGAGAAGTTAATGATGCTGTGAAAGGGCCCGTAGGCCGTTCCTCGGGGGTTGTTGACGACACCGGTAAGGCCCTCGAGGATCGGATTACGAACCCCGGGGGGCAGGCTGACGTGCCCCAGCACCCGCGGCGCGTAACGAATGACGACCTTGCCGTGGGGATTGATGATGGCGGCCGCGACCTCGGGCGCGTAGCGGGTTCCGCCGTTGGCGAAAGTGGCGTAGGCGTTGGCCAGCGCGATCGGCGTCAGGGCGGTCGTACCTTGACCGAAGGCCATCTCGATGTTGTCCCCGGTGAACCAACTGACGTGCGGAAAGGCCTTGGGCGCTTCGGCGTGCAGTGCTTTACGAACGGCGGGCGAGTCCACCCGACCCTGCACCTCGTTCGGAAGATCAATGTTGGTGGTTTGACTCAATCCATACTTGGCAGCGACGTCTTGAATCGGTGTCTGTCCATACTTGTTGGTCTGGGACCAAAACAGGTAACCCAAGTTGTAGAAGTAGTAGTCCGAGGAGACGGTCAGCGCCGTGGGAAGGTTGATAAGTCCGGCGGCCGAGTTGTCGTCATCGTGGAACACGCAGCCGTGATTGACGCTCTGCAGGCATCCCGGCACCGTGAAAGTGCCGGTATCGTCGATGAGCTTATTGGCCGAAAGGATTCCCGTTTGTAACTCAGCCGTGGAAGAGATGAGTTTGAACGTACTGCCCGGCGTGTAAAGACCCTGAATCGCGTAGTTATTGAACGCTCCTTCTTGGATGAGTTGATGGTACTGAGTGTTGGAAAGTCCCGAAATGAACGAACTGAGATTGAACGACGGGTAGCTCGACATGGCGAGGACGTGGCCGTTGTTGGGGTCGAGCACGATGGCCGCGCCGTTCAGCGCCGGAGGGACTAAGTGAGACACCGGGTCGATCGTGTGGCGCAAGGCCAGGATGTCACTGGCCAAGTAGCCGTCCAGCGCCTTTTGCAGAGGCGTGTCGATGTTGAGCACGACCGAGTCGCCCACCGTGGGTGCAGTCGTCTTGACCGCGCCGAGAATCTCGTTGTTGGCGTTCACTTCGAGCGTGCTCGTACCATCTTTTCCTCGTAGGTACTGCTCGTAGTACGACTCAATACCCGTCTTGCCGATGGTCGAATCGGTCTGGTAACCCTGGTTGGGGTGCTGGGCAATTTCGTTGCCGGTGATGGGCCCGATGTAGCCCAGGATCTGCGCACCGACGCTGCCCCCGTTAGGGTACGAGCGCGTCGACACGTCCAGGACCGTCACGCCGGGGAACTCACCCGGATGAAGCTTGATGAACTCAACGTCCTTCGCGGGCGCGTTGCTCATTATGGGCGCGGGCTGGTAGGGGTCGTACTGCTTGTTCGCGAGGTCGCTGTTGATCCGCTTCACGGAGAGACCCGTGAGCGAGGCGAGCGAGCCCTTGATCGTGGGGTGCAGGGCCGCCTCGGCTCGAGAGAGTCGTATCTCGGTCGTCGTGATGTTCGTGACGAGAGGTTGGCCTTCGCGGTCGAGAACGACGCCACGAGTCGCCGGAATGGTGGTGTAACGAAGGGAGTTGGACCTGACCGCAGTGACCGAGGCCTTGTAGTCAATCACTTGAAGGAAGAAGAGTCGCACCAGGAGCGAGATGAAAAGCACCAAGAAGAAGCCGCCAATGACGAGCCAGCGTCGTTCCGGTCGCGACCGCACCTCTTCGGGCGACGCCATGAGGTCGCGAATGCCAACGGGCTTGGGCTCGTTGATCGTACGACCTCTCCCACGAAAAGGGTGCAACGAGACCCAGGGCCGCCACAGTCGCGAGAACCACGATCCGCTCGGTCGGTCGCGCCACGATCCCCTCATCGACGCGGCCCTCCGAGGCTGCCCACCCATCGCGCCAGGCGCGCCATCGGGCGAGCCAGCACGAAGAAGGCAATGGCGTTCACCACCATCGCGGCCACGAGACTGTCACGCCACAGCGAAAAGTTAAAGGTAAAGAAGCTGGCGCCCACGAAGAGCAGCGGCGCGAAGAATCCGGCCGTCGCGGCCAGCAGCGGCGTGACCCACCACGCCGCGGAATCGAGGTCACCGACGCCTTCGCGGCCCAGGCGCGACGCGCCGTAGGCCAGGAGTAGCGCGACGATCGCGGTGAGACCGAACGGCGTCGTGGCGTGCGTGTCAAAAAAGATCCCAGCCACCAGAGCGCACCACAACGACAGGGCGGTAAGTCCCGCGAGGCCGACCGCGAGGGGCCAGAGCCACACGACCATCACCACGACGCCGGCGAAGCGAAGACCGGAAAAGATCGAAAGCTGAATAGCGACGATGACGAGCGTCACCAGCGTCGCCGGGACGAGTACGCGTCTCACGCAGAGGGCTCCCAGAGCACCACGTCGAGGTACGACAGGTGTCGAAGGTCAGCGGCCGGCTGGAGCGTGAGGTTATAGCTCGCCGCGCCCGGGGTCAGCGACACGGTCTTCACCGAGGCCACCGGCATCCCCGCCGGGTAGAGGCCACCGTTTAGCCCGTCGGTGGAGAGATTCGTTCCCGGGGCGATCGCGGTACCGAGCGGTACCGACGAAGCGCCCAGGCCGTTGTTCGGTCCACGGCCCGACACGATGAGGTCGGTCTTGCCATTTTTGAACGTGACACCCACCGAAGAGGCGGTATCGGAGATCAAGCGAATCGTGGCGCCGTTGGCGGACGTCGCGATCACCCGCCCGACCAGGCCACCGTTGGCCACCGCCGGCATACCCACCAAGACGCCACTGTCACGGCCCTTGGAGATGCCCACCGTGGCCGCGAAATTCGTTGGTGAGACCGTCGTCACCTGAGCCGTCACCGTCGGCAGCGAGCCGACGAAGGGCACGCTGAGCTGGGTCGTGAGTTGTTCGAGCTGGCGCGAAAATGCCCAGGCTTCATTGGCGCGCTCTTCGGCCTGTCCTAACTGATAGCGCAACTTTTCGTTTTGAGCGACGACGTCGCTGTAGTTAATGGTGCCCGCCAGAAGGTGACCAATGGGGCGGGCAATTGCGTTGACGGCCCAATTAAAGGGCGTCACCACCAGGTTGGCGCCACCGCGAAGTCCCGAAGCGACACCGGTGGTGAGGTAGAGAACAACAATCGTGACTAGTACCGCGACACCGAGCGTCCACGTACGTCGCCGCGAACGATCCGTGGCCACGCGTTAACGCGAAGGACTGGTCTTCAACATGCGCGCGAAGACGTCGAGTTCTTCGAGACACATTCCACTGCCGAGCGCCACACAGTTCAACGGGTCATTCGCCACAATGATCGGCATGTTGGTCTCGTACTCCAGTCGAGCCGCCATACCCGCTAAGAGGGCCCCGCCCCCGGCGATGACGATCCCCTGTTCCATGAGGTCCGAGGAGAGCTCGGGCGGCGTACGGTCCAAAGTGACCTTCACGGCGTCGACGATCGCCTGCACCGGCTCTTCGATGGCCTGGCGGATCTGTTCGGTGGAGATGACGACAGTCTTTGGCAGACCGGTAACCAGGTCTCGCCCGCGAATTTCGGCGCGAAGCTCCTGTTCGAGCGGAAAAGCCGAGCCCAACTGAATCTTGATCTCCTCGGCGGTTCTTTCACCGAGGGCCAACTGGAACTCTTTCTTGACGTAGGCCACGAGCGCTTCGTCAAGCTCATCGCCGCCGACGCGAATGGATTGGCTCGTCACGATGCCGCCGAGAGAGATGACGGCGACTTCGGTCGTGCCGCCGCCGATGTCGACGACCATGTTGCCGGTCGGTTCGTGAATGGGCAGGCCGGCGCCGATGGCGGCCGCCATCGGCTCTTCGATGATGTACGCCTTTCGCGCTCCGGCGAACTCTGCAGCTTCCATGACCGCGCGCTGTTCGACGCCCGTTATACCCGAGGGCACGCAGATCACCATGCGAGGTTTGGCGAAGCGGCGTTGGTGGACGCGGTGAATGAAGTAGCGCAGCATCTTCTCGCAGATCTCAAAGTCCGCGATCACGCCATCCTTCAGCGGACGGATGGCCTGGATGTTGCTCGGCGTGCGCCCGATCATCCGTTTGGCCTCGGCGCCCACCGCCAAGGGCTTGCCGTCCTTGACGTCCACGGCCACCACCGAGGGCTCGTTCAGGACGATGCCGCGCCCGCGAACGTACACCAACGTGTTCGCGGTGCCCAGGTCGACCGCCATATCACGGCCCAACAGTGAAAACCGACCATCAACCATAGATTCCCTCAATTGAGGCGAGCGGCGCCTCGCACTATGCCTCAAGGTTAGGCCAAGACGGCCGCGTCGAACCAGTGGCGAGCGTTAGGCCAAGTCTGGAAAGAAGATGGCGATTTCACGTTGTGCCGAAGCCACGGAATCGGAACCGTGAATGACGTTCTCCGACATGTCGATGGCGAGGTCACCGCGAATCGTTCCCGGCGCGGCCTCAGCGGGGTCGGTTGCGCCGATCATCGCGCGAATAACCTTCCACGTTTCGCCGGGCCCCTCGACGATCAAGATCAGGGATGGACTTCGCGTGAGCCCCGCGACCACTCGGTCAATGAATGGCTTACCCTCGTGTTCGGCGTAGTGACGCCGGGCGGTGGCCACGTCGATGACACGCAGCTCTGCGGCCACCACTCGCAGTTGCCTTCGCTCGAAGCGTGAGATCACTTCGCCGACCAGTCCGCGCTCGACCGCGTCGGGTTTGATGATAACTAGCGTTCTATTCACGCCAGGCAATCTAACAGTCTCGACTCGCGTGCCGCGATGCGACGCGCAACACCTCGCCTCGAACTTCACCGACCAGATAGAGACTGCCGGTGACCACAATGAGGTCATCGTCCGTTGATCGTTCGCGAGCGTGCGCGAGGGCGGCTTTGGCATTGGGATGTTCAAAAGCCACCGCGCCCTGTCGGCGGAGTGCGGCCACTAACTCTTCGACCGCAACAGCACGAGGCGAATGTGGTGCGCAGCAGTGGAACTCACTGAATCCCGCACCTACCAAGGGCGCAATCATGTCGTCAAGGACTCGGCCCTTCAGCATGCCGAGCACGCAGCGCCGTTCCCCTCGAACGTCAAAGGCGCCGTCCAAGGTGGCTACCAGCGCGCGCACGCCGGCCGGATTATGTGCGCCGTCGACCACGATCAGCGGGTTGCGCGCCACGATCTCCATGCGCCCGGGCATCTCGGCCCGGGCCAACGTGGTGCGGACGACCTCTTCACCCAAGGCCCGGCCCAAGAACGCTTCCGCCGCCACGATGGCCGTGGCGGCGTTCACGCCTTGGTGAATACCGTGAAGCGACACCAGCGTCTCGTCGTAGAAGTCGTAGGGCGTGCGCAGGGTGATCGCCCGCCCGCCGATCGCCAGTTCATTCTCTTCGAGGACGAAGTCGCGCCCGAGCAGCCACAGCGTGGCGCCGAGTTCGTCGGACTTCGCTTGGGCGATTTCGACCACGATGGCGTTGGTGGTGGCGACGACGGCGACGCCATTGGCGCGAAAGATGCCCACCTTGTCACTGGCGATGGCGCCGATGGTGGCACCCAATACGGCAGTGTGGTCAAGGTCGACGTTGGTCACCACCGCCACGTCAGAGTCGATCACGTTGGTTGAATCCCAGGTACCGCCCATGCCCACTTCGACCACGGCCACGTCGACGCCCTCGTCGGAGAAATGCAGCAGCGCGCCCACCGTGAGCAACTCAAAACGGGTCAGGGTGATCCCCGTGACTGCCTCCACGTCGGAGAGTCGCTCCAGCACCCCGATGAACGAGGGATCGTCGATGGGCGTGCCATTCACGGCGATTCGCTCGTTGGCCTCGTGCAGATCCGGACTGGTGAACGTGCCGACCCTTAGGCCCGTCGAGTGCAACAGCGCGCTGATCATGGTCGTCGTCGAACCTTTCCCATTGGTACCTGTGACGTGTATCGCGCGGTAGTCACCCTGGGGATCGGCGAACTGCGCCAACGTGTCTCGGATCGGCTCGAGGGTGGGCACCGGTTGGCGGTTGGGCGCGAGGCGCTCGTAGTCAGTATGCGATTCGAGCCAATTCAGCGCTTCAGCGTATGAAGCGAAGCGCACGTACTAGCTCGCGCGACGGGTACGCGTCGCCTTTCGCATTTCATAGCNNGGCTCTAAGAGCACGTGCTCGAGAATCGAGCGAAGCCCGCGAGCGCCGGTGCCACGCTCCAGGGCCAGATCGGCAATGGCGACGAGCGCGTCGTCTTCGATGACCAGCTCGACACCGTCCATCGCGAGGACCTGTTGAAACTGCTTCACGAGAGAGTTCTTCGGTTCTGTCAAGACGCTGATCAACATGTCGCGGTCGAGTTGTTGCACCGCACTGACGATGGGCAAACGACCGATGAACTCAGGGATGAGTCCGAACTTCACCATGTCCTCGGGCAGCACGTGGCGAAACAGTTCGATGTCACCGTGTCGACGAGACTGGACCGGCTGATTAAAGCCCATGGACTTCTTACCCAGTCGACGTTCGATGATCTCTTCGAGACCGGCGAACGCGCCGCCGCAGATGAACAGGATGTTCGCGGTGTCAATATTGATGAACTCTTGGTGGGGGTGCTTGCGGCCTCCCTGGGGCGGGACGCTCGCGATCGTACCTTCGAGAATCTTGAGCAGCGCCTGTTGCACGCCCTCGCCCGACACGTCGCGGGTAATCGAGGGGTTCTCGGCCTTTCGAGCAATCTTGTCGATCTCGTCGATGT
>PKXH01000045.1:28438-28621 GCA_003133405.1 Acidimicrobiaceae bacterium | reverse complement strand
TACGAGACGGTTCGGCTTCGAGATAACTCGTTACCGCTCTTGACGCCCATGAGCGAAGTGGCCGGACGGATGGCGCCGATCGTGGGCGCGTATCACCTCATGCGCCCAGGCGGCGGCCACGGCACCCTGATCGCGGGCGTGCCCGGCGTGGCGCCGGCCAACGTCGTCGTCATCGGCGCGGGC
>PKXH01000045.1:15797-28426 GCA_003133405.1 Acidimicrobiaceae bacterium | reverse complement strand
GCGCCGTGCTGGTCGTCGGCGCGAAAGCACCCAAACTGGTGAGCAATGAACTCGTAGGTCGCATGCGAAATGGGTCGGTGTTAGTTGACATCTCGGTCGATCAGGGTGGCTGCTTTGAAGCGACGCGTCCCACCACGCACTCCGATCCGGTCTTTGAGGTGAACGGTTCAATCTTCTACTGCGTCGCCAATATGCCCGGCGCGGTGCCGGCTACGTCGACGCGGGCCCTGTCTAATGCGACGTTGCCCTACATATTGGAGTTGACGCGCCACGGCTGGCGTGACGCCGTCGTCGCCGACGACGCGCTGGCCGAAGGGGTGAACGTCGTGAACGGTTCGGTCACCTACGGGCCCGTCGCCGACGCGCTAGGCCTACCCTTCACGCCGTTGCGCTCACTGCTCTAGATAGGGGCAGTGGCGACAGCCGCTCTCACAGCAGTTTCCGCGCGCGAGGTGCGTGGCGACCGTGAGTACGAGCAGTCCCGTTGAGGGATCCCTGTACGCCGCTTCGCCCTTGTTCACGGCCGCTTCGTGAGCATCGATGATCGCGTCGTAGTCCTCACGGGTGGGATCGCACCGCGAAGGGTGCGGGCGCGCAATCGAGGTGGACACGTGGTCAACCTAACGGAGGTTCAGGGCTCTACCCGCAGCACGACCTTGCCAAATTTTCCCGGCGCACTGAAATACTCATAGGCCGCTTCGGCGTCACGAAGATCGAAGACCCGAGCGAGCGGCACCTTCAATTCCCCTTTAGTCCAGCGTGGAATGAGTGTGTCACCAACCAGGCGAGCCACGTGAGCCTTCTCTTGGCGAGAGCGTGAACGAAGCGTCGACCCCGTCAGCGTTAAGCGTGTTCTCATCACATTAAGGAGGTCTATCTCGACCCGGCTGCCCGCGCCCACGCCGATCACGACCACTCGCGCGAAGGGATTGAGGGTGTGTTGTGCGGCGCTGAGGTGAGCGGCACCGAGGAGCTCGAGGACCACGTCAACGCCGTGGAGCGAGCCAACTTGGTCGAGCGTAACGGTTTCGTCGGCGCCTATGGCACGTAGCTGCGCATGAAACTGATCCGTTCGCGTGACGGCGATGACTTCGGCACCGAGCACATGGGCGATCTGTACGCCGGCGACGCCCACCCCACCGGTCGCGCCCGAGATGAGCACCCGTTCGCCGGGCGCGAGGCGCCCTTGACTCACGAGCGCGTCGTAGGCGGTCGAGAACGCTTCGGGGAAACCTCCGGCCTCCTCCCAGCTCACGTGTTCGGGTAGAAAGAGGAGGTGTTCGCTCGGCACGACGCAGTGAGTCGCTTGCGCGCCTCCGCCCACGATCGCACCGACCCGTCGCCCGAGCAGCGGTTCGATTACCCGTTCGCCTACCGCCGAAACTACGCCCGCGAGTTCCATGCCGGGCGCGTCCGGGGGTGAACCCTCGGGGGCGGGGTAGAGGCCCTGGCGTTGCATGAGGTCCGCGGCATTCACGCCGGCCGCTCGAACCGCGACAACGACATCGAAGGGACCTGGTGCGGGTGTGTCGCGTTCGAGCATCTCAAGCGCGCCATCTCTAATGGCGAGAGTCCACATGCGACGAGCCTACGTCGGGCGCTTTATGACGGTTCTACGTTAGGGTCAGGTCATGACTCTTTACGACATCCCAGTACACACGCTCTCGGGCGACGAGAGTTCGTTGGCCGGCTATGAAGGCGAGACAATTCTCATTGTGAACGTCGCGTCGAAGTGCGGACTCACGCCACAGTACGAAGGACTCGAAGCGCTGCAAAAGAAGTACGCGACCCAAGGCTTTAGCGTCGTGGGCTTTCCCTGCAATCAGTTCGCGGGTCAAGAGCCCGGCAGTGCCGAGGAGATCCAAACGTTCTGCTCAACGACCTACGGTGTGACCTTTCCGCTCTTTGAAAAGATTGACGTCAACGGCGAACACCAGAGTCCGATCTATACCGAACTCGAAAAGGTCCCCGACGCCGAAGGGTATTCGGGCGACATTCGTTGGAACTTCGAGAAGTTCCTCGTTGGTCGTGACGGAGGCGTTACCCGCTTCGCCCCTCAGGTGACGCCCGAGGACCCCACGCTCGTGGCCGCGATCGAAGCGGCACTGCACTAACCGGATCCAATCGTGCGGTGGAGTCGCACGTACGTCGGTCGAAAACCGTATTGGAGCCAAAAACTGGCCGCTCGGCGATTCGTCACGCGCCAGTTTGTCTCCGCGTGAGTAAAACCCGCGTCGAGTGCGTCACTGAGCGCGTGGTCGATGAGGGCTCGTGCGACGCCGCGGTGTTCGTGCCCGGGTAGAACCGTGACGGCACTTACGTGCAAGGTCCTCTCAAACGATCCGCGTCGAGTCTCGAGGGGAAACGTTAAGCACTGGGCGACGCCGCGGCCTTCGCTCTCAACTACGTAGTGATGGACCTCGTCGTCTTCGAGGGCCTCCAAAAGTTCCTCGGGGCGCGACGCGTGTTTGAGAAAGAGTGAGAAACTTGGGCCTCGTCGTTGGGCGTCATCGAGCACCTGGTCGAGTTCCATGGCGAGGGGCAGGTCCTCGATGCCGCCACGGCGAATTCGATAGCCAATCGGTAATTGGTGCCGGCGCCGCTGGTCGAGCGTGAGCACGCCTCGAACGTGCATGCGTGCGAAGCCGAGCTCGTACCAGGGCGCGGTGTCCTCGGCCCGGTCAAAGACCCACGCGTAGTGCTCAAGGGCCCCCTTGCTTATCCAGTTCGATCCCACCACGGCGTAGAGGTCCGCGAGCACGTCCTCACTTTCGAACGAGACGCCGTCGGGCCCCATCCATGCGCCGTGGCCGTACTCGGGGCTCTTTAAGATCGCGCCGTAAAGATGACCGACAATCTCGCCATTCTCGTCAGCCACCCAGGTCTGATCGCTCGCGTGGCGCAACGCGACCGCAAAGTCCTTCTCGGAAAACGTGGGACTGAGCAGGTGATTGCGTCGCGCGTCGTTCGCGAGCCGTGCCTGCACACGCGCCACCACTTCATCGAGGTCGCGTGGTTCGAGTGGACGCACGATCATGGAGCCACCGTACTTCTCAGTGTGTAATGGTGGCGTGGTGAGATTGCGAGCAAGCCTCTTTGACATGGATGGGCTCTTGCTTGATTCAGAGATCCTGTGGCACAAAGCCGAGCTTGAAATCTTTGGTTCATTGGGCGTGCCGCTTGCCGTTGAGGTTGGTCGCTCGACGAAGGGAATGTTCGTCAATGAAGTGGTCAGTTATTGGTTCGCCCAGTACCCGTGGGCCGGCCCTACGACCGACGAGGTCGTCGAACAACTACTCGAGCGCGTGGGTGATCTCGTCGAAACCGAAGGCCGTCTCTTGCCGGGCGCGCGCGGGGCGCTCGATCTGGCGAGCGAACGGGGCCCCGTGGCCATTGCCAGTTCGACCCCCTTGGCGCTCATCAATCGCTGCCTCGCGCACTTTGAACTGCTGGATCGTTTCGCATCCATTCACTCGGCCGAGCTCGAGCCCTACGGCAAGCCGCATCCGGGAGTCTTTCTCAGCGCGGCGAACTCCTTGGGCGTCGCGGCGCCAGAGTGTTTGGTGGTGGAGGATTCGGCCGCGGGCGTCCTGGCCGCGAGGGCCGCACGGATGTGCGTGGTGGCGGTGCCGACTTTCGAGGACCGTTCAGAGCCCGAGTTCGCGCTGGCCGACCTCGTGCTGACCTCACTCGAGGACCTCACGCCCGAGTGGCTCGACGAACGCTTCGCCTAAAGGACTCTCGTAAATCGATAGGCCGTCGGATAGGAATGGGCCCCGTCCGGGAACTTTTCGACGGGGGTCCATCCAATCTTTTTATAGAGGGCCACGGCCTCGGGCTGGGCGTCGCCGGTCTCTAGGTAGAGCTGTGAAAAACCGCTGTGGCGAGCGCGCTCTTCCAGGACGTTCATGAGCTTCGCCGCGACCCCGTGCCGGCGTTGATCGGGTCGTACCCACAGTCGTTTGACCTCACCCAGCATTAACGCATCGTCGCCAATGGGTCGAACGCCGACGCCACCGACGGGTTCACCCTCACTGCGTGCAACGAGAAAGAAGCCCCGAGGCGGCAGCAACTCTTGAGCTTGCAAGTGCATCTCTTCATCGAATCCGCCGTAGCGGCGAGCCAGTTCGTCAATGGCGGCGTGATACACGCTGAGGGCGCCATGAGAAGTGATGAGTTCGTCATCAATGATCAGATCTGGCACGACACCACAGTAGGTGGCGAATCGACGCCGTCATCAGGTTCACTACGATGTGAGAGTTCATTGAAGGAGATCCATGTTTCGCCCGGTTAGCGCCGAACTTGAATTTGTGGCCATCGAAGAGGCCGAACTCGCTCGCTGGAGGGCCAACAACGTCTTCGAACGCTCGATGAAGCTGCGCGAGGGCGCCGAGCCGTGGATCTTCTACGAGGGCCCGCCGACGGCGAATGGCAAGCCGGGACTTCACCACGTGTGGGCGCGGGTCTATAAGGACCTCTTCTGTCGTTATCAGACCATGCGCGGTCGCTACGTGGCGCGCCGGGCCGGCTGGGACACCCACGGTCTGCCCGTGGAGGTCCAGGTCGAAAAGCAACTGGGTATTTCGGGCAAGAAGCAGATCGAAGAGAAGATCGGCGTGGAGGAGTTCACGAGGCTGTGTCGAGAGTCGGTGCTGACCTACGTCGGTGAGTTTGAGCGCCTGACCGAACGGATTGGCTATTGGACCGACATGGCGCACGCGTACTACACGTTTCACCCGGCGTACGTCGAGTCGGTTTGGTGGCACCTCAAGCAGCTCTTTGATAGGGGCCTGCTCTACGAGGATTTGAAGGTCGTCCCGTACTGCCCGCGATGTGAGACCGGCCTCTCGTCGCACGAACTGGGCCAGTCCGGTGTCTACACCGACGAAATCGACGAGAGTTCTTACGTCAGGTTCGCGCTCCAAGACGCGAGTGAGCGCACCGACCTGGGCGGCGCGACGCACCTCGCTGTTTGGACGACGACGCCATGGACGCTGATCTCGAACGTGGCCGTTGCCGTCAATCCCGACGTCGTGTACGCCGTAGTTGACGGCGTGATCGTGGCTCGTGACCTCGTCACGACGGTCTTTGGCGAGGGCGCGCGAGCGAGCGCGACGTTTAAGGGCAGCACCCTCACGGGCGTTCATTACGAACGGCCCTTTCGTGACGTGCCGATCCCCGAGGGCGTCGACGCCAACTACGTCGTGGGCGCGGAGTACGTCACGACCGACGACGGCACGGGCCTCGTGCACCAGTCGCCGGGCTTTGGTGAGATCGACCGCCAGGTTGCCCTCGAGCACGGACTGCCCACGTTGAATCCTGTGGGACCCGACGGTACGTTCACCTCGGTCGTGGCATGGCTCGAGGGTAAACACGTTCGCGATACGAACCACGAGATCAACGACGAACTTGATCGCCGCGGCTTGTTGATTCGACGATTCGATTACACCCACTCGCTACCGCACTGCTGGCGCTGCGGCACGGTGCTCATCTACTGGGCCAAGCCGAGTTGGTACGTCGCCACGAGTCAGTTCAAGGACCAACTGATTTCGGAGAACTCTTCTATCGACTGGCACCCTGCGCATATTCGAGAAGGTCGGATGGGCGATTGGCTGGCCAATAACGTCGATTGGGCGCTTTCGCGCGATCGCTACTGGGGTACGCCACTACCCATTTGGCGCTGCCCCGACGGCCATCTGACCTGTGTTGCGTCGCGCGATGAGCTTTCGGCGCTGACCGGTCGAGACCTCAGTGACGTAGAACCACACCGCCCAGCGATAGACGGGGTTGTCGTGCCGTGCCCGAACTGCGGCGCGCCGGCTCGTCGGGTTGAACCGGTCATCGACTCGTGGTTCGACGCCGGTTCGATGCCCGCCGCCCAGGTGGGCTACCCCCACGTCGCGGGTAGTGCGGAGGCCATGCAGTTTCCCGCACAGCTCATCGCCGAGGCGATCGATCAGACGCGAGGCTGGTTCTACACGCTCCTCGCCGTTAACACGTTGGTCTTTGGCGCCAAGCCCTATGAGCACGTGCTCTGTCTGGGCCACATCGTGGACGAGAGTGGAAAGAAGATGAGCAAGTCCGTCGGCAACGTCATCGACCCGTGGTCCATCTTGGACACGCGCGGCGCCGATCCTTTGCGCTGGTGGATGTTCTCTCAAGGCTCGCCGTGGACTTCGACGCGCGCGGGCTTGAGCGCGATTGACGCGTCGCTACGCGAGACGCTCGCGACGCTCTGGAATACCTTCAGCTTCTTTACGACTTACGCGTCGCTCAATCAGTTCGACCCGAACGACCCCGAGGTTCCCGCCTTCGAGGAGCGAAGCGCCATCGATCAGTGGATCCTCTCTCGCGTGGAGGGCGTGACTGATGCCGTAACCGCCGCCCTCGACGGGTACGAGCCGCTCGGCGGAGCCAGCGCGCTCGCCCAATTGATCGACGATCTCTCGAACTGGTACGTACGGCGAAGCCGCCGTCGCTTCTGGCGCACCGACCCCAACGCCCCGCGGTCGGACTCACTGGCCGCCCAGGCCACGTTGCTCGAGGCGCTCCAGCGCGTCACCATATTAATGGCGCCCTTTTGTCCCCTTCTCACCGAGCGCCTCTACCAAGAACTCAACGACGTGAGCGACAACGACTCGGTGCACCTCGTCGATTGGCCCGCGGCCAATCCCCGGCGTCGCAACGAGACCCTCGAGGCGTCGATGGACGTGGCTCGGCGTCTCACGTCCCTCGGTCGCGCCGCTCGGGCCGACGCGGGCGTGAAGGTACGTCAACCCCTCGCTCGCGCACTGGTCTTCTTGGCGCCGAGCTCACCGCTGCCGCCGGCGGGCATCGTCGAGGACGAACTCAACGTCGACGTTCTCGAGTACGGCCGGGAGCTCGCCGAGGTTTTGAAGTTCGAACTGGTGCCCAACTTTCGTGTGGTGGGCCCACGCCTTGGCGAGGCCGCCAAAGAGCTCAAGCCGGCGCTCGCCGCGCTGGACTCCGTGGCCGCCGCCGCTGCGCTCGAATCGGGCGGGACGGTCACCGTCACGCTGTCCACGGGGACTTTTGAGCTGACGAGCGAGGACGTGGAACTGCGGGTGCAAGGTAAAGGGAGCTTCGCGGTGTCGCGAGACGGCGCCGAGGTCATCGCCCTTGATCTCACGCTTGATGACGACCTTCGCCGGCGGGGCTACCTACGCGACGTGGTTCGTCAAGTCCAGGACCTGCGAAAGAACTCGCGCTTCGACGTCGCCGATCGCATTGTCTTGAACGTGACGGGTCTCGACGATCTGGCCGAGGGCTTCGCCACGCTGGCCAACGAGGTACTCGCGCTCGAGGTGCTCGCGGTCGCGGGCCAGGGCGAGGGGACCGCGCTGGAGTTGGACGACGGGCGCGACGCCTACGCGTGGGTGAGACGTCTTTAGCGCGACGCGTTGAGTTTGGTCAGCAGCGCGGTGAGCGAGAGACGCTCGGCGTCGCTCAAACGCGCCGCGAGGTGATGGTCCAAGTAATCCAAATGCACAGCGAGCGCCTCGTCGAGTTTGGCGTGGCCCGCCTCGGTGATGGCCACGTAGACGGCGCGTCGATCGCTCGGGCAGTGCTCTCGAGTTACCAAGCCCGCCTCTTCCAAGCGGTCGACGAGCCGGGTGGTGCCGCCAGAGGAGTGAAAGATCGCCTCCGCCATCTGGCTCATCTTTAGTCGACTCTCGGGCGCCTCGCGAAGTTGCATCAGCACCTCAAACCACGCCAGGGGCAGTTCGCACGTGGCCTCCAGCGCGGTGCCGAGATCCTTCGAAAGGCGGGCGTTGGTTTCAAGCAACAGGCCAAAGAGGGCCACCTTTTCGTCACTGGACGGGCACACGCCCCGTTGCATCGTCATGAAGCCAGTATAGCATTTAGTTGATTCTAAAGAATCTGCTTGACAAGTAATTGCAGAAGCAACTATAATGGTGGAACACTACAAAAGTGCAATGAAAATTAGGAGATCCATAATGAGTAACTTTCCCGCTCCCGGTGTCTACACCATTGACCCCGTGCACTCGAGCTTCGGTTTTGTCGCCCGTCACTTGGTCGCGTCCAAAGTCCGCGGTCATTTCAACGAATTTTCCGGGTCCATCACGATTGGCGAGACGGAGGCGAACTCGTCGGTCGAAGCGACCGCCCAGGCCGCCAGCATTACGACCAACAATGAGATGCGCGACAACCACTTGAAGAGCGCCGACTTCCTCGAATTCGAGAAGTATCCGACGCTCACCTTTAAGTCCACGAAGT
This sequence comes from Acidimicrobiaceae bacterium, assembly GCA_003133405.1. Taxonomy (GTDB): domain Bacteria; phylum Actinomycetota; class Acidimicrobiia; order Acidimicrobiales; family RAAP-2; genus RAAP-2. Next base: position 20,167 of record PKXH01000045.1, on the reverse strand, counting down.
TCTCGCCTAAGGGTGGCGACAATTTCGAGTTGGTGGGCGACCTTTCCATTCACGGCGTCACCAAGTCCGTGAGCTTTGACCTTGAGTACCTCGGCTCGGGCCCTTCGATGGCCCCCGGCGTGACGGTGGCGGGCTTTGAGGCTCGTGCGGAGATTGACCGCCGCGACTTTGGCGTCAGCTTCAACGGCACCTTAGAGAACGGCAGCGTGGTTGTCAGCAACAAAATCGTGCTCGAGCTCGCTGTCGAGGCTTCCAAGCAGGGCTAGGTCGCACGCTTTCGCAGTGCCGGTGCCGGGGGCGAAACGCCCCCGGCACTTTGCTCGTTACGATGGTGGCGTGGCGGAGGACTCCAAGGGCAAAGTCGTCAAGTCGAGCATCGGTGTGCTCGGCGCGTTGGCGACCATTATCTCGGTGTGGTGGTTCGCGCTACGCCCGCGTCGCCACAGAGACGAGTCCTAGCCCACCGAAGGCAGGGTGCGGCCACCTTGCCCGGTAGTTTGAAGAGCGATGGCGTTAGCCTCGTTGGCTCCCCTGCGGCACCGAAGTTTTGCGTTCGCGATGACGTCCTCGTTCGTCTCGTCCGTGGGGACGTGGATGCAGAACGTGGCGCTAGGCATCTATCTCACCGAGACCATGCGTAATCCAATCTGGCTGGGGCTCTTGACGGTGGCGGCGTGGACGCCGGCGATCATCGGTGCGCCGTTGGGCGGGGTGGTCGCCGATCGCTGGAGTCGCCAGCGCTGGATTCAGCTCAACAACTTGATGATGACCGGTACGGCGAGTGCGCTCGCGGTGGCGGCCGTGACGCACCATCTCTCTCCCGGGTTGGCCTGTTATCTCGCGGTGGGCGAAGGACTCTGTGGCTCGGCGTCGTGGGCGGCGTGGCAGTCGTTGCTACCCGACCTCGTCGAAAAGGATGAGGTCCTCGCCGCGGTGTCGCTCTCGTCGGCCCAGTTCAATCTGGGACGGGTCATCGGTCCAGTCTTCGCGGCGCTGGCCCTCACGCTCGGTTCGGTAAGTGTCTGTTTTGCGGTCAACGCCGCGTCCTTCTTCTTCGTGTTGGTGATCTTCTCTTTCGTGCGCAGCGAGCCACGGCCCAAGCCGACCACGACGGTTCACTTCATCGCGGAAACGTTCTCGGGTGCAAGACGGGCTTGGGCCGTCAAGGGCTGTCGTCATCCCATCTTGGGCGTGGCGGTCATCGCGATGATCGCGGGTCCCTTTATCGCCCTCGTGCCCGCGATGGCCATCATCGTGTTGCACGCCGGCAAGATCGGTACGACGTGGTTGGTGACGGCTCAGGGCGTCGGAGCGGTCACTGGCGCGTTGACGTTGCCGATCGTCGCGAAACGTACGTCACGGCTGAAGGTCCTTCGAGGTTCCATCTACGTGCTCGCGGGCGCGCTGGCGCTGTACGCCCTGGCGCCAAATCTGGTGAGTTCGGTGGTGTTCATGGTTTTATTGGGCGGTGCCTACATGGGAACGATGACCGGGCTTGATACTTCGGTGCAGCTGCACGCGCCCCGCGCTGAACGCTCGAGGATCCTCGCTCTATACATCCTGTCGCTGTCGATGTTCTATCCCCTGGGGGCGTTCGTGCAGGCCGACTTGGCCAAGAGCTTTGGCGTGCGACCCGTGACCCTGGCTGCGGCCGGTGCCCTTCTTTTTGTGCTGGTCCTCGTCAGAGTTTTCAGCCCCGGTTTCTGGCTGGAAATGGGACCGCCCCAAATTGAAGTGCCAATATTGCTGGCAGACTAGGCCCATGCCCTTTGTCTCGATAAATCCCGCCAACGAGAAGTTCGTCGTGCAGTACCCAGCCCATACACCTGAACAGGTGGACGAGGCGATCAAGAACGCTTCGATCGCGTTTTCGCGTTGGCGAGGCGCCTCATTTGGCGATCGCGCGCGGTTGATGGTGGGCGCGGCCGCACTTCTCGAGAGCGAGGTTCCGGTCGTCGGTGAATTGATGACCAGCGAGATGGGTAAGACCTTCGCGTCGGCCAAGGGCGAAGCGATGAAGTGCGCGATGACGATGCGCTACTTCGCCGAGCACGCTGAGGCGATGCTGCAAGAGCAGAGTGTCGCGACCGTCGGCTCGCGCAGTGGAGTGCGCTTTGATCCCACGGGCGTGATCTTCGCGGTGATGCCTTGGAACTTTCCTCTTTGGCAGGTCATCCGCATGGCCGCGCCCACGATCATGGCGGGCAACGTCGTGATCTTTAAGCACGCGTCCAACGTGCCTGGATGTGCCAAGTACATCGAGGAACTCTTTCTCCGTTCTGGTTTCCCGCCCGGCGTGATGACCAACGTCTTCGTAGAACACGAACGAGTGTCGTCAATTATCGGCGATCCTCGGGTCGTGGGCGTGACGCTCACGGGTTCGGAACGGGCCGGACGATCGGTGGCCGAGCTGGCGGGCACGAATCTAAAGAAGTGCGTGCTCGAACTCGGGGGCTCCGACCCGTTCGTGATCGCCTCGTCGGTCGATATGGACGCCACGGTGCCGCTGGCGGTCACGGCACGGATCCAAAACAACGGCCAGTCCTGCATCGGCTCCAAGCGCTTCATCGTGGTGCGCGATCGCTCCGAGGAGTTTCTCGAGAAGTTCACCGGTGCGATGAGTGCGGTGCGCCTGGGCGATCCGATGGACCCGGCGACGGGATTAGGGCCGTTGGTCTCAAAGGCCCAGCGTGACTTGTTGGCGGATCAGGTGACCTCGTCGGTCGCTCAGGGCGCCGTGGCGTTGACCGGCGGCCATGCACTCGAGGGAACCGGTTTCTTCTACCCGGCGACGGTCTTGACGAACGTGCCCGCGGACTCGCCCGCAGGTTGTGAGGAGCTCTTCGGTCCGGTGGCCGTGGTGTACGTCGCCGACGATCTCGACGACGCGATTCGCGTGGCGAACGATACGCCGTGGGGGTTGGGTGGTTCGATTTGGGCCCAGGACGAACGCGAGATCAACGAGGCCATCGCACGTCTCGACGTCGGTCTGGTCTTCGCCAACGCCATCGTCACCTCCATGCCTGAACTGCCCTTCGGGGGCATCAAACTTTCGGGCTTTGGTCGCGAGCTCTCGGCCATTGGCGCGCGGGAGTTTACGAACGCGAAGTCTTTCTTTGTCGCATGAGTGAGCGGTACTACTTTGATCACGGCGCCTCGGCCCCCCGGCGTGCCGAGGTCGCCGAGGCCATGGCGCCCTGGCAGCTCGGCGTGGTCGGCAATCCCTCGGGGAGTCACCGGGCCGCGCGTGAGGCCCGTCAGGCCGTCGAAGAGGCCCGTGACGAAGTGGGCGCCTTCGTCGGCGCCAAACCCGGCGGGGTCATCTTCACCGCGGGGGGAACCGAGTCGTGCCACCTGGCCGTGGTGGGCGTGACGAACCATCATCGACGTTGCAACGAGCGCTCGGAGATTCTGATCTCCAGAATCGAACACCACGCGGTGATCGACGCGGCCGAATTGATGGCGCGCGATTTTGACAACGTGAGCGTGCGCTACATCGAGGTGGACAGCGATGGCGTGGTTGACCTTGACTCGTTGCACGAACAGGTGAGTGAAGACGCGGCGCTGGTGAGCGTGATGGCGGTCAACAACGAGACGGGCGTGCGCCAACCCCTCGACGGCGTGAACTCCATCGCCAAGAGTCTGATTCCCGGCGGCGTGACGACCCACACCGACGCCGTCGCGGCGGCGCCGTGGCTTAGCCTGCCCATCGTCACCGCGTCCATGGACCTCATCTCTATCTGTGGGCACAAACTCGGTGGTCCGGTCAACAGCGGGGCGCTCATCGTGCGAAACGACGTCGCCCTGGACGCGGTGATCCCCGGTGGGGGACAGGAACGCGGACGACGTGGTGGCACCGTGGACGTCGCGGCGGCCGTCGGGCTCGCGACCGCCTTGCGCCTGACCAAGCGCGATTTGACCGAGGTCAACGATCGCGTCGCTGACTACCAGCAGAAGTTGATGGCGGCGTTGAGTTTTCTGCCGGGTTGTGAGATCACCGCGCCGGGCGCGGATCGGGTGTCGGGCACGGTGCACGTGACCTTCGAGGGACTCGCCAGTGACGAACTGCTCTTTCTTTTGGATCAAGAAGGGGTCTGCGCGTCAGCGGCGGCGAGCTGTTCGAGCGGCGCCGCGACACAGAGTCACGTGCTGGCGGCCATGGGCGTGTCGCCCGAGCGGGCACGGGGTTCAATCCGGTTCTCCATGGGCGCAGAAACCACCGAAGCGGACGTGGATGCGCTCATACGGATCCTCTCGTCGGTGGTCTACCGATTGAGATCCGGGGCCTAGTTCTCTCAGCGCCTGGCAGACTGGAGTCGTGAAAGTTCTGGTAGCCATGAGTGGGGGGGTCGACTCGTCCGTCGCCGCCG
>PKXH01000045.1:0-15715 GCA_003133405.1 Acidimicrobiaceae bacterium | reverse complement strand
CCCTGCATCGAGTGCAATCGCCATATTAAGTTCGACCTGCTCTTCGAACGGGCTCGACGACTCGGCTTTGACGCGGTCGCCACGGGCCATCACGCGCAGGTCGTCGCGCGCGGGGGGTCGCGCTACCTCATTCGCGGCGCCGACGACCAGAAGGATCAGAGCTACGTTCTCGGGTACCTGCGCGCCGCACAGCTCGCCGTCCTGCTCTTGCCGATCGGACATCTAAAGAAGAGCGAGGTGCGAGCTCACGGCGAACGGTTGGGTCTGCGCACGTGGGACAAGCCCGACAGTCAAGACGTCTGTTTCATCGAAGCCTCCAAGGGCCGCGAAGTCTTTTTGCGCCAGCGCGCCACGTTGACCTCGGCGACGATCGTGGACGCGCACACCGGTGAAGAGCTCGGCCAGAGCACCGCCGCGGAACTCATGACCGTGGGACAACGTCGCGGGGTGCTGCCGGGCCGAGATGGCCAAAAGCGCTACGTGGCCCGTGTGGACCTCGCGGCCCAGCGTGTGGAAGTGGGCCGTCTCGAAGAGATCCTCGTCTCCTCTATAGATCTCGAAGAGAACTCCTTGACCTTCGCTCGCCAGCGCCTATGCGACGGCGACACGGTCCTCGCCCAGTGCAGCGCGCACGGGCGCCCCCAACTCGCGACCCTCCGTCATCAAGGGCGCTGGTGGCTCGACCTGCACGCGCCCTCGCGCCCGGTCGCGCCCGGCCAGTCCGTCGTGCTGTATCGAGTCGATGATCCCACGGTCGTAGAAGGCGCGGCGATCGTCACGAACCCGTGACCCCGGCCGAGCGCGTCGCGTGGCTGCGCGGCGAAATCACTCGTCATAACGAGGCCTACTTCATTCACGACACGCCGAACATTCCCGACGCCGACTACGACGTACTGGTGCGCGAACTGCGCATGCTCGAGGCCGAATATCCCGAACTTCGCGACGCCGACTCGGTGTCCGAGCAAGTGGGCGCGCGCGACGCCACGCTGTTCCAAGAGGTAGTGCACGCCGAGGCGATGTTGAGCCTCGACAACGTCTTTGACGCGCACGAGCTGCGCCAGTGGGTCGGGCGCGTCGCCAAGGGCCTCGGCGAAGACGTCGAGACGTTGTCCTTTGCGATCGAGCCGAAGATCGACGGCCTGGCGCTCTCCATCACTTACGTGAACGGCGCGCTATATCAAGCGGCGACTCGGGGTGACGGTCAGGTCGGTGAAGACGTGAGCGAAAACGTGCGAACGATCCGCAACGTACCGGCGAGGTTGCCGGGCGTCGCCGGCGGTCGCCTCGAGGTACGCGGTGAAGTGTTTCTGGCGAGAGATGACTTTCACGAACTGAACCGCCGTCAGCGAGCCCAGGGCGCCAAGGAGTTCGCCAATCCCCGCAACGCGGCGGCGGGCAGTTTGCGACAGAAGGATCCGCGCGTGAGTGCTCAACGACCGCTCTCGTTCCTGGCCTACCAACTCGTCGACGTGGCCGGCACGTTGACGTTCTCTAAATACCTCGACACGATTCGCCAACTCGTCGACTGGGGCTTTCTCACCGCCCACGAGACCCGTCTGGAAGTCGGGGCCGACGCCATGGTCGCTCGAAGCGACTGGTACGAAGTGCATCGACATGATTTCCGCTACGACATCGACGGGGTCGTGATCAAGATTGACGACCTCGCCCAACGCGAGCGGTTGGGCTTTACGAGTCGCGCCCCCCGGTGGGCGATCGCGCGCAAGTTCCCGCCCGAGGAGCGCACGACTCGACTCCTCGCGATCGAGGTGTCCATCGGTCGAACGGGCCGGGCCACGCCCTTCGCGGTGCTCGAACCGGTCGTCGTGGCCGGTTCGATAGTGTCGTTGGCGACCTTGCACAACCAAGACCAAGTGGCCGCCAAGGACGTGCGTCCGGGCGATCTCGTCATCGTGCGAAAGGCCGGCGACGTGATACCCGAAGTGGTCAGTGCCGTCGTCGAGCCCGGCCGACGCCGGGCGAAGAAGTGGACGTTTCCCACGAAGTGTCCCGACTGCGGGCAACCATTGGAACGCTCCGATGACGAGAGCGACACCTACTGCGTGAATCCGGCATGCCCGGCCCAACTACTCCAACAGATCGTTCACTTCGCGTCGCGCGGCGCGCTCGACATTGAGGGTCTCGGTGAACAGCGCGTCGCGCAGCTGATCGCCGAGGGACTCGTCAGTGACGTGGCCGATCTCTTTTCATTGCGCGTCGAAGACCTTGCGGTCTTGGAGGGGTTGGGCGAGCTCTCGGCCACCTCGCTCGTGCGCGAGATCGAGAAGGCCAAGTCGACGCCGCTCAGTCGAGTGCTCGTGGGGCTGGGCGTGCGACACGTGGGTCCCGTGGCGGCCCGAGAACTCGCGACGCGCTTTCGAAGCTACGCCGCCTTGGCTCGCGCGCCGCTCGAAGAGCTCGAGGCCCTCGACGGGGTCGGGCCGGTCATCGCCCAGTCGGTGTATCAGTACTGTCGTGAAGCGGAGAGCCGAGAGCGCATCGCGCGCTTCGTTACCGCCGGGCTCTCGCTCATCGAACCCGAGGGCGGCCGCGTCCTCGAGGCGACACTCGAGGGCAAGGCCGTCGTCGTCACCGGGTCACTCGAGGGCTACTCACGCGACGAGGCCGAAGCCGCCATCGTCGCGCGCGGCGGGACCTCGCCCGGGTCGGTATCAAAAAAGACCTACTGCGTGGTGGTGGGCGAGGCGCCCGGCGCGTCCAAGCTCATCAGGGCCGAAGAGTTGGGGACCCCGCGCGTGGGCGCGAGCGAGTTCGAGGCGCTCCTTCGCACCGGTACCTGGACCAGTACCCTCGCCTAGGTCTTCCTTACTAGGGTTTAGCCGATGGCGCCAACCTTTTCCCTCGGCTACACCCTCGCGGGGCGGTACCGAATCCTTGATCTGCTCGGCGTGGGTCAGACCGCCGAGGTCTACGGGGCCGAAGACCTCTCGCTGCATCGGCGTGTCGTGGTCAAGGTTCTCTTGGCGGACCTCGCGGCGCACGAAGAGGTTCGTCGAGCCTTTCGTGATCACATCGTTCGCGCCTCGACGTTAAGTCACCCCCACCTCGCGCGCGTCTTTGACGGCGGCCAAGAGTCCGGCGCGATCTTCATGATCAGTGAGTACCTGAGCGGCGGTTCGCTCGAAGACGTACTGAGCGCGGGACGACGCCTGAGCGTCGACGACGGCGCGCGCCTGGGCCGTGACGTGGCAAGCGCGCTGGCCTACGTCCACGAACACGGCTTCGTGCACGGTTCGCTCTCGCCGTCGAAGCTGTTGTTTGACGACGAGGGGCGAGTGCGCGTGAGCGACGTCGCGTTGGCGGGACTCGCCACGACGTACCGCGAGCGAATGACGCTCGATGACGCGCGCTATCTCTCGCCCGAGCAGGCCGTGGGCGAACCCGCGAATCCCAAGAGCGACGTCTACGCCCTGGCGCTGATCCTCTTTGAGGCCGTGACCGGCAGCGTCGCCTTCGAGGGCTCCACGCCCGAGGCCGTGCTGCGCGCTCGACTGAACGCGCCCTTACCGGTGCGACTCGAGCTCGGCACGCTCGACATGATCCTGGCCCAAGCGGCGGTGCCGGACCCTCGCCTTCGCCTCGACGCTGAGCAGTTCTCGGCGCGGCTCAGCGCCGTGATCGGCGACGTGGCGCCATTGGTGGTTCGTCCGGGCAGCGAACCGCTCCCGCTCTTGGCGCATTTCGAACCACGCGAACCGCGACACTCCATCGGATTTCGCGCGCCGTCGCCCGATCAGATCGTGGGCGCTGCACCGGGATCGGGCGGAGGGTTTGCTCACGTGCCGCGGGGCCGCGTCAACGACGCCTTGGGCGACGCGCATGGACCGAGGGGACCTCTGGGACGTACCCCTCGATTTGATCGCTCCGCGTACGACTTGCCACGGGCGCCGCGGCGCCGATGGGGCTTTCTCATCGCGGCGCTGGTGATCGTGGTGGCGGCGATCGGCGCCGGCGCCGCGTGGAAGTCGGGTCTCTTCACCAAGAAGCAGGTCGTCCCGAGTCTGATCGGGCTCACTCTCACCCAGGCGTCCACGGCCCTGAAGGGCGACGGCTTCACCGTGACGGTGAGTCAGCAAGTGCACTCGTCGAGCGTGGCGGCGAACAAGATCGTCAGCCAGTCGCCGTTGGCGGATTCCAGCGCGAAGTCGGGACAGGTCATCACGGTGAGCGTGTCCGAGGGGCCGGTGCTCGTGACGATGCCAACGAACCTGCTGGGCGAGACGTGCGTGGCCGCCACGGCGCAACTCTCGGCGCTCCACGTCATTGCGCAGTGTCCCTCGTCGGCCGCGATTTACTCGAGCACGATCACCCTCAACGACGTCGCTCGCGTGCTCTACAAAAAGAGCGTCAACCCCACCTCGGTGCCCCGCGAGGCGACGGTCGTGCTCTCGCTCTCGAAGGGTTCCGCCGTGGGGACGACGACCACGACCACGACGACGACGCCGACGTCGGGAACCACCACCACCACAACGACGACCGTCGCCGGCGAGGGACTAAGGGCCGTGCCGAGCCTGGTCGGCGATGACCAGGCCCAGGTCTACGCGGCGATGCACCTGGCCAAGCTGTACTTCACGACCACCGGACCTAACTCCAATTCCACGAAGTGGACCACGGTGGTCTCGGAGAATCCGGTCGCGGGCACCATGGTGGCGTGGCACTCCTACGTCACCTTCACGGTCCGATGAGTGAGGGTTGCGAACTTTGCGAGGCCGCCGTCATCACCAAGCGCTACTTTGAAGACGAGACGTGTTGGATTGGCGACTGCGAGGTCTGTCTGGTGCCGATGGTGGTCTGGCGCGTGCACGACGCCGCGCCGTCGCCCGAAGTGAGGCGCCATCTCCACGACGCGCTGGCCCTTGTGGCCAACGAAGAGTTCGCCGCGACGTCGTGGACGATCGACGATCACATGCGAAATATTCCCGACCACTACCACGCACACGCGCGCCCGCCGTATTTCTGGCGCCGGGGCCTTCACTAGTACCCCGGCGTTCGTCGTTACAATCGGTTCACTACATCAATTAGGGGGACTCCATGGGAGCACTTGAGGGTCGCGTGGCCATCATCACCGGAGCTGGCCGAGGCATCGGGCGCGAACACGCGCTGCTCTTCGCCGCCGAAGGCGCCAAGGTCGTCGTGAACGATCTCGGGGGAGGACTCGATGGTTCGGCCCAGGAGGCCACGCCCGCCGAGGAGGTCGTCGCCGAGATTCGCGCGATGGGCGCCGAAGCCGTTGCGAACCACGACAACGTGGCCACCTGGCAGGGTGGCGAGCAGTTGATTCAGTGCGCGTTGGAGAACTTCGGCGAACTGCACGTATTGGTCAACAACGCGGGCATCTTGCGCGACCGCGTACTCGTGAACTTGAGCGAAGAGGACTGGGACGCGGTGATCAACGTGCACCTCAAGGGTCACTTCGTGCCGTCACGCCACGCGGCGACGTACTGGCGCGAGCAGGCCAAGGCCGGCAAGGTCGTCAAGGCGTCGATCATCAACACCTCGTCGACCTCGGGTCTCTTGGGCAACGTCGGACAGTCGAACTACGGCGCGGCCAAGGCGGGGATCGCCGCCTTCACTGTCATCATCGCCGAAGAACTCGGTCGCTACGGCGTGCGCGTCAACGCGATCGCTCCCGCGGCGCGTACGCGCATGACCGAGTCGACGCCGGGACTGTCGGACTACGTCGTGAAGCCGGCCGACGCCGCGGTCTTTGACGTGTGGGATCCCGCCAACATCTCGCCACTAGTGGCGTGCCTCGCGATGGAGGACTGCCCGGCGACCGGACAGGTCTTCTTCGTCCAGGGGGGCACCGTTCGAAAGTTCCAGAACTGGACGATGACCGAGACACTCGAAAAGAATGATCGCTGGTCGGTGAGTGAACTCGCCGAGCAACTGCCCACTTTGCTCTAGTGAGCGACGAGGTTCCGCTGGCGCACCTCGATCGTGAGGACCCCGACGGACTCTTAAACGCTCGCACCGATCCAGCCAGTGCCGCCTTTGGCACGCTCGGCAGCGAAGCGGGCAGCGACCTCAACTGGTTCTTGTTGCTTCGCCAACGGGTCCAAGACAAGGCGGCGGCCTCGACGAAGTACCCGTGGTGGGTCCTGTGGAGTCTGCTCGCGGGCCTGTTCGCGCTGAACTTCACTTTCACCGTGTTCATCGTCGCGCTGCCCACGGTGGCCGCGCAGTTTCACTCCACCGTGACCGTGCTGACCTGGACCATGGTGGGGCCACTACTCGCCTACGGACTGGCCGCGCCCATTCTCGGCAAGACCGGCGACATCTTTGGACACCGCCGTCTCTACCTCTTCGGGCTGATCGGCGCGATGGTCTCGGCGATACTGACCGCGCTCTCGCACAACGTCGACATGTTGCTCTTCGCGCGCACGCTCGACGGCGTGCAAGGTGCGGCGACGGGCACCGCGTCGGGGGCGCTCATCAACACGGTCTTTTCTCGCGAGGAGCGGGTCAAGGCGATGGGCTGGTGGAGCCTGGTGGGGGCGGGCGGGCCCGTCATCGGACTCTCGCTCGGCTCGCCCGTTATCGCCGCGTTCGGCTGGCGTGCACTCTTTTGGTTCCAGTTGATCTTCATCGTGGTGGCCTTTGGCATCGTCGTCACGGTGCTGCCGAGTCGGCGCGGCTTCGACCACGAAGAGGCGGAGAAGAAGGCCCAAGCCCGTCAAGAGTTCAAGAAGTTGGACTGGTTCGGCAGCTGGTCGCTGTCGATCGCGGTGACGGTGTTGATGCTCGGACTTTCGATCGGGCCTTCGCTCGGTTGGACCAGTGGGTGGACGGTGGGCGCCTTTGTGTTGAGTGTCGCATCGACCGCGGTGTTCATCTATCGACTCCACCACGCGGCCAATCCGCTCATTCCCGCGTACTACTTTCGACGGCGAAACTTCGTCATGCCCCTCATGCTGCGAGCGACGGCGAACTTCGCGTACTTCGGCGCGTTCTTCTTGTTCCCTCTCCTCATGGAGCAGGGCTACAGCTACTCAATCTCTCGGGTGGGCGCCCTGGCAATCGCTCGACCGCTCACGTTCGCGCTCTCCTCGCCGATCGCTGGGTACGTCGCGATTCGAATTGGCGAACGGCGCAGCGCGGTGGCCGGCGCGGCGTTTCTCACGGCCTCGCTGGGACTCTTTGCGCTGCTCCAACCAAGCTCGGGCGTGTGGTGGGTGATCATCGCGCTGGCCCTCTCGGGACTCGGCATGGGCGTGGCGATGCCGTCGTCGAGTTCGGTCATGGCCAACGAAGTCAAGGTCACGGAGTTCGGCGTGATGTCGGCTGCGCAGCTGCTCGCCATGCAAGTAGGCGAGGTGGCGGGCATCCAAGTCCTCGAGACCGTGCAACAGTCGATTGCGCGAAAACGCGGCCTCGCCCACGCGCACCCCGGCGCGGCCCTGCTCGGCACTTTTCACACGTCATTCGTCATCGGCACGTGCGTGGCCGTCGTGGGTCTCGTGGCCGCGACCTTCATGCGTTCGGTTCCGCGCGCTCGAGCCACGAAGTCGATCTAAGGCTGCCGGTAGTCTTAGGGCCTATGACCGTTGACATTCTGCCGGGCTGTGAACCCTTTTCCCACCACGGCAACTCCTCGGGGGTGCTGGTGGTGCACGGATTTACGGGCAATCCCGTCACGGTGCGCGCGATCGGCGTACGGGCGGCCGAGGCCGGGTACAGCGTTGAGCTGCCGCGTCTCGCCGGTCACGGGACGACAGTAGAAGACATGATCACTACCACCTGGGCCGATTGGTCGCGCGACGCCCTCGAGGCCTACGACACGCTGAGCGCCCGGTGTGATCGGGTGGCGGTGGTGGGCCTTTCGATGGGTGGGGCGCTGGGCGCGCGCGTGGCCGAGGTTCGCCCGACGGTCGCGGGCTGCGTCCTTATCAATCCCGTCGTCAAGGCGCTGCCCGGGGAGTTGTTGGAAGGAATTCGCCAACTCCTCGAGGCCGGCGTCCACACCGCGGAATCGATCGGCTCGGACATCAAGAAGGCGAGCGCGGACAACGCCGGCTACGACGCCACGCCCCTCGCGCCCGTGCTGAGCCTGTCGGAGGGCTTAGAGACCGTGAACGAGCACCTGGCAGCGATCACCGCGCCAATCTTGTTGATCTCGAGCCGAGAGGATCACGTGGTCACCTCGGACAACGGCGACGAACTCGTGGCCAGGGTCTCAGGACCCATCGAGCGGGTCTGGCTCGAAAACTCCTATCACGTGGCGACGATGGACAACGACCAGCAGCTCGTCGAGTCCTTGACCTTGGACTTTCTCGCCCGAGTGCTTTCGTAATGGCCTCGCCGCTACGACGAGAGGACGTCGCGAAGGTCGCCAAACTGGCGCGCCTGACCTTGAGCGAGGACGAGCTCGATCTCTTTACCGAGCAGCTCGGCCAGGTCCTCGAACACGCTAAGGACATCGCGGCGTTGAATCTCGAGGGCGTCGTGGCGACGGCCCACCCCTTTGGACTGATCAACGTGGTGCGCGACGACGTACGACGACCGAGCATCTCGCGCGACGCCATCTTGGCGATGGCGCCCGACGCCGAAGACGGCCGCTTCGCGGTGCCGCGCATCATCGGCGAAGCACCGTGAGACCCGCCCGACAGATCGCCCACGACGTGCAAAGCGGCGTGACGACCGCTGAGTCCGAGATGGCCACGTCACTGGCGGCCATACGCGCCAAGAACGAGGAGTTCAACGTCTTTCTCTACGTCGACGAAGCCGGCGCGCTCGACGCCGCGCGCCGAGTGGACCAACGCGTGGCGAATGGCGAACCCGCCGGTGCGCTCGCGGGGGTGCCGCTCGCCCTAAAGGACAATCTCTGTCAGGTGGGTATCCCCACGACGGCGGGCTCGCGGATCCTTAAGGGCTGGCTCGCGCCCTACAACGCCACCGTCGTCGATCGGGTGATCGCCGCGGGCGCGGTGGTGATGGGCAAGACCAACATGGATGAGTTCGCCATGGGTTCATCCACCGAGACCTCGGCCTACGGCCCCACGCGCAACCCCCTCGATCCTTCGAGGGTTCCGGGTGGCTCGTCGGGTGGCTCGGCCGCGGCGGTGGCGGCCGAGATGACGCCTCTCGCACTCGGTTCGGACACCGGCGGCTCGATTCGCCAACCGGCCGCGCTCTGTGGACTGGTGGGCCTGAAGCCGACGTACGGCCTCGTGTCGCGCTACGGTCTCATCGCCTTTTCTAGCTCGCTCGATCAGATCGGCCCCCTGGCGACGAACGTCGCCGACGCGGCGCTGCTGCTCGAAGTGATCGCGGGACACGATCCCCTGGACTCGACCTCGCTGCCGGAGCCCTCGCCCTCACTGGTGGCGCACCTGGACGACGGGGTCGCGGGCAAACGCGTCGGCCTCGTGCGTGAACTCTTCGAAGGGGCCGAGGGCGAGGTCGTGGCGGCCGTGCATCGAGCGGCCGAGGCGCTGCGCGACGCGGGCGCGACGATCGTCGAGCTCTCGGTGCCCGAATTTCGTTTGGGTCTCAGTGCGTACTACCTCATCGCGCCGGCGGAGGCCTCGAGTAACTTGGCGCGCTACGACGGCGTGCGCTACGGGCTGCGCGTCGACGCTGACGACGTGGCGGCGATGAACGAGGCGACGCGCACCGTGGGCTTTGGCGCCGAGGTGAAGCGTCGCATCATGCTCGGCACCTACGCCCTGTCGGCCGGCTACTACGACGCCTACTACGGCCAGGCCCTGAAGGTCCGTACCCAGATGATCGACGCCTTCAAACGCGCGTACCAACAGGTCGACCTGCTGCTGGGCGCGACGACGCCGAGCGTGGCCTTTAAGTTCGGCGCGAAGACGAGTAATCCGATGGCGATGTACCTCTCGGACGTCTTCACGATTCCCACCAACCTGGCCGGCGACGCCGCGATCTCGGTGCCCTTTGGCACCGGTGAAGCGGACCTGCCGATCGGCGTGCAGCTACTTGGTCCGGGGCGCAGCGAAGCCCAGCTCCTCGCCGCGGCGCGGGTACTCGAACTCGCGGACGGCCGCCCGTGACGTTGGCGCCGGAGTGGGAGACGGTCGTGGGCCTCGAGGTCCACACCGAACTCAAGACCATGACCAAGATGTTCTGCGGCTGCGCCAACGCCTTTGGCGCCGAGCCCAACACCCAGGTCTGTCCCGTCTGTCTCGGGCTGCCCGGATCGTTGCCGGTGTTGAACGTGCGCGCGGTGGACCTCGCGATGGCCATTGGTCTGGCGCTGCACTCGACCATTGCGTCGTCGACGTTCCACCGGAAGAACTACTTCTATCCCGATATGCCCAAGGACTATCAGATCAGTCAGTACGACCTGCCGATCAACTCGGGCGGCTATTTGGATCTGCCCGACGGCTCGCGCGTGTCGATCGAGCGCGCGCACCTAGAAGAGGACACTGGAAAATCCACGCACCTGGGCGGGAGTGGGCGCATCCACGGCGCCGATCGCTCTCTTGTGGACTACAACCGTTCGGGCGTCCCGCTCGTGGAGATTGTGTCGGGACCCGACATTCGCAGTTCCGCCCAGGCGCATCTTTACGCCTCGGAACTGCGCGGCATTTTGATCGCGACCGGCGCCTCGGATGGACGCATGGAAGAGGGTTCCATGCGCATTGACGCGAACGTCTCGGTGCGCAAGATCGGCCAGCCGCTCGGCACACGATGTGAGGTCAAGAACTTGAACTCGCTACGAAGTCTGCAGCGGGCGATCGACTTTGAGGCGTCGCGTCAGTTCGAACTGATCAACGCGGGCGGCGTCGTGCGTCAAGAGACCCGTCACTGGGACGAGGGCCTCGGCGAGACCTCGACCATGCGCACCAAGGAAGAGGCCGACGACTACCGCTACTTTCGAGAGCCCGACCTCGTGGACTTGGTGCCCGACGGGGCGTGGCTCGAGCGCATTCGTGACACCTTGGGGGCCATGCCCGCCGAGCGCCGTGCCGCCCTGAGGGCCCATCTGACGAATCCGAGTCCGGCGCAACTTGACGCCCTCGACGTCGTGATCGATCTCGGATTCGACGACTACGTGCTGGGGGCCATCGCCGCGAACGTCGACGCCGCGTTGGCGATGGCCCGAGCCGCGAACGAACTGGCGACGGACGTCGACCACCTCGCCAATCTCACCTCGGACGCCTTCGCCACGACGCTCACGATGGAACAGAGCGGGCAGCTCTCGGCGACGCAGGCCAAGACCGTGCTCTTAGAGCTCTTGGCGCATGGGGGAGAGCCCCGCGACATCGCCAGGTCGAAGGGCTACGAGCAGCTCACTTCGGCCGCGCTCGGGGACACCGTGAGCGAAGTGATCGCCCAGCACCCCGACGAGTGGGCCCGTTACCGCGACGGCGATGACAAGCTCGCCCAATTCTTCATCGGTCAGGTGATGAGCGTCACGAAGGGTCAAGCCAATGGCAAGGCGGTCATCGCTGAACTCACCGCGCGCCGGTAGCGACATTGGCTCCTGGGCGAGGTGGCTTCGTAGACTTCGCCTATGACGAACCACCCCACGCCTCGAAGTTCTGACGTCACACTCGGCAAGGGCCGCGCGCCCGCGAGGGCCATGTTGCGCGCGATGGGCCTGGGTGACGAGGACATGGTCAAGCCCCAGATCGGCGTTGCGTCGAGTTGGAACGAAGTCACGCCGTGTAACTTGCCCCTCGAGCGTTTGGCCAAGCGAGCCAAGGTTGCCATTCGCGACGCCGGTGGACTGCCCTTTGAGTTCATGACCATCGCCGTGTCGGACGGGATCTCGATGGGCCACGAGGGCATGCACGCCTCGCTCGTCTCGCGAGAGATCATCGCGGACTCCATTGAGATCATGATGCACGCGGAGCGCTTTGACGCCATGGTGACCTTGGCGGGGTGCGACAAGTCGCTGCCGGGGATGTTGATGGCCGCGGCCCGCCTGAACGTGCCCAGTGTCTTTCTCTACGGTGGGACGATCATGCCGGGTCAGCTCAACGGTGAAGCGCTCGACATCGTGTCGGTCTTTGAGGCGGTGGGGGCGAACGCCGTGGGCGCGATGAGTGACGAAGAGCTCAGGGCCATTGAGTGCGCGGCCTGTCCCGGCGAGGGCAGTTGCGCCGGTATGTTCACCGCGAACACGATGGCCAGCGTCGGGGAAGCGTTGGGCATGTCGCTCACGGGCAGCGCGTCCGTGCCCTCTATTGATAGCCGCCGTGATCAGTACGCGTACGACTCGGGTGTGGCAGTACTCAATCTGTTGGATCAGGGAATCAACGCTCGTCAGGTCATGACCAAACCGGCCTTCGAAAACGCCATCGCGGTCGTGATGGCGCTGGGCGGGTCGACCAACGCGGTGTTGCACCTTCTCGCCATCGCCCACGAGGCCCGCGTCGAGCTCGAACTCGACGACTTCAACAAGATGGCCAAACGCGTGCCCCATATTGCCGACATGAAACCCCACGGCAAGTACCACATGAGCGACCTCGACCTCATTGGTGGGCTCCCGGTGATACTTCAGCACCTCTTGGAGAACGATCGTCTGAACGGCGACGTCATGACGGTGAGCGGTAAGACAATGGCGGAAAACTTGGCGGCGTACCACGCGCCACGCCCCGACGGTGAGGTCGTCCACGAGGTCACGAGCCCCATTCACGTTCAAGGCGGCATTGCGGTGCTCACCGGGTCGCTGGCTCCAAAGGGTGCGGTCGTCAAGGTCGCGGGCATCGACGAACTGCGCTTCAGCGGCACCGCGCGAGTTTTTGACGGCGAGGACCAGGCGATGAAGGCCATCATGGCCAACGAGATTCTGCCCCGGACCGTCGTCGTCATTCGCTACGAGGGACCCAAGGGTGGTCCGGGCATGCGCGAGATGCTCGCCGTCACCGGCGCGATGAAGGGTGTGGGTCGAGGCGCAGACTGCGCGCTGGTCACCGACGGGCGTTTCAGTGGGGGAACGCACGGCTTCTGCGTGGGTCACGTGGCGCCCGAGGCGCTCGACGGCGGCCCGATCGCCCTGGTGCGTGACGGCGATCAGATCGTGATCGACGTGGACACGCTGTCCATCGACCTCGTGGTCGACGCGACGGAACTAGCCGAGCGCGCCAAGGTGTTGGCGCCCTTTACTCCTCGGTACACGTCGGGCGCGTTGGAGAAATTCGCGCAACTGGCCCAAGGCGCGGACAAGGGCGCCGTGACCACTCGCTAGTCCCTCTTGTGTCTTCGACGCAACTGTGCGTAAACTATTGTTGTGACGACACGTAACGAGATTCTGACGGTGGTAGGCGCTCGGCGCCGGTAGTCACGCGTACACGTACACCGGAAGCCTCCCAAGGAAGGGAGGCTTTTTTGCTTATCTAAGGACAAAGGAGCGAAGTGCAACTGACCGGAGCGCAAGCGCTCATCAAGAGCTTGGAGGCCGAAGGGGTCGACACCATCTTCGGGCTGCCCGGTGGCGCCATCTTGCCCGTGTACGACCCGATCCTGGACTCCTCGATTCGCCACATCCTCGTTCGCCACGAACAAGGCGCCGGCCACATGGCCGAGGGCTACGCCCAGGCCACCGGCAAAGCCGGCGTCGCCATGGTCACGAGCGGTCCGGGCGCGACGAACATCGTCACGCCCATCGCCAACGCGCACATGGACTCTACGCCGCTCGTCGTCATCACCGGCCAGGTAGCCACTGCATCGATCGGCACCGACGCGTTTCAAGAGTGCGACATCACGGGCATCACGATGGGCATCACCAAGCACAATTTCTTGATCCAATCGGCTCACGAGATCCCCCGTGTCGTCGCGGCGGCCTTCCACCTGGCCACGACCGGACGTCCCGGTCCCGTACTCATCGACCTGCCCAAGGACATCTCGCAGTCGAAAATGGAGTGGTGGTACCCGACCACGATTGAAGAGCTGGACCTACCTGGCTACCATCCTGAGGTTCCACTCGACGAAGAGGCGGTGGCGCTCGCGGTGGCGCTCATCGGTGCCTCCGAGCGTCCTGTCCTCTACGTCGGGGGCGGCACCTTGAAGTCGCGAGCCACTCTCGAATTACGGGCCTTCGCCGAGCGGACCAAGATACCGGTGGTCACGACGCTGATGGCGCGTGGCGCCTTTCCCGACTCGCACGAACTCCACCTGGGCATGCCCGGGATGCACGGGATGTACAGCGCGGTCACGGCCATTCAAAAGGCGGACCTGTTGATCTCGCTCGGTGCGCGCTTCGATGACCGCGTCACGGGCCAGATCTCGAGCTTCGCCGCGGGGGCCAAGGTCATTCACGTGGACATCGATCGGGCCGAATTCAACAAGGTGCGTCGCGCCGACGTGGCGCTGCAGACCAACGTCGCCAGCGCCCTGCGCGCGCTCGACGCCGCGAAGGCGACCCCGCTCAATCTCGACGTGTGGTGGAAACAGATCCGCACCTGGCAAGAGCGCTACCCGCTCGTCTACGACGAACCCACTGCCGAGGGGCCGTTACTGGCTCAACACGTCATCAAGGCCATTGCGGCCCAAGCCGCGCCGGGCACCATCGTGACGGCGGGCGTCGGCCAGCACCAGATGTGGGCGTCGCAGTTCTGGGAGTTCGAAGAGCCCGGTACCTGGGTCAACTCCGGCGGCGCAGGCACCATGGGCTTTGGCGTGCCCGCGGCCATCGGCGCCAAGGTCGGACGTCCGGATCGAACGGTGTGGTGCATCGACGGCGACGGCTGCTTTCAGATGACCGCCCAAGAGCTCGTCACGGCGCGCGTCGAAGGCATACCCATCAAGGTCGCGATCATGAACAACGCCTACCTGGGCATGGTCCGTCAGTGGCAGGAGATGTTCTACGAGGAGCGCTACTCCGAGGTCTACCTGAGCGCCGAACTACCCGACTACGTGAAGTGGGCCGAGGCGATGGGTTGCGTGGGTTTGCGAGCGCATAATCTTCAAGAGATGCACGACGTCATCGAGATCGCCAATCAAGTCAACGACGTACCCGTCGTGATCGACTTTCGCACTCATACCGCAGAGAAAGTCTTTCCGATGGTGGCGGCGGGCGCCAGCAACGACGACATCATTGTGCACCCGCTGCAACGAGGCGACGCGCGATGAGCCCCGAACCGTTGCTCGGCGCGACGGGCCGCGCGCCAGCGCGCCACCACATCCTTTCGGTCTTGGTCGAGAATAAGCCCGGCGTCCTGGCGCGCATCGCGGGGCTCTTCGCGCGTCGGGGCTTCAACATCTACTCCCTGGCCGTTGCCCCGTCCGAAGGGAACGCGCGGTTCTCGAGAGTCACCATCGTCGTGGACGCTGAGTCCGCACCCCTCGAGCAGATCGTGGGACAGCTGGACAAACTTGTGAACGTGGTCGCGATCACCGATCTCGCGCCGAACGACGCCATCGAACGAGAGTTACTCCTCGCCACGCTGAGCGTCGACGATGGCAATCGAGGCGACGTCTTGGACGTCGTCGCCAACGCGGGGGCCGCCATCATCGACGTGAACGCACTGTCGGTGACCGTCATGTTGGCCGGTACGCCCAGCGCGTGTGACGAACTCGAAAAGTCGCTGGAGAGCTTCGCCGAAGTGGCGTTGCAGCGTACGGGTCGTGTCGCGCTGCCGAGACTCGGCCCGGCGGCGACGGCCTAACCCCCTTGAGAGAAGGACTTGAACGATGACCACGATGTACTACGAAAAGGACGCCAAGCCCGAACTCTTGAGAGCTAAGAAGATCGCCATCTTGGGCTACGGCTCGCAGGGTCACG
>PKXH01000031.1:52585-52759 GCA_003133405.1 Acidimicrobiaceae bacterium | reverse complement strand
AGATCCTTTTCGTGAAGTCGTATTCGGTGAGACAGAACTCCTTTCGCAGAGCGTTCAACGTCGCGTTGCGGGTGCGCCGAGCCCCTACGTCGATTACTTCACCACTGGCTGAGAGCCCGGTGGGCAGTGCGCAGGCCATACGCCATTGCTTCGTATGACGCATCGACTCGAGGT
>PKXH01000031.1:30688-52541 GCA_003133405.1 Acidimicrobiaceae bacterium | reverse complement strand
TCAGGCGACAGCGCAGCACGCTGAAGCAGTCGGGGTCGTTCGGGGTCACGTGTGCGATCGTAGGGAACGGGTGTGACCTGGCACGACTCGTCACGCACGATTCCGTGGAATTTCGCAAACGACTCCGGTTAGATGGATACCCATGAGAGGAGTATCGTGGATTCGGGCCCCTCCCGGATTTTCACCGTCGTGGGACTACGTCGAGTTGTACTGAAGGAGAACGCTGCGTGGAGCCGACGAACGACCAGGACCCGAGTTACTACCACAAGGTAGTGGACTGCCAGTGGGCCTGTCCCGCGCACACCAACGTGCCCGGTTACATCCGGATGATCGCCCAGGGACAGTTCGACGACGCCTACATGTTGAACCGCGAGTCCAACGTCTTTCCGGGAATCCTCGGACGCACCTGCGACCGACCCTGTGAGCCGGCCTGTCGGCGCGACCGCGTGGACGGCTCGCCCGTAGCGATCTGTCGATTGAAGCGCGTCGCCAGCGACCTAAAGGGCGACATCTCGAGTCGCCTGCCCGAGATACCCACCAAGAAGAACGGCAAGCGCGTGGCCTGCATCGGCGCCGGACCATCGTCGCTCACCGTCGCCAACGACCTCATGCCCCTCGGGTACGCGGTGACCATCTTCGAACAGTTCGACAAGCCCGGCGGCCTCATGCGCTCGAACATCCCCTCGTTTCGCCTGCCCGAAGAGGTCCTCGAAGAAGAGACGGCGATGATCCTGGACATGGGCGTCGACATTCGCTACAACTCGCCCGTGAACAGTCTGCGCTCGCTCCTGGGCGAAGGCTACGACGCGGTATTCGTGGGCGTGGGCGCCCCGCGCGGGAAAGAGCTCGACTTGCCCGGTCGCCACGACGAGGCGGAGTCGCACATCTTCATCGGTATCGACTGGTTGGAGTCGGTGGCCTTTGGCCACGTCAGCGAAATCGGCTCACGCGTGCTCATTATCGGCGTCGGGAATACCGCGATGGACTGCTGTCGCACATCGAGGCGACTCGGCGGACACGACATCAAGGTCATGGCGAGGCGTCCACGCGAGTTCTTCAAGGCGTCGCCTTGGGAGCTCGAGGACGCCGAGGAAGAGGGTGTCGAAATTCTGGTCAATCACGCGCCCACCCGTTTCGTCATCGAGAACGGTCAGCTCGTTGGCATGGAGTTCGACGTGCTCGAATGGGACGAGGGAGCGAGGCACTCGACCATCCGGGACACCGTGACGATTCCCTGCGACGACGTGATTCTCGCCATCGGCCAGGAGAACTCCTTCCCGTGGATCGAACGCGACCTCGGCATGACCTTTGGCGAGTGGGAGATGCCGGTCGTCGACGAAGTCACCATGCAGTCGAGCGTGGCTGGGGTCTTCTTTGGTGGCGACGCCGCCTGGGGACCGAAGAACATCATCTGGGCCGTGGCGCACGGTCACGAAGCCGCGATCTCGATCGATAACTACTGTCACGATGTCTCATTGACCCAGCGTCCGGCCCAGGGTATGAACCTGGTGAGCCAGAAGATGGGCATGAGCGAGTGGAGCTACCACAACGACTACAACCCATCGAACCGCCAGAAGATGACGCACGTCGAGTTAACGAAACGCTTCGAGTCGCTCAACCTCGAGGTCGAACTCGGATTTAGCGCCGAGCAGACCGCGCGCGAGGTGCAGCGCTGCCTGAACTGCGACGTGGAGACCGCCTTTACGGCACCGCTCTGCATCGAGTGCGACGCCTGTCTGGACATCTGTCCGGTGCAGTGTCTCACGATCACCGCTAACGGTGACGAAGCCGACCTGCGCGAGCGACTCCTCGCACCGGCCACCAACTTGAGCCAAGATCTCTTCGTCTCCGAGCGACTGCTCCAGACCGGTCGCGTGATGGTAAAGGACGAGAACGTCTGCGTGCACTGCGGGCTCTGCGCCGAGCGCTGTCCGACGGCGGCCTGGGACATGGCGCTGTTCGACCTGGCGATTCCCTACGCCGGCTCCAAGAACTTCATCCCCGTCGCGGTGGGCTTTGGCGGAGGTCGCCCGTGACCATGACCGCCAAGTCGTCCGTTGGCAGCCGGGTCAACGATTTCTCGATCAAACTGGCCAACGTGAACGGCACGGGCTCGGCCAGTGCCAACAGCCTCTTGGTGCAGGCNNATCCAGGGACTGCCCACCTGGTACGAGATCCGCGTCAACGCGTCGGGCTACACCGCGCGCGCGCTCGACTACGACCTCGTCGTGGCCATGAACGCCCAGACCTACGCCGCGGACATCGAGGAGGTCTCGAGCGGAGGCTACGTGCTCTACGACTCGTCGTGGCCTCTCGACGCCAAGTTGGCACGTGAGGACGTCACGTTCCTTGGCGTGCCCCTCGCCACCATGTGCCTGGAGAACTTCACCAAGCCGCGCGAACGCATCTTGATGAAGAACGTGGCCTACGCCGGCGCCGTCGTGGCGCTGGTGGGCGTCGACCTCGAGGTGGTCGCGTCGCTCCTGAGCGAGACCTACGCTCGCAACGAGGCGCTGCGTGAGTCGAACCAGCGGGCCCTACGCCTCGGCTATGACTACGCGAAGGAGAACTTCGAGTGTCCGCTCGCTTTTCACCTGACGCCCCTTGACAAGAACAGTGACTCGATCCTCATTGACGGCAACACCGCGACGGCGCTGGGGTGTCTCTACGCCGGCGCCACCGTCGCGGGTTGGTACCCCATCACGCCCGCCACGGCCGTCATGGACAACTTCACGCGGCTCTGTGCGAAGTATCGGCGCGTGAAGATCGATAGCGACGATCCGAACGCGCCCGCGACGTACCAGAACAACTACCTCATCATCCAGGCCGAGGACGAGATCGCCTCCATCGGCATGGTGCTCGGCGCGTCGTGGAGTGGCGCGCGGGCCTTCACCTCCACCTCGGGCCCGGGAATATCACTCATGAGTGAGCTGCTCGGTCTCGCGTACTACACCGAGATTCCCGCGGTCATCATCGACGTCCAACGCGTCGGTCCTTCGACCGGCATGCCCACGCGTACCCAACAGGGCGACATCTTGATGTGCGCGTACGCCTCGCACGGCGACACCAAGCACATCTTGTTGTTCCCGGCCAATCCCCACGAATGCTTCGACTTCGCCGCCCAGAGCTTCGACCTGGCCGAGAGGTTCCAGACCCCGGTGTTCTTGCTCAGCGACCTCGACATCGGGATGAACGACTGGGTGGTACCCAAGCTCAAGTGGGACGACGACTACGTGCCCGACCGAGGACGGGTCCTGCGCGACGAGGACCTGACCGATATCGCCGAGTTCTTTCGCTACAGCGGAGAGGACCACGAGTTCGTCACGCCGCGCACGTTGCCCGGTTCACTCGCCAAGGGCGCCTACTTCGTGCGGGGTTCGGGCCACGACAAGTTCGGCCACTACACCGAGACCCCCGACGAGTACCAAGAAGTGGTCGATCGATTGAAACTAAAGCACGCCGCCGCCGCGCCCCACGTGCCCGCCCCGGTCGTGATCCGGCGCAAGGGCGCCACTATTGGGGTCATCACCGTGGGCAGCTGTGACCTGGCGGTGCGCGAAGCGCTGGACGAACTGGCCGAGCAGGGACTCGTGGCTGATTTCATGCGCGTGCGGGGCTTTCCCTTCGTGGCCGACGTGCGATCTTTCGTCGAGGAGCACGAGCGCTGCTTTGTCGTCGAGCAGAACCGCGACGCGCAACTGCGCTCGCTCATCTCCATCGAGACCGGCGTCGACATCGAAAAGATGAAGTCGGTCCTGGCGTACGGGGGGTACCCCTTGAGCGCGAAGCAGGTCGTCGACAGCGTGTTAACCCAAATGGAGATGCCCTAATGCCCTCGATCGTGAAACCGCTTATCCCGCTCAGTCCGCTGCCGAAGAACGAACTAGGTCTCACCCTTCGCGACTACGAAGGCGCGATGTCGACATTGTGCGCCGGGTGTGGCCACGACTCGGTCACGGCCGCGATCAGCCACGCTTTCTTCGAACTCTCGACGCCCCCTCATCGGATCGCCAAGTTGAGCGGCATTGGCTGTTCGTCCAAGACCCCGACGTACTTCGTGCGTGGGGCCCACGGCTTTAACTCCGCGCACGGGCGCATGGCGACCATCGCCACCGGCGCCAACGCGGCCAATCGCGAACTGACCTACATCGGCATCTCGGGCGACGGCGACTCACTCTCCATTGGTCTGGGCCACCTGATGCACGCCATTCGGCGCAACGTGAACATGGTCTACGTCATCGAGAACAACGGCGTGTACGGCCTGACCAAGGGCCAGCTCTCGGCGTCGGCGGACATCGGATCGAGTCCGAAGAAGGGCGAGCCCAATCTGCTCGCGCCCATCGACCCGATCATGTTGGGCCTCACACTCGGGGCGACGTTTCTCGCGCGAAGTTTCTCCGGCGACAAGGAACAGCTCATTCCGATCTTGAAGGCCGCCGTGTCGCACCACGGCTTCGCCCTCATCGACGTGATCTCACCCTGCGTGACCTTCAACGACCACGAAAGCTCCACCAAGAGCTACAAGTTCTTTCGCGAGCACGAGGTCAAGGAGGTCCAAGCGGACTTCGTGCCCCTCCAAGTGCCGATTCGCGCCAAGATTCCCAGTGACAACGCCAAGGCCGTCACGATGCACGACGGCAGCGTGATGCGGTTTCGTTCCGTGCCCGAGGGCTACGACCCGAGCAATCGGATGAAGGTCGAAGAGTACATCCGCGATCGCCAGAGCCGCGGCGAGATCGCCACGGGCCTGCTGTTCCTCGACGAGTCGGGCCTCGAGTTGCACGAACTCAACCACACCCCGCGCAAGGGATTGAACACGTTGCCCTTCGCCGACCTGTGCCCCGGGGCCGAAGAACTCGCGTCCCTGCAAGAGGACTTTCGTTAACGGCGTGCCCGTGTTGGCCCAGGCGTGACCGTGGAAGATCTGCCCGCTCTCGAGGTTGAGCTCGGCGGCGAGAGCGCCTGCTACGCGCACCTACTGTGTCGTGAGTGCGGCGCGGTACTAGATGAACACCATCGCCAGAGCGATGGCGAGTGTGAACAACGCGTGAACGACTCATTAATCGGCGACGGAACGCTTGGTCAAGAAAGTAGTAACTAGGTCATCACACCGGTGTCGTCGCGCGACGCCACGGTGCGCGAAGTGCAAAACAAAGTGCGCACGACAGCGGGCCACAAAATACCCTCAATTCTCAGGTATTTGAGTTAACGCGTCGCTAGCCTCAGTTATTAGTGACCAGTGCAGCAACTACGCCCACCAGCGTCGCCGTCATCGACGACCACATCATGGTGGCCGAGATGTTGGCGTTGATGATCTCAAGGGAGAGCGATCTGCGCCTCGCGGGCGTGGCCGGCAATATTGCCGACGCGCTCGTTCTCGTCAATGACGAACAGCCGGACGTCGTACTGATGGACTACCGACTTCCCGACGGCGACGGTATTGAAGCCGTCAAGAAGATCTTGGCCAAATTCCCTGAGACCCGTATCGTGATGCTCACGGGCAGCGGCTCACCGGACCTCCTGGCTCGCTCGATCGGGGCCGGTTGCGTGGGACTGCTCAGCAAGGACCGTCCGATTGGTGACGTCTTGAGTGCGGTGCGTTCGGCGGCCCGGGGCGAACTCGTCATTCGCTCCGATGAGTTCTCGAACCTCTTGGGCCAACTGCGCAAGACGCCCGAGCAAAAGACACATTTACTCACCCCGCGAGAGTTAGAAGTGCTCCAGTTGCTCGGACAGGGCCATTCGACCGAAGCGATCGCCGAAGAGCTCTTCATTTCGGTCAACACCGTGCGTAATCACGTCGCCAACATCTTGAGCAAACTCGGCGTGCACTCCAAGCTCGAAGCGGTGGCCATCGCCGCACGCGAAAAGTTAATTAGCCTCGTCGACGTCGAGTAGGCGCCGAACGAGCCGAAGGTGTTCGCGCCCCAGCACTCCACCGAGCCGACCACGAACCGCAAGCAGCCGTAGCGTTAGCCCGCCTCTACCTTGGTGACGGCGATGATCTTCGAAGGGGTGACGGCGTTGGATCTATGCGACGAGGTGCCGCGAAGGATGGCGTTGATGGCCATCGCGCGGAAGTGGTAGGTCTTGCCGTTGATGAGATGCTTGACGACGCACGCGTCGGTCTCGGGAACGCTGACCGTGTACGTGCACGAATGGCCCTGATTATCCGAGACGACGTAACGCGTGATCGTTGAACTCCCGCTGCTCACTGGCGGCGTCCAATCGACGCGGGCCTTGTGGTCTCCGGGCACCGCGTCGACGTTGGTCGGCGCGCCCAGCAGGCTCGTGACGACCGGAATAGTAAACGATGGATCACCCGAAGCGTTCGTCGCGCCGGCCAGGTTGAACGCGGCCACGCTGTTGGGGTCGGCGCCGGGCGTCCCCAAACCCGTGGGCCCGTTATAGCCATTCCAACTCTGGACCGCGCTGCAGAGATAGGTGCCACAGGCACTGTTGGATCCGACACTCACCTGATATAGAGCGCCGCTGGCGGCGCCATAGAGCACCGAACCCGGTGCGAGCGTGTTCGATGAGCCAGTGTTCACCACTCCGTAGAGGGCGCTGACCAATGCCGTGGCAACACTCGTACCGCCGGCCACGTAGAGTCCGCTCGCCCCAAACGTGTCGTAGACCCACACGCCGGTATTGGGATTCGCGTCCGCCGCGACGTCGGCGACGGTGCGATTACTACAGCCCGAGTCGTGTTGCCACGATGGCTTTGGTTCATAGAGGCTGCAGCCCGAGCCCGAGTGGTCCCACACGGTCTCCGCGCCGTTGCGCGTGCCCGCAGCCGAGAATTGGATCAACGAGGTCCCCCCCACGGCCACCACGTTGGGCGAGGCCGCGGGAAACTGCACGCCGTAGCCGTTGTCGCCCGCGGCCGCGACGAGAGCGACGCCCGGGTGTTGGTAGTAGGCGTTCGAGAGGCTGTTTTCACTGGCGAACTCCGGCGTGCCGTAGCTGTTCGACACCACGTTGGCGCCGAGAGTAACCGCGGTGTCCACCGACGCACCGAGGTCGGTCATCGCCGCGGACGCCGCTTCGACGACGAGGATCTGGCAGTTGGGACACAACGCGCTGACCATATCGGCGTCGATTGCCTCTTCGAGGCCCCAACCGTAGTTAGACGAGGGAAGTGGTGAAGCCGCGCCGCTCTGGTTGACAATCTCAAGCGCGCAGCCACTCGCCGAGGGAGAAACGATGCCAACCGGACACGCTGGCAGGCCGAAGTAGTTGCGGTAGTACGCCACATCGCTGACCAACTGTGGATTACTTGAGGTGTCGACAATCGCCACTATCTGGCCGACACCGTCACTGCCCGCGGCCCCGAGTGACGCCACGTTGTACGCGGACTGAAGGAATGCCGGGGAGTACGCGCCGCCGTCACCCAGTGAAGTTGAGGGCGTCGCGACACCCTGTGTGGGATGCTCGCTCCGACCGAGGGCGTCAGTGCGAAGGAGGGCGCTGCAGTGCGCGTAGCCGACAGGAACAGCGCTCGAGCAGACATTCACGCTCGTGCCCCTCGGTACGAGCGCCGTCGAGTAATGCTGCGATGTCGACATCCCTCCCAAACGGTGATCTGACGGGGCACGCGCGACGACAGGCGTCGACGCGTTCTTGGTCGTTGAACCGCTCGATGGGATCACGGAAAGTCCCAAGGAACCGAGCACCACGAGGCTCGAGACCCCACCAATGAACATCAACCTCTTCACCACACCGCCTCATTTTCGAGGAGCCGCTTCGTCAATTCGAAGTGTCAGCGTCCTATAAAGAGGCTCGCGGAAAGCGTCGGCGCTGTCATGATGCACGTAAATAGTTGCGGGTGACGAAGTTGAACGTTTCTCACCTAGCACGGGTGAGTCAATGTGACGTATGTGCGCTAGTGGACTAGATGCTGCAATGGTCATTATTGACCAGTGCCGTCAGCACATCGACGCGCACTGTCGCACGCGAACCTTGAGATCCTCGTCATCGTCGGTGGCCCGAAACGCCAAGCGAAGTTAGACGACGTGCTCATCGCCGTGGCAAAGCTCAATATGATGTCGAAAAAGCCCCAAATCTAAGCGTTTCGGGACAATTTCGTGATGGCTCGCCTGACTACTATGACAACAACGGTATTTTGGGGGTTTTCCTTATCCGCCACTTCAGCGATTGGAGTAGCGCGACTGTCGAACCTCCGATGATCCAGATAACGAGGGAGAACAATGATCTCAGCCAAGGGGCTTCGCGTCGGTTTGAGTGTCGCGGTCTTAGCCATCACGGGACTCTCGAGCGGCTTCGTCAGCCTGGGGAGTGCGTCGGCCACTACCGTACCGAAAGTGGTCGTCAAGCCGTCGACCAAGATTCATAACGGTGAAAAGGTGCTGGTGACCGGCAGCGGCTTTAAGCCCGGCGATACGGTCTACGTCGTTGAGTGCCTCTTTTCCGCCAAGGGTGCGGCTGGGTGCAACACCTCGGGCGCAATATCAGCCACCATCAGCGCCACGGGCCTACTGCCCAGGACCACGTTTAAGGTCATTACCGGAAAGATCGGCAACGGCAAGTGCGGCACGAAGACTTCAAACCTGAAGAGCTGCGCGATTAGTGCCGGCAACATCTCCGGGGGTGACTCTGCGGTGGCCCGCATCACATTCAAAGCGCTGGGGTAAGTCGCAGCACTTGGTCGCCAGTACACGCATATCGGCGTAAGAATGAGTTGCGAAGTCGGTCCGTGACGATAGAGTCCTCGTTCGAGGAAGGGAGCACATGAGCGAGCGTGACGGCTCTGCGCCACTAATGAATCGAACGCTCAAAGAGCATCGAGGCGCCATTGCCCATCAACTGAGGAGCCACTTCAGCTTCGCCTCTCTCCTGGCGATTCTCTTCTTAACGTTTCTCGACAATACGATTGCCAGTGCCGTGCTCACGAGCGTGCAAGCCGAACTGCACGCCGGCGTTTCACAGTTGCAGTGGGTCGTGGGCGGTTACGCCTTGGCCTTCGCCAGTTTGATGCTCATCTGCGGATCACTCGGTGACAACTTCGGACGCAAGAAGGTGATGTTGATCGGCGTGGTCATCTTTTGCGCCGGGTCACTGGTGTGCGCCTTCGCCGCCTCGCCCTCGGAGTTGATCATCGGGCGCGTGATTATGGGCGTCGGCGCCGCGGGGTCCGAGCCAAGCACGTTGTCGATGATCCGCCACATCTACCCCGACAAAAAGGCTCGGGCTCGAGCGCTCGGTGCGTGGGCCGCGGTGTCGGGGCTCGCGCTCGCCCTGGGACCGGTCATCGGTGGCGTGCTCGTCGGACTCTGGTCGTGGCGCGCCGTCTTTTGGTTCAATTTCATCTTCGGCGCGCTCGTCTTGGTCGTAGCCGCGATCGCGCTGACCGAGAGCGTGAACGAGATTCGTCGGCGCATTGACGCCTACGGATTCGTCCTCGCGACGGTGGCGCTCGGTTTCGCCACCTTTGCCACGATATCGGGCGAGACGTGGGGGTACCGCTCGAGCGGGGTGCTCACCTTGTACGCGATCGCCACGGTGTCCTTTGTGGCGTACTTCTTCGTCGAAGCCCATACGAAGTACCCGATGCTCAATCTGCAGTGGATCCGCAATCGAGCCTTCGCCGGTTCGACGGTCATCGCCTTTACCAGCTACTTCGCGATATTCTCCATCTTCTTCTTCGTCGCGCTCTACCTCGAGGTCGTGGCCGCAGTCAGCCCCTACACCCTGGCGCTCGACTTCCTGCCGCTCCTCGCGGGCATGGTCCTCGCCTCGCTCTTCACCGGGCGATGGGTGGGCCGGGTGGGATCGCGCGCACCCATGACGGTGGGCTGTCTGCTCGCGGGCGTGGGCGTACTGCTCACCGACGTCGCCATCAGCCCGACGGTAGGGATCAGCACGCTCGGCTGGACCATGGGCCTGGCAGGCATTGGATTTGGGATCATCGTCGTGCCCATCAACGCCACGGCCCTGATCAGCATTCCCGCGGCGAACTCGGGCATGGCCGCCTCGACGATCAACACCAGTCGCGAACTGGGTGCCGTCACGGGGGTGGCGATCCTGGGCTCGATCGTCAACGGTCAGCTAACCGTGAACCTGACACAACGACTCATTCAGCTCGGCATACCCGCCGCGTACCGTCAGTTAATTATCACGGATGTCATCACCGGCCAAGTCAACTCTCAGGCAGAGAAGGAGAGCGGCCAGAGTAGCGCGGCGGTGCAAGCCATCATCAAGAAGGTGGTGCACGCCGCGTACGGCGCTTTCACGCACGGACTCGATCTGGCGCTGACGGCCTCAGGACTACTGTTGCTCGTCTCGGGGGGCATCGCCTACTTCACGGGCACCTCGGAGCGCGGTTCGATGGTCGAGAACGAGTGACGCGCTGAACCGAGGTGGCATGCCAGAAAAGTTAGGGACGGGTGCGGGCTACTCACTTCTGCAACGTCGCGCGCAGTAAACCAGTCGAACGGCCGGATCACTCTCGGCGTTTCAGTACGGTATAAGGATGATTGATCTAGGACGGTGACGACAGTGACTGTGACGGTCCGTCCACATCAATACCACGACAGAAGAGCTCTTTCGAGAGTGCTGCTCACGGCAACGACGTTGGTAGTGTTGTCGGCTTTCATTGGAAGTACCGCGGCGGTCGCCAATGTCAGCAAGTGGTCGACGCCTATTCACCTTGACCCGTTTACGACCTCCGGTGGTCAGACCGGCTACTCGGTGTCATGCCCTTCAGCCGACTTCTGCGCGGTGGCCGATGGCTACGGCCATGTGATCTTTCGGCGGAGTGGCCAGTGGTCGACGCCGCAGGCGGTCGCGGCGGGAGGGTCTTTCGATTCCGTATCGTGCCTGTCAGCCACCTTCTGCGTGGCCATGGCGAGTGGAGAAGCCGTCACCTTCGACGGTCACTCGTGGTCAAAGAAAGTGCGGGCGGGACCCGACGCGACCTACAAGGTCTCGTGCGCGACTACAAAGTTCTGCGTGGCCGTCGGTGCGAGCGGATTGCCGGGCAAGCCCAGCACCATCGCAACGTTCAACGGCCACGCCTGGTCGTCTCGGCAGACCTCACCGAGCGGAGCCTTCGACGACCGACTGATGGACGTCTCGTGCGCGACATCAAAGTTCTGCGTGGCCGTCAACCTGGACGGACAGATCCTGACATTTAACGGAACAAGGTGGGTACCGAACCGCAGAACTGGACCAAATGGGCTGATCTCGGTCTCGTGCGTAACTAAGGAATTCTGTCTGGCGGTGACCGACTCGGGCCACTCGATCACGTACCACGGGCCGGCTTGGTCACCTTCGGCCACGATCCCCGGCTTCGCGAAGGCCTTTGCCTACTCCGTCTCGTGCGCCTCGACTACGAAGTGCGTCACGGTTGGCCTCAGCGGCCGAGCGATCAGTTGGACGGCCGGACAGTGGTCAAAACCCGTCACCATCTTTCCGGGCGGAGCGGTCGCCGGAGTGATGGTGGCGTGTTCCCCATCGAACGCCTGTGTTGCGGTCAACGATGAGGGCCACGTGTCCAGCCGAGCGTAGTTCTGGGCACAATCCCTGTCGTCACGCCCCGACTCGCTGAGCGCCCGGTGATGGTGCTGTCGTCCACTGCCCTTCTTGAAAAAAGCCGCCTGCGCCCAAGCGATGTCGTCGCACGCTGCGCCCCCTAGAGTCGAACGAACGAGTCAATGAAAGGACGAACATGACACACAATCTGCGAGCCGACACAATCACCATCAAGGGACATCAGGGCGACGAGATCGAGGCGTACCTCGCGGTGCCCACCGACGTTGTACGAGGTGGATCNNGAACGGGTACGCCGCGTTGATGCCGAACCTCTACCATCGCGAGGCGCCCGGCGCGAGCCCCGACGACGCGGCCGCCACGGCGAGAAGCCTCGGGGGCGTGCCCGACGAGCGACTGGTCGGCGACGTCGCGGGCGCCGTGGCGCACCTGAAGTCGCTGCCCACGTCCAACGACAAAGTGGCCTCCATCGGCTACTGCTCGGGCGGACGCCAGTCGTTTCTCGTGGGATGTCGCCTGGCCCTCGACGGGGTGATCGACTGTTACGGGGCGTTCGTCGTGGTCGACCCGCCCTCGGAGTTCCCCCTAAAGGTGAGGGCCGTTGTCGGCGAGGTGGAGCACCTCTCGGCACCGTTGCTTGGACTCTTTGGTGCCGACGACCAGTTCCCCTCACCGGAACAGAACCAACAGCTCGCCGAGGCCCTCACTGCCGCGGGCAAGGAGTTCACGTTTCGCACCTTCGAGGGCGCGGGACATGCCTTCTTCAGCGTGGATCGACCGAGCTATCGCCCCGAGTCGGCGGTCGAGGGTTGGAATGACATATTCAACTTCCTCGCCCGCACGATCGCCTAGGGAGTCATTGTGTGCACGTACCAGACTGAACGACTCAGTGTCGAGGCGAGCGCGAAGACGCCCAGCGGCTGGACGTCGATGACACGGGCCAGTGTCTACTTCGATCACCCGGTGCACTACCCCGCGGGACACGCCCTGATGATCGACGTCTTGAACCCCGAAAAGGGCCCGTCGGCTCGCGTGGCCCTCGAGATGAGCCCCGAGAGCGCGCGAGCGTTGGCGCTCGCGATTCTGCACACGCTCGACACCGTTCCGAGTGGACAGTTGAGCGAACGAGTCTCGTGAGCGTCGCCGCGACGCGCCTGCGTCGAAGCGACTCTTCCGGTGGCAACTCCGATCGCTACAAGTGGTTGGTGCTCTCGAACACGACCCTCGGGGTCCTGATGGCCACCATCGATACGTCGATCGTGCTGATCGCGCTGCCGGACATCTTCAAGGGCATCAACATCAACCCACTCCAACCGGGCAACACCTTCTATTTGCTGTGGATGATCCTGGGCTTCATGATCGTGACGTCAGTGTTGGTCGTGAGCCTCGGACGCCTGGGCGACATGCTCGGGCGCGTCAAGATGTACAACCTCGGCTTTCTCGTCTACACGTTCTTCTCGCTCCTGCTCTCGATCACCTGGATGTCGGGAACGACGGCCGCGATCTGGCTCGTCGTGATGCGCCTCTTCCAAGGCGTGGGCGCGGCCTTTTTGATCGCCAACTCCACGGCGATCCTGACCGACGCCTTTCCCGAACACCAGCGCGGCATGGCAGTGGGCATCAACCAGATCGCGGGCATCGCGGGGATGTTCATCGGTCTCGTCCTGGGCGGCCTGCTCGGCCCGATCCAGTGGCGACTCATCTTCATCATCTCGGTGCCCATCGGACTCTTCGGCACGATCTGGGCCTACCTCAAACTGAGAGAGGTCCCAAGCAAACGTGACCACCACGTCGACTGGTCAGGCAACCTCACCTTCGCGCTCGGCCTGGTCGCGCTCATGGTCGGTATCACCTACGGCATTCAGCCCTACGGCGGGCACGTCATGGGCTGGACCAGTCCGCTCGTGCTGGGCTCATTGGTGCTGGGCGTCGTGGCGCTCTTCTTCTTCGCGCGCATCGAGGCCCGCTCGCCCGACCCGATGTTTCGACTGAGTCTCTTTCGGATCCGGGCCTTTTCGGCCGGCAGCATCTCGACGCTGCTCGCCGCCGTCGGACGAGGCGGGTTGATGTTCACGATGGTCATCTGGCTCCAGGGCATCTGGTTGCCCCTGCACGGCTACAACTTCTCCAACACCCCGCTGTGGGCCGGCATCGCACTATTGCCCTTGACCGGAGGGTTCTTGGTCGCCGGGCCGCTCTGTGGCTTCCTCTCTGATCGTTACGGCGCGCGGCCCTTCACGGTGGGCGGAATGATGGGCGCGGCGGTGTCGTTTCTCTTAATGCAGTTCCTGCCCGCCAACTTCTCGTACCCGGCCTTTGGTCTACTGCTGTTCGTGAACGGCCTCGCGATGGGGGCGTTCTCCGCGCCCAATCGCGTGAGCGTCATGAACTCACTACCGGCCGAGCATCGAGGCGTCGGCTCGGGCATGAACTCCACCTTTCAAAATTCCGGGCAGGTCATCTCGATCGGGATCTTCTTCACCCTGATGATTATCGGGCTCTCCGGGACCCTGCCCCACGCGTTGCTCGTCGGACTCACCCACCAGGGCGTCGCCCTCGCGACGGCCCGGCACATCGCCACCTTGCCGCCGGTGACCACGCTCTTCGCGTCGTTTCTTGGCTACAACCCGATGGCCCACCTCCTCGGGCCCCACGTGCTCTCGGCGCTCTCGCCTGCGGCGCGCACCACCGTTCTCGGGCACACGTTCTTCCCACGGATCATTCAAAAGGCGTTCGTCTCGGGGCTGCACCCGGCGCTGGCCTTCGCGACGGCGGTCTGCGCGCTCGCGGCCGTGACGTCGTGGCTGCGCGTCGGACGTAAAGCCACGCCGAACGCGCCGGCGCTAAAACTCGACGTCGTCGCGACGTCGAACGCCCACCAGTAGCGCGACGCGCAGACCCATCGAGGCCAACTCGTTCCGACTGAGTTGCACCCAGGTTGACGTACCATCGCTGAGCTCGACAGTCACCTGGGCCTCGAAGCCCAGCGAGACGATCGACGTGATCCGGCCCTTCATCGTGCCTTGGTAGACCGAGACGAGCTCTAAGTCGTGAGGGCGCGCCACTTCGCCGGCGAAGGTAGTGGACGGGCCTAGGAACTCGTGCACGAAATCAGTCGCAGGCCTCTCGTAGAGCGCCAGGGGATCGCCCGACTGCACGACCCGTCCCGATCGCATCACGATGAGTTGATCCGCCACTTCCATGGCCTCTTGCTGATCGTGCGTGACGAGCACCGTGGTGACGTGGATCTGTTGATGGAGCTCTTTCACCCAATGGCGCAGTTCAGCGCGAACGACGGCGTCCAGCGCGCCAAAGGGCTCGTCGAGCAAGAGCACCCGCGGCTCGATCGCCAGAGCCCGCGCAAGCGCCATTCGCTGTCGCTCGCCCCCCGAGAGCTGGGCCGGGTAGTGCTTGGCCTTGTGTTCCAATTTCACCAGCGCCAGCAACTCTTTCACACGGGCGTCGATCTCCTTGGGGGATCGCTTGCGCACCTTGAGCCCGAAGCCCACGTTCTTCGTGACGTTCATGTGACGAAACGGCGCGTAGTGCTGAAAACAGAAACCAATGTCGCGGTGGCGAGGGTCGACGTCGGTCACGTCCTCGCCGTCGATGACGACACTTCCCTGGTCGGGCCGCTCGAGTCCGCTGATGAGTTTCAACAGCGTCGACTTGCCCGAGCCCGATGGCCCGAGCACCGCCGTCAACGAGCCGTGGACGATCTCGGCGCTGACGTCCTCGACGGCGTTGGTCGAGCCGTAGTGCTTGGTGAGGTGCTTAAGCGAGATCGACACGCAGCCGTCGCTCTCTTCGCCGTAGTAGGGCCAGTACTGCGAGCACCGCCATCGACATCATCGCCAGCACCAACGCACCTGAGTACGAACCGAGCACGTCAAAACGCTGATCCCAGCTGTCGAAAATGTAGATCGGCAAGGTCTGGGTGACGCCAGTGATGTTGCCCGACACCACCAACACGGCGCCGAATTCGCCCAGCGTGCGCGCGAGGGTGAGCGTCACGCCATAGAGCACGGCCCAACGAATGGCGGGCAACGTCACGTACCAGAAGATTCGCACGCGGCCCGCGCCGAGCGTGCGCGCGGCCTGCTCTTGATCGACGCCGAGCTCGAGTAGCACTGGCACGATGGATCGAAGTACGTAAGGTAGCGACACCGTCATGGTCGCGAGCACGACGCCCAGGGGCGAGAAGAGCACCATGATGCCCCAACGAGTGAGCGGCGCGCCGAACCAGCCAATGCGCGAGTAGGCCAGCACGAGCGCGACCCCGATGATGACGGGCGAGATGGCGACCGGCACGTCAAAGATGGTGTCCAGGACCCGTTTGCCAAAGAAATTGTGACGTGCGACCAGTAGCGCCGCCCCCACGCCCACCACGGTATTGATCGGCACCGCGATGGCGGCGACTTCAATCGAAAGTTTCAGCGCGGAGAGTGCGTCGGGCTTGGTGATTTCGCTCCAAAAGGCCGGGAAGCCATGGCCCAGGGCCTTGAGAACGAGAAAGACGACAGGTAGCCCCACGAGGACGCCGAGATAGAGGAGCACGACCCCGCGCAGGGGCCAATGGCGGCGCCCCATCAGAGCGTGCGCCTCTGAAAACGGCGCGACAACACGTTGGTCGTCACCAGCACCACGAGGCTGATCACGAGCAGCACGGTCGACACCGCGGCGGCGTTGGTCCAAAAGAAGGCCTGGGTCAGGTTATAGACGTAGTAGGACGCCGTCGTGGTTCGACCAATTCCTCCCGCGATCAACGAGATCGAGCCGAACTCACCGATGGCGCGCGCAAAGGCCAGGCCGAAGCCGGCCAGTACCGCGGGCCACAGCGAAGGCAGCACCAGGGAGAAGAACGTGCGCAGACTCCCGGCGCCCAGGGTTCTCGCGGCGTCTTCGCTCTCGAGATCGAGCGAGGCGAGCACGGGTTGGACCGCGCGCACTGAAAACGGCAGCGTGACAAAGAGCAGCGCCAACATGAGTCCCATCCACGTCTCGAACAGATCCACGTGGATGGGACTGTCGGGGCCATAGATAGCGAGCAGCACCACACCCGCTACGATCGTAGGCAGCGCGAAGGGCAGATCAATCGACGCCTCGATAAGGCCCTTACCAATGAAGCGGTCGCGCACCAACACCCAGGCGATCGCCACGCCCATCACAGCGTTGATCGCCGCCACGCTGAGCGAGAGCCACAGCGACAACCAGATCGCCTGGCGCGCGCCGGGCACCGTGACCGCTCGCCAGAAGGTCCGCAGACCGATTGACACGTGCCAACGCCAGAACTCCACGCCGGCGCCGTTGGGGTGAACCGACACCGAAAGTCCGTGGCTCACCAGCGCCGCCATCGGTATCAAGACGATGAGCGAGAGGTAGCCCACGATGAGTGCGGCGCCGCCTCCCGCGAGCAACGGGAGCGAGAGTCGTGAACGCACCCGTCGCCAGCCGAAACCCGCTGGCGACGTAGCGTGAGGAGACGGAGGGGACTTAGCTTGTATATCCATGTGCAGCCTCATCCAGTGTTACGAGGCCGTTGGTAGCGAAGAACTTGTTCCAGACCTTCGTCCAGCCGCCCATCTTAGCGATGGTGATGAGACTTGAGGGTGTGTAAAACTGGCTCTTCACCGCTTTCTGAAAGACAGAAAGGGTCGAACGGTAGTGTTGAGTCATAAGGATTGATTGACCCGGGATGGAAAAAAGGTAATTGAAGAACGCGACCGCGGCGGGTTTCGCCAAACCGGTCGTAGTTAGCGCGGCTGGGTTCTCAATAAGCAGGTTTTGCTTGGGGTAGATGATCTGAAACTTCGATCCCGGCCCCGCCGTCAGCGCGTCGCTCTCGTAGGCCAACAACACGTTACCGGTGCCCGCCAAGAACGACGAAAGGGCCTTCGACCCGCTAGATGGCTCGGCAATGACACGGCTGATGAGGGTGTTGAGATACGATTTCGCCTGCTT
This sequence comes from Acidimicrobiaceae bacterium, assembly GCA_003133405.1. Lineage (GTDB taxonomy): Bacteria > Actinomycetota > Acidimicrobiia > Acidimicrobiales > RAAP-2 > RAAP-2. The sequence goes on along the minus strand of PKXH01000031.1, from coordinate 35,069 downwards.
GGCGGAGCGACCTTGTTCTAACTGCGACTCGTAGGCGGCGAGAAGGTTCCACTTCGCACTGCCCGAGCTAATGGGATCGGGCGTGATCAGCTGAACGCTGGCGTTGGACAGATTATTCCACCCCTTAATACCAAGGGGATTACCCGGGCGCACGACGAGGACGACGGTGGAGTCGGTGACCATGCCGTGTTCGCTCTTCACGATCGGGTTGCTCGCCCAGTTCGTCGACACCAGTCCAGCGCTCACGACGGTCTGCATATCGGGTTCGAGTGAGAGGTTGACGATGTCCGCGGGCTGGCCGGCGACGACATCCTGAGCCTGAGTGCCCGAGGGGCCAAAGGAGTTGGTGAAGGTGACGCCCTGACCGGCCGGCGTCGTTTGAAAGGCCATCTCAAGTGCGCTATACGCCGCCGACACCGTCGAGTAGCCCACGACGTTGACCGTGGTCACTGACGATGCGCTCGACATGGTCGCCAGACCCGTTACGACGAGGACGCCTGACAGTGGAAGCACGAAGAGACGAAGAAGTCGGGGTTTCATTGTGGTTAATTCCTCCTATTTCTATGGAAGTAATAGACAATAGCAAAAGTCCCGCGGCATGTCGGGATATTGAGACTTTTCCTGCGTTTCCAGGTCCAATCTCGAGAATCGGGCGATTTTTCACAGTCCGAATCCGGCAAACTCTCCACCGTACGCGGGGGCGAAAGAGGTCACCATAAGATCACACGAGATCCTCGCGCCAAAGCTATAGATCGAGACCAAACGCTTAGCGGGCGTGACGCCCGCGAGGCACTGGCGCCAAGTTGACCAGTGAAAAATATGTCACGACGGCTATCGCCACGTGCATCCACACGAGGACGAAGACAGCCTTCGCGGAGTCGCCGCGATACAAGAGATAGGCATCGGGCGCGAACAACACGACCGACACGAGTACGGCCAAGCGAAAAAAGAGCCACCGCGGGGTGGAGCTCAGTCGAGTCACGATGGGCCAACCCACGCACGCCACAATGACGCCTATGACGGTGAGTTTGGTGTAGTCAGAGAACCGAAAGTGAACGTACCCCTTGGTCGACGGAAAAACTCTCGTGCCTATCGCGACGAGCAGGACGTCTACGGCCACCGAACCGACAATTGCCACGAAGGTAGCGACGAACAGCATCGGTCTCGAGGGTTGTCTCGGTGGATTGAAGTCAACATGGAAGAGTTTGAATAGCGGCAGGAGCGACTTTGGAAACATCTCGGCGCTTAGGTTCATGGCTCAAATCTTTCCTTACACGCCAGCGAAGTGAGTCGTCCAAATTTTGGTGGCGCCAAAAACCATCGCCGTGATGCTCATTCGCCGCCGGCCACAGGATAGCCAATGAATATAAGAATTTCGTGAAGGACGACGTTACGTCAACGAGCCGATCGAGCCATCTTGACGACCCTTCGGAGGCCACAGCACAAGTTATGAATTCATCGCCTTGTGAATTGTGGTGACGATACGTTCGACGGAGGGGATGGCCAAATCCTCAAGTGAGTCCGCGGCGGGCAGCGGAATATGCGGGGTTGTGATGCGCACGATCGGTCCGTCGAGGTCGTAAAAGATTTCGTCGGCGATGATCGAAACGAGTTCAGCACCCCACCCGCAGAGTCGCGGATTCTCTTCGACGGTGAAGAGCCGTCCGGTAGCCGACACCTCTCGCAGTAGCGTCATCGTGTCCAGGGGCACGAGGGAGCGAACGTCGACGACTGTGCAGTCGATCCCATTGGCCGAGAGTTCCTCGGCGGCTTCGAGGGCTCGAGGAACCATGGCGCCCAACGCGACGACCGTGGCGTTGGCGCCTTGACGCAACACTTTCGCCGAACCCAGCGTGTCCACGATCTCTCCGTCGGGCACGTCCATTTTCGACGCGTAGAGTGCTTTCGCTTCGAGGAAGATCACGGGATCGGGGTCGCGCACGGCGGCGGCCATCAAACCAATGACGTCGCGCGCGTTCGACGGAACCACGACCTTGAGTCCCGGGATCATCATCGCCCAGTTCTCGACACTCTGAGAGTGCTGGGCGCCAAAGCGCAGGCCACCGCCGTTGCCCGAGCGAATCACGAGAGGAAACGACATCTGTCCGTTCGTCATGTAGCGACTCTTGGCGATCTCATTGGCGACAATGTCCCAACAGACCGCGAAAAAATCCGAGAACATTATCTCGGCGATAGGACGAAGGCCGGTCATCGACGCACCCATGGCCGCGCCCAATATGGCCTGCTCACTAATGGGAGTATCGCGCACTCGCACGCCACCGAACTCCTCGAGCAACCCGACGGTTCCCTTAAAGACGCCCCCGGCGGCGCCGACGTCCTCGCCTAAGAGCACGACGGATTCATCACGGCGCATCTCTTGGGCGATGCCACGTGCGATTGCTTCACGAAATGTCAGTTGCGCCATGCGCCACCTCCGTCAGCCCATACGTCCTTTAACAGCAGATCCTCACCGGGCACCCCACCCAATTTCGCCTCTTCGGTGGCGCGGTCGACTTCAGCGTCAACTTCGACTTCGATGGCGCGCAACTCGTCCTCGCTCACCCCAGCTTCGAGCAGGCGCGTACGGTATCGAGGAATGGGGTCCTTGGCGAGCCACTCGGCCAACTCCTCGTCGGGGCGGTACTTACCCGGGTCGGCGCGCGAGTGCCCGCCGTGACGATACGTCTTCGCCTCGATCATGCTCGGTCCGTCGCCCGCTCGAGCGCGCTCGATGGCCTCGGCCGTGACCTCGTAGACCTCGTCAGCGTCGTTACCATCGATGATGATGCTCGCGAGGCCGTACGCCGAAGCCCGGTCGGCCGCCGGATTGGCGACGGCCGTCACTTCTGAGGTTCGGGTGTACTCCATCCATAGGTTGTTCTCACAAAAGAAGATGACCGGTAACTTCCACACCGCCGCCAAGTTCAGGGCCTCATGGAACGCGCCGATGTTCGTCGAGCCGTCGCCGAAAAAGGCGACGGCGACCTGGTCGGTGCCGCGATACTGGGCGCTCCAGGCCGCTCCGCAGGCGATCGGCAAGTGCGCGCCAATGATCGCGTAAGAACCCATCACACCATGCTCGACACTAGTCAGGTGCATTGATCCGCCCTTGCCCGCCATGAGACCATTCGTGCGACCCATCAGTTCTGCGAACACCGGCGTCATCGGTACGCCCCGTGCCAGCGTGTGCGCGTGGCCGCGATACGTCGCGAACGTCCAGTCGGTGGGACGCATCGCGGCCGCGACGCCCGCCGCGATGGCCTCTTGCCCGATGGAAAGGTGGCTCGTGCCCTTCACGTAGTTCTCTAAGAACAGGTCGTAGGCGCGTTTTTCAAACTGACGCAGCGCGAACTGGCTACGGTACATCTCCAGGCGAAAATCTACATCNNGCGACCATGAGTTCTTGCGCGGGGAAGTGCGAAAGAATCGCCGGGCCATTCTCTGTTACGACAATCTCTTCTTCAATACGCGCCGCCGACACGCCGTCACTCGCCGGACAGTACGTCTCCAACGCGAAAACCATACCGGATTTGATTTCAAGAGGATCACGCAGGCTATTCAGTCGGCTAATCACGGGTCGCTCGTGTAGTCCGAGCCCCAGACCGTGACCGAACTGCAGACCAAAGGCGGCCATCTCGTTGGCGAAGCCAAAGTCGGTCGCGGCCGGCCAGGCCAAGGCTATTTGGTCGGTGCCCACGCCGGGGCGCACGAGATCGATCGCGGTGTCCATCCACGCGCGGGCTTTGACGTAAGCCTCTCGTTGGGGAGCCGTGGAGCTGCCCACCGACAATGTGCGGTAATAGCACGTTCGGTAACCATTAAAGGAGTGAATGATGTCGAAGAACGCCTGCTCGCCGGGGCGAATGATGCGGTCGGTGAAATTGTGAGGATGCGGATTGCACCGTTCACCCGAGACCGCGTTTATAGCTTCGACCTGATCAGACCCCATTTCGTAGAGGCGCTTGTTGGCCAGTGCCACGATTTCGTTCTCGCGAACGCCGGGCTTTAAGGCTTCGAAGATGTCTTGATAGACGCCGTCCACCATGGCCGCCGCTTGAGAGAGCAGCATGACTTCGTCTTGGTTCTTGATCTGACGGGCGTCGAGCATCAGTTGTTGAGCGTCACGAATCTCCACGCCCGCCTTTTGCATCTCAAAGAGAAAAGGCAGCTCGACGATGTCGAGGCCGACCGGCTGATTGATCACGCCGTGATCTTTCAGCAAAGCGACGATCTCTTTCACCGCGGATTCGAAGAGTCCGGCCTGGGGCGCGATGGCGCCGCGCAGTCCGAGCATTCCGGCTCGACAGTTCTCGGGTTCGAGCCAGGGGGCGAAGAGCTGATGATGGCGGGCCGCTGAGCCAAAGTCCCACACCATGGGCTC
>PKXH01000031.1:0-30664 GCA_003133405.1 Acidimicrobiaceae bacterium | reverse complement strand
TCCAGGGCTTCGCGCGCTCGCGCGAGACGATATCGACGCAGACGATCGAAGTCCACCCGGGTCTCGAAGTCCACTCCGTTGTGACCGGGAGTATTGATGACGGGTCCGAATCCCTCTCTCATTATTTCAACCCCAGTCCATCGTCCACGACCAGATTTTCTGGCTCCATGATCAGTCCGGCGCTGCGAGCCTCTTCGAGAAGCAGCACCGCGAAGTCCTCGTCCCGGTAGCCCGCGCCAATGGCACTCACCACCAGTTCCGTGCAGAGCGCCGAAAGCGGCATGGGCACGCTCATCTTCTTGGCCTCGGCCATCCCAAGGTCGAAGTCCTTACGCAAGAGCACTGGGGTGAAGGTTGGGGTGAAGTCGAGATTCACGAACGCCGGCGTCTTATAGCGCGAGAAAGTTGAACCCAATACTGAATTATTGAGGAAATCGAGCAACGCACTGCGCTTTATGCCGCCGCGCTCGGCCAACACCGTGATCTCGGCCATGGCCTGGGTCACGATACCGAGAAACATGTTGTGGCAGATCTTGACCAGACGCGCAACTTCCTCGTCGCCCACGTACGAAACGCCGTGACCCAACTGTTCAAAGAGCGGACGCACGATCTCGAAGGCTTCGCGCTTACCCGACACCGCGAACGTCAATTTGCCCGAGGCCACGACCTTAGGATTACCACTCACCGGCGCGGCCAGGAACTCAGCGCCCCGGGCGACGCAGGCGCTTCTCACGTGCGACGACGTCGCCGTTGACACCGTCGAGCAGTCAACGACGACCCTGGGCACCACGGATCCATCGGTCAGCACGCCGTACTCGCCACTCGTCACCTCGACGAGTTGGGCGTCCGCCGAGACCATAATGAACACGACGTCACAATCGGCCAGTTCCCGGGGGCTGTCGACCACGCGGGCCCCGAGCTCTCCGAGGACCTCGGCCTTGGAGCGAGTACGGTTCGTCACGCTCACGTCGTGACCGGCGGTGATGAGCCGTGTGGCCATGGCCGTTCCCATGCGGCCACAGCCGATCCATCCAATGCGTAGTTGCTGGCTCATCAATCACTCTCCTTCATTGCCCGACCTCAGACGCCTTGGGCTTCTCGTGAAGTGCGCCACCGAGGAACAACACGCCAATCTCTGGATTGTTCAGGACTTCCAAACCCGATCCCGAGAGACGTACCTGACCATTCTCCAGCACGACGCCGTGATGACTCATCTTCAGCGCTTGACGAGCATTTTGCTCGACCAGCAATACCGTTCGACCCATGGCGTTCATCATCTTGACGGTATCGAACATTGAGCGCAGTGTCTTGGGGTCCAGACCCATCGAGGGCTCGTCCAGTATCACCAATTCAGGCTCGAGCATGAGACAACGTGCGAACTCGACCAAGCGCTGTTGGCCACTCGAAAGGCTGCCGGCCTTATCCTTCGCGCGCTCGGCCACGATTGGGAACATCTCTCGCACTGAGTCCATTCGCCGGGCGATCACCGAGCGGTCCCTAACGAGAAACGCGCCAAGCTCGACGTTCTCCTCGACGCTCATCTCGCCAAAGAGGCTGTGGTTCTGTGGCACCTGGACGATGCCCAGCTTCAGTATCGCGCGCGGCGTCAGACCCACCAGGGGCGTCCCCTTGAAGTAAATCTGTCCGAGTCGTGGTTTCAAGAGCCCACTGATCACCATTAGTAGCGTCGACTTACCCGAACCATTCGGTCCCACGATGCACGTCACGCCGCCTTCGTTCACGGTGAAGTTGACGCCCTTTAAGACGTCACCGCCGCCGTACCCAGCGACGACGCCCTCAATTCCCAAGAACGGCGTCGACTCAGTCACGAGGCCTCTTCGGCGTCGTCAACGTCGCTACCGCCGAGGTACGCGTCCAGGACGAGGGGGTTGCTGCGAACTTCGGCAGGCGTGCCGGTGACCAGGTCAGCACCCTGGTGCATAACGGTCACGTTGTCACAGAGATTCATGACGAACTCCATGTTGTGTTCCACGATTAAGAAGGTCTTACCGCTCTTGTTAAGGACGCGAATCTTTTCGGCTATCTCATTGATGAGCGTCAGATTGACACCACCGGCCGGCTCGTCCAACAAGATAACGTCAGGGTCGGCCACCAAGATGTAGGCGAGCTCCAAGAGCTTGCGCTGGCCAAAGGAGAGCGATCCCGCGGACAGTGCGGCGAGTCGCGCGATGCCCACGAAGTCCAGCCACTCCATCGCGGCGGCCACCTCGGACTTCGAGGACTTAGATCGCGTCAGTCCACGCAGCCAACTTTCGTCACGCTGAGTCGCGACCAACATGTTTTCGAGCACGCTGAGTCGAGCAAAGATCCTCGTGATTTGAAACGTTCGACCAATGCCCAGCGCGAAGACCTTGTTCGAATGCGCGCCCGTGATGTCCTGGTCGGCAAAGGCCACGCTGCCGCCGTCGGGCTTAACGTAACCAGTGATCACGTTAAACAGGGTCGTCTTGCCCGAACCATTAGGTCCAATAAGTCCGGCGATAGTGCCCTTTTCGACGTTCAATGAACACGACGAGAGGGCCTGCAGGCCCCCGAAAGCCTTGCACACTCCTTGCACCTTCAGCAGCGTCGTCACGCCGAAGTGCTTCCACTCAATGCGGGGTCCATGGGCGTCGAATCGTCATCACTCGCCAACGAGTGTCGCGTCCAGAGGTCGCGTACATAGACCACGACGCCTTGAGGCATGAACAAGACAATGACCAGGAAGAGCGCGCCGAAGATCACCAGGTAGAGCGAACTGCTGGAGAACTGGAGAGTCAGGTACTGCTGCATCGATTCCAGGACAAGGGCCCCGAGTAGCGGACCGACCAGGGTACCCAGTCCACCAAAGATCGCCATCAGCGCGATGGAGATGTCAAACAGCGGGTCGAAGACGAACTGAGGATAGATCTGGCCTATGAAGACGGCGTAGAGCGCGCCGCACATACCAATCGCGAAGGCCGACAGTGTGAAGCCGGTGAGTTTGACGGCGAACACTTTGACGCCCAGACCCGACGCCCGATCTTCGTCGTCTCGGATAGCGAGGAGCTGCAGGCCGAACCTCGAACGACGAACAGCGAAGGAGAGCAGCGTCGCGAAGATGACGATGCCGAGCGCAATGTAGTAGAAGGGCGTGTTGAAATTCGTCTCCAACCAAGGGATCAGGGGCAGCGATAATCCAGAGGTGCCGCCGGTAAACGAAAAGTTAATGGCTGAAAGCTGGACCACGAAAAAGATAGCAATCGTAATGACGACGAAGGTGTGGCGACGAACGCGCAGCGCAATGAGACCAAAGGGTACGGCCACGATCATCGCCACGAGCCCACCTACGGGCACCAGCCAGAACTGATCTCCACTGCCGGGCACGTGTAAGTGATTCGACAGCAGCGCCATGGTGTAGGCACCGGTCCCGTAGAACACGGCGGCGCCCAGGTTGATATAACCCGAATAACCAGAGAACATGTTCCACGACGTGGCACAACCCATAAAGATCAGAGCGAAGACGCCAATCGTCGTGTACGTCGGATTCTTTTCAACCAGAGGAAAGACCACGAAGACGGCCAGCACGGGAAGCCACCACCCGTATTTGAGTCGTGACACTAGGCGACTCTCACCGAGCGCTGACCGAAGAGACCTTGTGGTCGAAGCGACAAGACGATGACCAAGATGACGAAGAACGACAGGTTCGACCAGGTCGAACCCCACACCACGGACACCAAGTCTTCGATGGTGATCATCATGATGCCCGCGACGAGTGCGCCACCGAGGCTACCCATCCCGCCTAACACGATGATGACGAGCAAACGCGAGATGAGGTCGTAGCTCGAGTTCGCGTTAAAGGCGTTCGTCGCGCCGTAAATCATGCCACCCGCGGCCGTGACCGCGACGCCAAGACCGAAACAGATGGTCGAAACGCGCCGAACGTTGATGCCCACCAGCGCCGCCGCCGTCTGGTTGGCCAACGATGCTCTTACGCTTGCGCCAAAGCGTGTCCGATAGAGCATGACGTACAAAGCTCCCAGGAGAACGAGCGCCAGGGCGAATCCCAAGAGATAGATGTACGGAAGCCAGATGCCCAAGACGCGCACCGACTGATCAACATACCAAGCGTGCAACTCGACGTAATTGGCGGTAAAGACCATGTCGAGCACGCCCTCGATCACCAGTGCAACTGCGTAGGTGACCAGGATTGACATGACGACTCTCTCTGGGCCCTTGATGCGACTCAAAAAGGCGCGTTCCACCACGATCCCCACCACAAAAAGGGTGGGGATCGTGATGGCGAGTCCAGCAAAGAGGTCGATACCCAAATGCACAGAGAGGGCGTAACTCAAGTAGGCACCGAGGATCACAAATATCCCCTGGGCCACGTTGATGATGTTCATCACTCCGAAGATCAGCGTGAGCCCCGTTGCCATCAAGGCGTAGACCGAACCGGTCAGTACGCCATCGATGATCGAATGCAGTACCGCAGTGCCATTCAATGTTTATGCCTTCCACGCAGGCTTTGGATAGAGGATCTTGGTAGCGCCGGGGTCCGTGGTTGGATTCACTTCAACAAACTTCGTGCCCTGCCACTGGAAGGTGAAAGCCGTTGGCTGGTTATTCTCTCCGAGCGAGTTGAACTTCACCGCGCCGAGGACGCTTTGAATCGTGACGCCCGAGTGCAGGTACGTGATGATCTTCGCGTTACTGAAACCACCCGTTGCCTTTACTGCGGCAGTTATCACTTGACCAACGGCGTACGCCTCAGCTACGTCAGCGTTGACACCCGATGCAGTCCCGCCGTACTTCTTGATGTACTCGCTCACCATCTTCACGCTCTCGGCATTCTTCGAACCACCGAACCACGCGTTGGGCACCATCACGCCGTTCGCGTACGTCGAACCTACGGCCTTTAAGAAGGTCGTGCCTTGGTCGGGTCCGGCCGTGGCGATGAAGGCCTTGGGATTGTAGTGCGCTTGCTCGAACGCCTGCATGAAGGAGGACACTGTAGGTACGTCCACCGATCCAAGCACGACGACCTGGGCGTTGGCTGCCGCCACCTCATCCGCAATCGGCGTGTAGTCAGTCACCTCAGCGGCGAAGACCTTGTTGTACACCGTCTTGACGCCCGCAGCCTTGATGATCTTCGCGGCCACGGGAATCTGCGGTTCGGTGAATGGGTCGTTCGACGTCACGTAGGCAATGGTCTTGGGTCGCTGACTCGCGGGCAGCGACGCGATCCACTTGGCGAAGGGAACGAGTCCGTCCGCTACTGGCAGCGCCGCGTCAAAGACGTTCTTCAGTCCCGACTGGAAGATCGAAGGTGCGCCGCCCGCACCTTCCACCATGGCGTAGCCGTAACGATTGACCGCCTTGGCGGCGGGAAGCGTCAAAAGTGACGAGAACGGACCAAAGGTCAAGTTCACGTGGTCAGTCGAAATCAGCGACTGATAGTTCGTTATCACTTGCGTGGGACTTGAGGCGTCCGAAATTATTTTGAGCTTGATCTGATGGCCCAGTAGCCCGCCCTTGGCGTTCTGATCAGCAGCCCACAAGTTGTAGCCCGCTTGGAAGGCCGTGCCGTCAGCCGAGAACTCACCCGTTAGCGAGAGTGACGCGCCAATCAAGACTGGCTGACCTTTGGCAATGCTTCCGCTCGACGACGCCCCACTGGACGTCGCGACTGTGAACAACGACGCCACTAAGACCGAAGTCACACTTAGCGCGCGAAAAAGTTTCCTTTTCCCTCTCATTATTAACCCCCCTGCGTTGACGCAACCCTGGCGCCCCCTATTGCCGTTGTTCCAGAGTCGATCGCCCGATGAGCGATGTCGTAACCCTAATGATGCCTAGGTGTTCGAGCAAATAGAAAAGGGACCTTTTCGGGTGAAAAGATTTAAAGGCCCCTCCCCCGTTCAATGCGAACCTGAATCCATTACCATCAGCATCAATTCCAACGTCTGGGGGCCAAATGGCTGACGTACTTCTTGAAACCGCGGTCGCGAACTGGGAACCACGATTCACCGCCAACGGGGTGGACGCAAGCGACTACGCGCGAATCACTCGGCCACTCGAACGCTGGGATGAATGGTGCGCTGCGTGGTGCGTTGGCGCCGAAGAGCATCTGGCCCTGGCCGACGAAGCGCTGGGCGAAGGACGGCGCCGAAGCGCCGGCGAGTTCTACGCGCGGGCGGCGACGTACTTCCACTTTGGCAAGTTTCTCTTCGTCCACGACCAAGATCAGGCCAGGGCCGCTCACACTCGAGCGGTCAACGCGCTCAATATGGCCGCGCCCCTCTTTGTGCCACCGGGAAGTCGTCACGCCATCCCCTTTGAAGGCTCGAACCTGGTCGGACTCTTCCGCGCACCCCACGCGAACGGCCCTCACCCGACCGTGCTCTTGATCCCCGGACTCGACTCGACGAAGGAAGAGTTTCGCGACGTGGAAAGGGCGTTCCTCGACCGGGGCATGGCCACGTTCGCGCTCGATGGTCCGGGTCAGGGCGAAGCCGAGTGGACCTTGCCGATCCGTCCCGAATGGGAGACCGTCGGTGAGGTTGTGATCTCGTTCCTACAGTCGCTGCCTGAAGTCGATTCGAGTCGCATTGGTGTGTGGGGCGTCTCACTAGGAGGTTTCTACGCGGCGCGACTGGCTAGCGCTGACCTTCCCATTCGCGGCACCATCGCGCTCGCCGGACCCTACAACTTAGGCGCGACGTGGAAAGATTTGAATCCCCTCACTCGACACGCCTTTGAAGTGCGCTCGTACTCGTCCTCACCCGAAGAAGCTGAGAAGCGAGCCTGGAGCATGACGCTCGATGGACACGCCGCGAAAATCACCCAGCCGCTCATGGTCATCATGGGCAAGCGAGACCGCCTCTTCCCCTGGCAGGACGGTGAGCGCCTGGCCAATGAGGCGCGTGGTGAGACCAAGTTCGTACTCTTAGAAGAGGGGAATCACGGGTGTGCGAATGTCGTCTATCGTCATCGCCCTCTGGGCGCCGATTGGATGGCGTCCCAGCTCGAAGTGAGCGCGCGATAACTTTGACCCATTTAGCGATTCGAGCGTAAGAACCATGGCCAACGTCACGATGCCACAGCTGGGTGAAACGGTAGCCGACGGCACCGTGACGAAGTGGTTTAAAAAAGTTGGCGACGTCGTCGTAAAAGGAGAACCACTCTTCGAAGTATCAACCGACAAAGTCGACACAGAGATCCCTGCTCAAACTGACGGAGTCCTGTCCGCGATCTTGATTGAAGAGGGTGTCACCGTCGACGTTGGTACCACGCTCGCGATCATTGACTCTGGCCTTGAGGACCCGCTCACACGCGCCACTCCCGTCGTTGGCACTACGCCCGTAAACGCGTCGAGCACGGGGACGTCGGCGCGTGACGCCACCGAGACGTCCAACCAACTCTCTCCCGCAGTGCGCCGACTACTCGAAGAACACCAGCTACGAGCCGATCAGATGGTCGGTTCGGGTCCGCTGGGACGACTAACTCGAGGCGACGTCGAGGCGTACGTCGCCGCACAAGGTCATTCACCCGCGCCAATCACTTCGACGCCGATGTCGCCCGTCGTTCGCCGACTTTTGAATGATCATCACCTCGACGCCGCGTCACTTGTGGGCACCGGTCCGAACGGTCAATTGACGCGCCACGACGTGGAGAACGCCATTAGCGAATCCGCCACTTCTGGTGGCGAAACCCGTCCCGGCGACGAGACGATCCCCTTCACGAAGGCTCGCCGTCTCACCGCCGAACACATGGTTCGCTCGAAGGCCACCTCGGCGCACACCCTGATGGTGAAAGAAGTCGATTATGAACACGTTGAAGTACATCGTCGCCACCACGGCGCCGCGTTCAAAGAGCGCGAGGGATACACCCTGACCTACCTGCCCTACGTGGCCCTCGCCGTCCTCGACGCCTTGCGGGCGTTCCCTCAGATAAACGCGTCCGTGGGACACGATGAGCTCGTCGTGCACCACAACCTCAATCTGGGCATCGCCGTCGATCTTGACGGCGGCGGACTCGTCGTACCCGTGATCCACGACGCGGATCGGTTCGACCTCTGGACGATGGCGCGACAGATTCGTGATCTCGCCACTCGGGCGAAGCAGAAGAAACTCACCGTTGACGACGTCACCGGGGGCACATTCACGATCACCAACCCCGGTCCCTTCGGCACTTTCTTGACCGGTGCGGTAATTAATCAACCCCAGATCGCCATCTTGGCGACCGATGGCGTAACTCGCAAGCCCGTCGTCGTCACCTCGCCCACCGGCGAAGAGTCCATCGTGATCCACTCCGCGGGACTCTTGGCGTTGACCTTCGACCATCGAGCAATTGACGGCGCCGCGGCGGCCCGATTTTTGAACCACGTCACGGCACAGTTGAACGGTCGCGATTGGACTGACGAACACTAAGTCGACCAAGTCCGGCGTAGTCTCCAGGTATGACGCGAGACACGATTCTCGAAGCGGCTTCGCGCGAGATAGAGCGCAACGGCATGACGCAGTTTCGAGTGAAACGCGTGGCCTCTGACGCCAATATTTCCGCTGCGCTGCTCTATAGCTACTTTGATGACCGGGAGGATCTGATTGCTTGCGCCATCGTGCACCGCTTTCGTGAGGTGCTCCTCGGTCTTGCCGAGACCTTCACTCATCCCTTTGAGTCCGTCAAGACCACCGACGACTTACGTCAGGCGTTGCGCGTGATCATTGCCGACGCGCAGGTCCCCGCTCGCACCGAAGCTCGCATTCAGCGCATCGAGAGTATGTCGTTCGCGCGCCACAATCCAACAGCGTCGTTCGGTATCGCCGAAGCGAAGAAAGAAACCGCAACATTGATCATGAGTCGTGTGAAGCCACTCAAAGACATGAACCTCCTCGCCGACGGCGTAAGTGCCGTCGCCTTTGCTCGAATCTGGTACGCGCTTTTCTTTGGTCAGATAGAACTCGAAGGAGAACACGAGCTCTCCGTCAATGCAGAAGAGTGGTTTACCGCGCTCACGGTACTCGCCGACGCCGCCATCCGCCGCGACCAAAACTCCCTCTAGTACAAATCAACCTCATCGAGCGCCCAACACTTTGTCCCCTCAAGAAGACACCAGCAAAAACCCAGCTGAAAGATGATCTCTGAGTACAAGAGGAAATGGAAACTCCAATCAGGAAGGGAAAGCGCGCTGAAGATTCCGCCGGCCAGTTGAATGGAAAAACCCAGCTTCAAGGAGATGGAATCGAGACGTCGAAGGAACAAGTAGGAAATTGCCAACTGGACGAGCGCGCCCACGGTCCCGATCGTCATGTGCGTCCAGTTGAGAAACGCTCCCTCGTCGTAAGGCGTCACAAGTAGCAGAATCAACATGACGGCCACCACGCGAAGTCCCATCCACGCCAATGGCTCGAAACCCCCTTGCTTGAAGAGCGACGACGCACCCCACAGACCGACCGCCGCCGCGACGTAACCAATAATGGCAATAAGGACTGTGCGGTGATGCGCCCCGTAGAACGAGATGCCCGAGTTCTCGGCGTCATAGTTGTGGACCAGGAGAACGCACCACGCGAGAGCCGCAAAGAAGAGTATCTGAGTCAGGACAAGGAGGCGAAGAGCGTGTTGCTGAAGCGACTCATTTGTTGACGCTATTAAAACTGTCTCTTCGTTATTCGACATCGCCTACTCCAAGGGTGCGAATTACTTGACGAAGCGCGCGCGCGAAGCTGCAAGCTCTTCGAGCGCTTGGGCGCGGCCGACGTAGTTCTCGACCTTCACCCACTTGCCCTCGTCTAAGTCCTTGTACACCGTAAAGAAGTGACCGATTCGATCAAGGACGTCCTTGGGCACGTCACCGATATCGGTGGCCGACTTCCACTTCGGGTCGTAGTTGGGCACCGTGATGAGTTTCTCGTCTTTCCCGTTCTCATCAGTCATTATGAACATTCCTAAAATCTTGACCTCGATGAGACAGCCCGGGAACGTCGGGAACTCGGTCAAAACGAGTGCGTCAAGGGGGTCACCGTCGCCGCCCAAAGTGTCGGGAATGAAGCCGTACTCCGCGGGGTAGCCCATCGAGACCACAAGGTGTCGATCCAGTTTGATGGTGTGACTGTCGTGGTCGTACTCGTACTTATTCTGACTACCGCGTGGGATTTCAACAATGACGTCGACCGTATCCATGGAGAGGCTCCTTCGAAGTTCGCCGTAGTTTGTGCTAGGCGGTTGTCGACCATCGTAGTCATCGACTCCACCGACGGCGCTTTGGGTCGAGACCCACCGCGACGGTCTCTAATGGGGCTCGCCTCAGTCTCGGCCTAGTATGAACTTTCGAGAAACCGGTACGTCATTGGATGAGGAGGTCTCCGTGGAACGTGTGGGCGTAGTGGGCTGCGGTCTGATGGGATCGGGCATCGCGGAGATTGTGGCGCGCGCGGGCGCCAACGTGATGATCGTCGAACAAGACGCTGAGGCGATGGCCCGCGGCCGCGAGCGAATCGAAAAATCCCTCTCTCGCGCGGTCGCCGCGGGCAAAGTACCCGAGGACGAGGCCAACCGCGCCCTGGCCAACATGTTATTTTCGGTGGATTACGCCGACCTCTGGGACCGGCAACTGGTCATCGAAGCGGTAGCGGAAAATGAGGAGATCAAGCTCGCCGTCTTTCGAAAGATTGACGCCGAAGTGAAGGACCCCGACGCACTCCTCGCCACCAACACCTCATCTATTCCGATTATCAAGCTCGCCATGGTCACAAAGCGTCCCGAGCACGTCATCGGCATGCACTTCTTCAACCCGGTGCCAGTGTTGAAGCTGGTCGAATTGATCTCCTCCCTGCTGACCAGTCCCGAAACGTCGGCTCGAGTCCGCGCGTACGCGACCGACACCTTGAAGAAGCGCGTCATCACCTCACCCGACCGCGCTGGCTTCGTCGTCAACGCCCTACTCATCCCGTACCTTCTCTCGGCGGTACGCATGCTCGAATCGGGCTTCGCCAGCGCCGAGGACATTGACACCGGCATGGTGGTGGGATGCGCGCATCCGATGGGTCCGTTGGCGCTGACTGATCTCATCGGCCTCGACACCACGTTGGCGGTCGCTGAGTCACTCTACGAAGAGTTCAAAGAGCCCCACCTCGCGCCGCCGCCGCTGCTCTCACGCATGAACCAAGCCGGTCTCTTGGGACGAAAGACGGGACAGGGCTTCTATTCGTACAAGTCCTAAAGTCTCAACCAGGACCAACTGCCGTTAGAAACGATGCCGCAGGCGTAATTTGAGCGGACGTCCGTCGGGATCAAAGATGAAACGATAGACGAGGTCCGCTCCACGTCGCCGACCGCGAGGGACGAGTTCAACGACGTGGGTTCTAATGCGGCTCAAAGGAGGCCGCCCTGGGTGACTTCCGCCCTCCCATTGTGCCAATTCACTTGCGCACTTTTCCCAAAGCTCACACGAGTTTTCAATATTGAGAAGCGCCGTGTCATCGATTGCTCGACCAAGGTGTTCGGCCCAGAGCGCCATGCGCAGCTCTCGCGCGAACTTTCGGCTCCCGTCGCCCAAGCCGCCAGGGTCCAGTGGCGCTCGAAGGTCGTGTTCGCTGTCGATGATCGCACAGGAAATCTCCGAATCGTGGGTCCATGAGCGCCGATTGAGATTGTCCGACCCTACGGTCGCCCACACGTCATCGATGACACAGACCTTGGCGTGAACGTAGATCGGCGATCCCGACCCGTTCTGCACGTCGTAGAAACCCACCCGCGGGCCACCCTCTCTTTGCACGATGGCCATAGCCCGCAATTGGGCCAGTCGGCTCGGCGGACCCGACAGTGCGCCGTCCTTATCCGGGTAGCGCGGGATGACGACCACGAGTTGCAATTGGGGGTGGCGACGAAGCGCGCGTGCGAGGATCTTGGCGATCTCTACTGACCAGAAGAATTGGTCCTCAATATAGATAAGGGTACGAGCCCGGCCGACGGCCTTGACGAACGCCCGCGCGACGCTCCGCTCGCCGTCGGGCGCGAATGGATACCTCGGACGCCGAGACGGGTACGTGCGAAGCACTTGCACGGCGTGTCCACCTCGAGCAGGGGGATCAGCAAGGGGCTCAGCCAGCGTGCTCGCGATACGATCACGCGACATAACCCGCGAGAACCAAGCCCTCGTCCTACTTGCGTGATTCAGGGGCGTCGGATCTTCCCATCGCTCACGGAACGTGAAATCGAGATCCCCGATCGCCGGGCCCCGCACCTCGAGTTGCGCGTCGTGCCACGCGGGCCGCGGACCGTATCGTTCGTCCATCTCAATGATCTGTTCGTTGCCGTGATGACGAGCGTCATCTCGACGACCGTGACTAAGGTCGATTCCCCCGATGAATGCCACGTCGCGGTCGAGATTCTTCGAGTGGCGCAGTAGCACCATTTTTTGGTGGTGCGATCCGGCTCGCCGCACCCGCTCGTCGAGCAGAACTTCCCCGCCCGCTATTCTCACGTCCGTCGCGAAGTGTCGGTTCTCCTTCGAACTAAAAGCGAAACGATCACTGTGCGAACGCCACAGTAAACCACGCACGTCGACGCCCCGCCGGCAGGTGTCGGCCAGCAGCGCAGCGATCGTGGGACCATCGTCCGTCAAACGCTCATCAGCGTCACTCCTCCAATCGGTGAAGCGCACCTCGTCGCCGTTTTCGAGGTCAGAGAACGCATCGACTAATCGGGCGAAATAGGCGGCGCCGTCGATGAGGAACCCAACGTCGTTACCTTCGGTCCACGCGGCGTTCGAAGCGCGACGCGAGTCAATGGTGCTGTGCGAGTTGCCCCGCTCATCCGCTAGCAAGAACCAGTCATCAAGACGCATCAGGTGATCGTTTCATCAGGTAACGGGACGACGAGTCGCAAACCGAGGATCAAGGAATCTTTCGTTGTTCATGACCTTCACCAAGCGCTCGACTCCGTCAAAGACGTCGACGTATCGAAGGTAGAGCGGCGCAAAACCAAATCGAGCGATGTCGGGGGCGCGAAAATCGCCGACGACACCGCACTCGATCAGCGCTTGGACGACGCCGTAGGCGTCAGGGTGGCGAAGCGCGACCTGGCTTCCGCGCTTCTCGTGTTCTCGAGGCGTCACCACATCAAAGATCCCCGGCAGTCTCGTCTCCACGAGCTGGATAAAGAGGTCCGTGAGCGCGAGGCTCTTGGCGCGCACCTCATCGATCGTGACGTGGTCCCACACGTCGAGCGCCCCATCGAGCGCGGCCAGGGCAATCACCGGAGGCGACGACGTGACGAAGGACTGCATCCCCTTCGCCGGTTCGTAGTCGGACTCAAAGCTAAAGGGCCGGGCGTGCCCGAGCCAACCCGGCAACGGATTTTGCAGCACCCCCTGCCAGGCGCTTCGCACATAGACAAAGGCCGGGGCGCCCGGACCGCCGTTGAGATACTTATAGGTGCAGCCCGCCGCAAAGTCCACGCCGGCGTCGGTCACGTCGAGGGGCAGCGCGCCGGCGGAGTGCGCCAAATCCCACAGCATCAGCGCGCCCGCGCCGTGCACCGCTCGCGTGATGGCCTTCATGTCCAGCGCCTCCCCGCTTCGATAGTCGACCTGCGTCAACATGACGAGCGCGACGTCGTCGCTCAGCTCGCTCTCGAGCGCTCGACGCTCGATGGCTTTGACAGTGACGGGCCGGCCGGCGCGCGCCGCCATCGCCTGGACTATATAGAGGTCGGAGTGAAAGTTCGCCACGTCGGTTAACACCACGTGTCGATCAAGGCGTAGATCGAGCGCGCCGCCAATGAGTTTGGCGAGCATGAACGTGAGCGTATCGGCGACAAGTACTTCTCCCGGTTGCGCCCCGATCAACGGGGCCAGTCGGTCGCCGAGTCGTACGGGCATCTCCATCCATCCCGCTTCGCTCCAACCGCGCGCCAGGCCGCGTCCCCATTCGGTGCTGATGACTTGGTTGACGCGCGTTGACACCGCGCGTGACACTGGGCCCAGGGAGTTGCCGTCTAGGTAGATCTCGCCCTCGTTGAGCGTGAACTGCTCACGCTGGGCCGCGAGCGCGTCGCCTTCGTCAAGGGCAAGACAGTCTTCACGAGTGCTCACCGCCGCGACTTCAACTTTTGCCACAGTGTGCACCTTAGGCCGAGTGCCTCGGCGCGTATTAGGAGCGAGTGATCGGCTTGTACCGGAGCCGGTGAGGCTGATCGGCATCGGTGCCGAGTCGCTTATGGCGATCGGCTTCGTAGTCCGAGAAGTTTCCCTCGAACCAGCGAACCACGGCGTCGCCTTCAAAGGCCAGCACGTGGGTCGCGATCCGGTCCAAGAACCAGCGGTCGTGGCTGATCACGACGGCGCACCCGGGAAACGTCAGCAGCCCGTCCTCGAGGGCGCGCAGGGTATCCACGTCGAGGTCGTTGGTGGGTTCGTCGAGCAAGAGCACGTTGCCGGCACTGCGCAACACCTTGGCCAACTGGACCCGATTACGCTCACCTCCCGATATCTCACCGACCTTCTTCTGTTGGTCGCTGCCCTTGAAGCCAAAACTCGCGACGTAGGCGCGCGCGTGGATTTCACGCGAACCCACGACCATATGTTCCTGGCCCCCGCTGATTTCGTCAAAGACGGTATTCTCGCCCACCAGGGAGTCGCGCGACTGGTCCACGTAAGCGAACTGCACCGTAGAGCCGATCTCCAGAGAACCGCTGTCGGGCATCTCTTGGCCCACCATCATGCGAAACAAAGTGGTCTTGCCCGCGCCGTTGGGCCCGATGACGCCCACGATGCCCCCCGGGGGCAAGAGAAACGTGAGGTCTTCGATGAGGAGACGCTCGTCGTACCCCTTGGTCAGCTCGGTCGCGTTCACCACGACGTCACCGAGTCGAGGGCCAGGGGGAATCACGATCTCGAGTCGATCGGCGCGCCGCTCGGCCGCTTCAGATGCAGCCACGAGTTCGTTGAACGAGCTGAGCCGCGCCTTGCCTTTGCTCTGTCGGGCTCGCGGGGAGAGTCGAATCCAGGCCAGCTCGCGCTCGAGCGACGCCTGGCGAACTTTATCGGCCTTCTCTTCACCGGCCAGCCGGGCCTGTTTTTGCTCGAGCCACGAGGAGTAGTTGCCTTCCCAGGGGATGCCGTGGCCCCGGTCCAGCTCGAGAATCCACTGCGCGGCGTTGTCGAGAAAGTAGCGGTCGTGCGTTATGGCGACGACCGTGCCGGCGTACTCCTGGAGCGTGCGCTCGAGCCACGCCACTGATTCGGCGTCGAGGTGGTTGGTCGGTTCGTCGAGCAAGAGCAGGTCGGGCTTGGACAACAACAAGCGACAGAGCGCGACGCGGCGACGCTCGCCGCCCGAAAGGGTCGTGACGTTGGCGTCGGGTGCCGGTAGGCGAAGGGCGTCCATCGCGATCTCGAGGGTTCGCTCCAAGTCCCAGGCGTTCGCGGCGTCGATCTTGGACTGGAGCTGTGCCTGTTCGGCGAGCAGAGCGTCAAAGTCGGCCTCGGGATCGGCCATCGCCGCGCAGACCTCGTTGAATCGAACGAGCAGGTCGCGCGCTTCGCCCATACCGTCCGCGACGTTACCGACCACGTCCTTGGTCGGATCAAGTTGCGGCTCTTGGGACAGGTAGCCCACACTGAAACCCGGGGTCAGTCGCGCCTCTCCGCTGAAGCCGTCGTCCAGGCCGGCCATGATCCGAAGGAGTGAAGACTTGCCCGAACCGTTGGCACCGATGACGCCGATCTTCGCACCGGGGTAGAACGAGAGATTTATTCCCCGCAACACCTCGCGGTCAGGCGGATAGAAGCGACGGAGGTCTCGCATGGTGAAGATGAACTGGGCAACCATCTCTTCTAGTGTGGCCCAAATCGCAAGGCACGCTCATTGGTCGTGTCACGGATGCGCAAAGTCGACTATTACACTCCTCACATGTCCGTCACCACCCTCGCTGAGCATCGTCACGCGCCCGATTGGCTGATCCTCTCGATTGCCTGCGTCGCGCAGTTCATGGTGGTGCTCGACGTGTCGATCGTCACCGTGGCGTTACCGCGGATGAGCCATGATCTGCATTTCACGCTCACCAGCGCCCAGTGGGTGGTCAACGCCTACGTCTTGACCTTCGCTGGATTCCTGCTCCTCGGGGGACGAGCCGCGGACCTCTTTGGACGACGCAAGGTCTACCTCGCGGGTATTTTCATCTTTACTCTCGCGAGCATCGGCGCGGGATTTGCCGCTACGGGCGCGCAGATGGTTGCCGCGCGCGCGATACAGGGCCTCGGCGGGGCGATCCTCTCGCCCGCCACGCTCACCATCATCGTCACCACGTTTCACGGCCCTCGACTACCCAAGGCCATCGGTGCGTGGAGTGCGGTCGCGGGAGCGGGCGGCGCCGTGGGCAGCCTTTTGGGCGGGCTATTGACCGGTTGGGCGTCGTGGCGTTGGGTCTTTTTCATAAATGTTCCATTTGGCATCGCCGCAACTATCGCGGCGTCACTGTACTTACGTGAGCTACGCAACAAGGACGCGACCACCAAGCTCGACGTCACGGGTTCGGTACTCGTCACCGGCGGCCTGGCATCGGTGATCTACGGTGTCGTGCACACCACGGCGACAAGTTGGACCTCGTCGAACACGATCGACTGGCTCTGCGGCGGTTTGGTCTTGCTGGCCTCATTCATCTTCTGGGAGGCGAAGGTCGCCTCACATCCCCTGGTGCCCTTTCGAATCTTCCGTTCACGTTCGCTCTCATCCGCCAACGGCATCATGTTGCTCGTTGGTGGTGCCTTTTTCGCCATGTGGTACTTCTTGACCTTCTACTTCCAGCACGTGTTGGGGTACGGACCCGCCAAGACTGGCTTCGCGTTCTTGCCCATGGCCATCGCGATCATCATCGGCGCGCAAATCTCGTCTCGACTGATTACCAAAACTGGTGTGCGTCCACTGGTGCAAATCGGCTCGACGCTCGCGACGTTGGGCTTCCTGTGGGTCTCGCTTATCGGACCCCAGAGTTCGTACTGGTCCGACATTTTCGTGCCCTCCGTTCTTTGCGCCTTCGCCATCGGCATCGTTTTTTCACCCCTCGCCTTGGCCGCCACGTCCGAAGTGGACCGCGCCGACAGCGGGTTGGCCTCGGGGCTACTCAACACCGCGCGCCAGGTGGGCGGGTCACTCTCACTCGCCATCTTGGGCACGGTCGCCGCGGATCAAACGGCCTCGTTGACGGGCCACGTCTCGAACGCCTCGGCCCTGGTTTCGGGCTACCAAAGGGCCTTTCAGATCTCGGCGGGCATCACCTTCGTGGCGTTGATCGTGACGGGTCTACTGCCACGCCAGACCGGCCGCGCGACTAAGACCTAGCCTAGATTTGTTCTGAAGACGAGCCGCGCACGTCACGCGCTGGGCCCAACCGACACTCGCGCTTAAGGCTATTGTCGCGGTAGACAAATATCCGAGGGTGTGGTGGGTCGTGTTCGGGGGCCTCTTGCACGTTCGGACAATCCTTTGCGGGGTTGACAAACGAATAGGGAGAAATACATGAGGAGTATTCGTCGCTTCGCTACGGTGCTCGGAGCCGGAACATTGATTCTGGGCACTTTAACGTTGAGTTTGGCCGCGACCTCGGTGACGGCTTCGGCCGTATCGAAGTTCAAAGCCTGCGTCGTAACCGACACCGGTGGTATCAACGACGGATCGTTTAACCAGTCTGCCTACGATGGCTTGAAGGACGCTGCCAAGGCGGACAATAACATTTCGTACACATATCTATCGTCGTCTGCGTCAACGGACTATGCGCCCAACATCAACCAGTTCATCTCTGAGAAATGTGGCATCATCGTCACCGTCGGCTTCTTGATGGACACTGCCACCAAAAATGCCGCGAACGCGCACCCGAGTCAGAAGTTCGCGATTGTGGACGACGCGCCAGCGGTCAAGAAGGGCACGCACGTTTCAGCGCTGCAGTACGAGACTGACCAAGCGGGCTTCCTCGGTGGCATTTTGGCCGCGGGCTCCTCGAAGACCGGTGTGGTCGCGACCTACGGAGGAGAAAACTTCTCGGCGGTCACGCTCTACGAGAACGGCTTCGTCGCTGGTGTTCGCTACTACGACCTAACTTACAAAAAGAAGGTCACAGTACTTGGCTGGACGCCGCCAAAGGTCGCCTGCAACCTGAATAAGTGTGCTGGTACGGGAACCTTCGTTAATAGCTTTACCGACCAGACGGCCGGTAAGTCTGACACCACAGCGTTCTTCGCCGAACATGCCGACATAGTCTTCCCCGTCGCGGGATCGGTTGGACTCGGATCGGTCGCCGCAGCGAAGTTGGCTGGCGCGGGGCACAGCATTATCTGGGTTGACAGTAACGGCTGCATCCAGGAAAAGGCTGACTGCAAGTACTTCCTCGGGACAGTCGCCAAGGGCGTCGAACCCTCGGTGGAGGCTGCAGTATTGTCCGCCGCGAAGGGCACTTTCAAGTCGGGCTCGTACATCGGTACGTTGAAGAACAACGGAACCGCGCTCGAGTACGGCGGCATCTCGGTCCCCTCGTCGTTGAAGGCAGAAATCGCGACGGCGAAAGCTGGCATCATCGCGGGCACGATCTCGGTGAACCCGAACAAGTACCCGGCGGTTAAGTAGTTAACGTCGCCTCTTGGCACGTCGACAAAGACCCGGGCCACTTCGGCCCGGGTCTTTGTCGTGACTACGATAAGTTCTCATGCGCCTAGAGCTCCGCGGCATCACCAAACGCTTCGGATCGCTCATCGCCAACGACCAAATAAGTCTCACCGTCGAACCGGGCCAGATTCACTCATTACTTGGTGAGAACGGCGCCGGTAAGTCGACGTTGATGAACGTTCTCTTTGGTCTATTGAGCCCCGATGAAGGCGACATTCTCATTAATGGCGTCGCGACGCGAATCAGTGACTCGGGCGACGCCGTGCGCTGCGGCATCGGCATGGTCCACCAACACTTCATGTTGGTTCCGGTCTTCTCAGTCACCGAAAATGTCGTGCTCGGCTTTGAGCCGACGAAGTCATTCAATCGCATTGACTACAACGCCGCCACCGAGGACATTCGCCGGCTTTCACGGCAGTTCAATCTCGAGGTCGACCCCGACGCGATCATCGAAAATCTGCCCGTGGGCACCCAACAGCGCGTGGAAATCATTAAGGCCCTAAGTCACGACGCCGAGCTATTGATCCTCGATGAGCCAACCGCCGTCCTCACTCCCCAAGAGATCGACGCACTCATGGAGGTGATGCGCTCACTCGCCTCGGCGGGAAAGTCCATCCTCTTCATCACGCACAAACTCAAAGAAGTGAAGGCCATCGCTGACGTCATCACCGTCCTCCGTCATGGACGGATTGTCGGTACGGCTGAACCAACGGCCTCAGAGTCCGAACTGGCAACCTTGATGGTCGGGCGCGAAGTGAAGCTCACCGTCGAGAAGTCGCCCTACAAACCCGGCGACGAGGTCCTTCACATTCGCGACCTCGTCGTGCTCGACGACCGCGGCCTCGTAGCGGTGAACGGCGTGTCACTCACCGTTCGAGCCGGCGAGGTGTTGGCGTTAGCTGGAGTGCAGGGCAATGGTCAGACGGAGTTAGTCGAGGCGCTCGTGGGCATGCGACCGGTCCTCTCGGGCACCATCACGTTGCACGGACGCGACGTCACCCATCTGACACCTCGAAAGGCGCTCGACGCCGGTATTGGCCACATTCCTGAAGATCGGCATCGCGACGGCTTAATACTCTCGATGTCCGTTGCTGACAACTTGGTTCTCAACACTCCGCGCCGAGCGCCCTTCGCCTCGCGCGGCACGCGCAACCTCGCGGCCGTCAGTGAGAACGCCGTACGCCTCGTCAAAGAGTTCGACATCCGCACTACTTCGATTGAAGCGCCTACCAGTTCGCTCTCGGGTGGCAACCAACAGAAAGTCATCGTGGCTCGTGAGCTTTCTCGCTCGCTCGAGTTCCTCGTCGCCTCGCAACCAACGCGCGGACTCGACGTGGGCTCGATTGAGTACGTGCACCACCAGATCGTTGAACACCGTAACCGGGGCAACGGTTCTCTCATCGTCTCATCAGAACTCGACGAGGTGCTCGCCCTCGGCGACCGGATTGCCGTGATGTTCGAAGGCAAAATCAGTGGCATCGTTGACCCGTCGACGAGTCGTGAGTCGATTGGGCTCTTGATGGCCGGACACACCATGGAGGCGACCAGTGTCTGACGTCGCGACGAAACCTCGCCCGTCGCTGTGGGTTCGTTACACCTCGAGTAGTCCCATCGTCGTCACGATTTACGCCCTCATTTTGGGACTCG
This sequence comes from Acidimicrobiaceae bacterium, assembly GCA_003133405.1. GTDB lineage: Bacteria > Actinomycetota > Acidimicrobiia > Acidimicrobiales > RAAP-2 > RAAP-2. Next base: position 10,379 of record PKXH01000031.1, on the reverse strand, counting down.
TCATTGGCGCTCTCATTATCGTAACCACGACGCCTGCCGTACTCGACGCGTGGCGTGGTCTCTTTAGCAGCTGGAACGGGCTCCCACACGCGCTCAACGTCTCATTCAACAACGTCGGCGCGGGATATCGCGAAATGTTCACCGGCTCGATTGTCGACCCTCAAGGTTTTTGGCACTCTCTCGTTACCGGCAAAGGTTGGCCCAACACCCTTACACCGCTCTCAGAAACGCTGACTTACGCCACGCCACTCGTGATCGTGAGTATCGGCGTGGGCATCGCGTTCCAGACAGGTCTTTTCAATATTGGCGCAAATGGTCAGGCGGTCATAGGCGGCATCGCCGGTGTCGCCTTTGGTTCGATGCTTCACATGCCCACGATCATCCATCTGCCACTCGCGCTCGTCGCGGGCGTCGCGGGAGGAATGTTGTGTGGCGCACTACCGGGCGTCTTAAAGGCCTACACCGGCGCACACGAAGTCATCGTGACACTCATGTTCAACTACGTCACCTACGCCTTCTTACTCTTCATGGTGCTGTCGACGCCCTTTCAACAACCCGGCCAGTCGAACGACCTCAGCCGCACAATGGATCCAACTGCCGTACTGCCGCCGCTCTTTGGCACTAAGTCAGGTCTTCGTGTCAGCTACGGCGTCTTTGTCGCTGCGCTCGTGGTCCTCTTCGCGTGGTGGCTCCTTAACCGTTCTTCGCTCGGCTTCGACTTTCGCGTGACCGGCGCCAACCCTTCGGCGGCCAGGGCCTCGGGTATCAACGCGCGCAAAGTCATCGTCGTCGCCTTCCTCATTTCCGGTGGCCTCGCCGGTCTCGCCGGAGTCGTCCAAGTCGCCAGCACCACCCACTACGTCGACGGCACCTTCCTTATCGGCAACGCCGGCATTGGCTTCACCGCGATCACTGTGGCACTCCTTGGACGCAATCGCCCCATTGGAATAGTTTGGGCCGCGCTTCTATTTGCCGCGCTCGGGGTGGGCGGGAGAAACATGCAATCGACGACGGGCATCCCCCTCGATCTCGCGACAGTGATCCAGTCGGCAATCGTGCTCTTTGTGGCAACACCGGTGCTCGTGAAGGAGATTTTTCGCTTACGTAACGTCTCGACCGTGGGGCTGCAGATCTCGACGACGGGATGGGGCTCGTGAGTCTCCTCGACAAGCCGACCGAGTCCATAGCGCCGCCACTCGTGAACAGCCGACGCACGCGAGTCATTGCGGTCCTTATGGCCCTGGTCGGATTGTTTACACTCTTCGTCTTTGGGCTCGGTAGTGGAGCGAAAACGCACTCGTCGCTCACGTTCGACCCGATCAACGTCGTGTCCGCCCCAATAAAGCTCGGATCACTCTCGATGTCCGTTCGTTGGACCGACGTCGTGTTGGGCCTGATCATCATCGCCCTCGCGACCGAGGTCTTCGTGCGACAACCTCGGCGCGGCGTCATGGCGCGCTTTGGCGGTGTCGCGACCTTGTTCCTCATCGCGTTGCTCTCATGGGCCGCGCGCAGCCCCGGTCCTTCGATCACCTCGTCGGTCAACATCACCTCGATCCTGGTGGGCAGTTCTGCCACCGTCATGGTGCTCGTCTTTGGCGCTCTCTCGGGCGTGATGTGCGAGCGCTCGGGCGTGGTGAACATCGCGATCGAGGGTCAATTCATAGGCGGCGCCTTCTTGGGCAGCATGATCGCCTCGACGACCAACAACTTCTTCTACGCCGCGATCGGTGGCCTCTTCGTCGGCGGGCTCATCGGCCTCGTACTCGCCTTCTTCTCATTGCGTTATCGCTCGGATCAAATCATTGTGGGCGTCGTTCTGGTCACGATGCTGGGAGGCCTCTCTTCGTATTTGACTCTCCAGGTCTTGACACCGTTTCCAAACTTCAACACGGGCGACATCGCACCGAACCTCGCGATTCCCGGACTCTCGAGGATCCCGATCCTTGGACCGGTCTTCTTCAACCAGTCGGGTTTCTTCTACGTGATGATGATCCTCGTAGGTGTGGTGAGCTTCGCGCTCTTTAAGACTCGATACGGACTTCACGTTCGTGCGGTGGGTGAACATCCTCGCGCGGCCGCCTCGGTGGGCATCAACGTCATTCGCGTTCGCTACATCAACGTGGTCCTGGGCGGTGCGATTGCGGGCCTCGGCGGCGTGGCCTTTATGGCGGCGCAAGGCCAGTTCCAGGTCGGCTACACCTCGGGCTATGGCTACATCGCGCTCGCGGCTTTGATTTTTGGGCGCTGGCGTCCCTCGGGCGCGGTCGTGGCCTGTATCATCTTTGGCCTCTCGGTCTACCTTTCTTACGACCTTCAGACCTATCAAGTACCGGTGTCGGGCTACCTCCTGGCGATGTTCCCGTACCTGATAACCATCGCCGTCGTGGCAGGTCTTATTGGACGGGTGCGGCCCCCCGCCGCTGACGGCCAGCCGTACCAAAGGGACTAACCGAGAGCTCCCAGGCCGCCCACCACCTGTGCCGCGGCGGCCATCGCGCGCCGCAGGGCCACGGGAGGTTCTTCGCCGTTCAGCCGAGCGCCCAGGTACGTCCCCGTCGCCGCGTCGCCGGCGCCGGTCGTGTCGAGGACCTCGACCTTGACGGCGGCCTCAGCGAAACGCTGCACCCCGAGAGCCGCCAGCGCGCCGAGATCGCCGCGCGTTATCACGACCTCTTCGTACGAAATTGCCAGGGTGTCCAACGCGACGTCGGCGTCGTTCGACTCGGTGAGAGCAAGCGCCTCTTCCGCGTTGGCGAAGAGCATCGACGCGTCCCTGGCCGAATGAAGGAAGACCTTGGGTGTCACCGCCAACAAGGGCGCTACGGAACAGACGTCGACGGACGACGAGACGCCACGAGATCGCGCGAGGGCCAGTGCGTTCTCGCCAACACGTCTCGTGGCATCGCGCAAGAGGAGATAGCCCGACACATGTAGATGATCAAAGGGATCAAGAAGTTGTTCAGAGACAAACGGGTTCTCAAGTCGAACGTTCGCACCGCGATCGGTCAACATGGCGCGCTGCCCGTCCCTGGAAATGATGGACACGACCGTCCCAGTGGGTAGGTCAAAGTGCTGCAAGCTCACGCCGACGCCACCGCGCTCGAGGGCGTCGACGAAGACGTCACTCGCCGCGTCGTTCCCACTCGCGCCTACGAACTCCACATCGAGACCCATCGCGCATAACGCGATCGCGAAGTTCGCTCCCGAACCCCCGCGGGCGACACGAATATTGGCCGGCGTGTCACTGGTGGGGGCGACCCGGCCCACTGGTTGGACGACGACGTCGAGCATCACGTCGCCGAGTACGACGACGCGCGCCCGGTTCACGCGACCGCGCGCGCGAGCGACGCAGCGATGGCGCCCGCGAGCGCGGCGTTCGCAACGACGAGGTCGCGGTTGACTTGCACGCTTAAGCCCGCCGTGTGACGGGCGAACTCCGTGAGCAAGGCCGGCGAGACATCCTTACCCTTGATCCCTTCAAGGTGCGTCTTCGTCAACGCACTCTCCAGAGCTTCGTCGTGCAAATGGCGATCTAACTCGTGGTGAATAGCGACGGGATTGGCCACAATGAAACTCGTGATCGAGAATTCGCGGTGTCGCAGAAACGCGGCGGCGGCCTCGTCGACACTCTCAACCGACCAATCGATCGAAAAGCCACTGTCGCGCAAGTAGAAGCCCGGAAAATGTCGGGTTCTATATCCAACAACGGCCACTCCGAGGGTGTCGAGCCGCTCGAGGGTCGCCCCGATGTCAAGAATCGACTTCACGCCCGACGCGACGACGATCACCGAATTGTGCGTAAGGGTAATAAGATCGGCCGACTCGTCGTATGTCACGTTCGCGTCACGATGCACGCCGCCGAGTCCGCCGGTGGCCATCACGTCGATGCCGGTGCTCTTCGCCACGGTGACGGTACCTGCGACGGTCGTCGCGCCGTCGGCCCCCGCCGCGATCGCTACACCCAAGTCCCGCGCCGAGAGCTTGGCCACCTGGCGACTGGGATCAGCGAGCCGCTCGAGCTCGCCGGCACTTAGACCGACGACGACCTTTCCATCCAATACCGCGATCGTGGCGGGGATCGATCCGCCTTCTCTCACGGCGGACTCGCACTCATTGGCGACCACCAAATTCATCGGTGCGGGTAGTCCGTGCGCAATGATGCTCGACTCCAACGCCACGACACCACGACCTTCGCAGAGCGCGGTGTTGACCTCGTCGCTCACGACGACACGAGAGAATCGAAAGTTTTTCAACAGGCGCAAAGTGTACAGTGAGTAAGTGAATTCGGCTGAAGCGATCGCGTGGGCGGAGCTACGTGCCCTCGCGCGCGACGCCGCCACCAGGTCCTACGCACCATATTCGAAGGTGACCGTCGGCGCCAGCGCTCGGCGAGTCGATGGCGCGATCATGGTCGGGTCGAACGTGGAGAACGCGAGCTACGGTCTCACGCTATGCGCGGAGTGTTCACTGGTAAGTGATCTCATTCGACAAGGCGGCGGACGACTAGTGGCCGTCTCCATCGTCGCGGGCGACGGCGAGCCGATCGCGCCCTGTGGACGGTGTCGCCAGCTGCTCTTCGAACATGGCGGACCTTCCTTGCTCATTGACGCCGGCGACGGCGCCGCGCCGCTCACCTTGGGCGCGCTGCTCCCCGACGCCTTTGGTCCCGAGGACCTGGATACACGGCGAGGCTCGTGAGCTCGCTTTCGGCGGTGGAGGTGATCACCGCCAAGCGCGACGGCGCCGTCTTGAGCGACGAGGCCATATCGTGGATCCTCGACGCTTACGAAAGAGGCGACGTCGCCGAAGAGCAGATGTCCGCGCTCTTGATGGCCATCTTCTTTAACGGACTTAGCCCCGGTGAACTCACCACCTGGACCGATCGAATGATCGCGTCGGGGGAACGGCTCGACCTGCGGGGGCTCTCGCGACCGACCGTGGACAAACACTCGACCGGTGGCGTGGGTGACAAGATCTCGCTTATCCTCGCTCCCCTCGTCGCCGCGTGTGGCGCGGCGGTGCCGCAGCTGTCCGGACGGGGACTGGGCCACACGGGTGGCACGCTCGACAAGCTCGAGTCGATTCCCGGTTGGCGAGCGGATCTCACGATCAAGGAGATTCGCGAGCAACTCGAGACCGTTGGCGCCGTCATCTGCGCCGCCGGGTCAGGACTGGCGCCGGTCGACAAGAAGCTCTACGCGCTGCGCGACGTGACTGGCACCGTTGCGGCGATTCCACTCATCGCGTCATCGATCATGTCGAAGAAGATCGCCGAAGGAACCCAGGCGTTGGTCCTCGACGTGAAGATGGGTCGAGGCGCCTTCATCAAGGACCTGGTGCGCGCGCAACAACTGGCTCACACCATGGTGGGCCTCGGACTCGCCCACGGGGTCAAGACCGTCGCGCAGATTACGCCGATGGATGCCCCGCTGGGTCAAGCCGTCGGCAACGCGCTCGAGGTCACCGAATCGGTCAACGTGCTAAAGGGAGGGGGACCGAGCGACGTACGAGAGTTGACCCTCGAACTCGCGAAGACGATGACCGAACTCGTGGGATTGGACGGCGAACCGGCCCAGCGTCTCGACGACGGTTCGGCGTACAAGGTGTATCGCCGGATGATCGAGGCGCAAGGAGGCGACCCCGACGCCGCCATGGACCAAGCCCGGATCCGCGAAATGGTCGTTGCGTCGCGCGATGGTTACGTGGATACCGTTGACGCACTCGCGGTCGGCGTCGCGGCGTGGCGCTTGGGCGCCGGACGAGCCCGCAAGGAAGATTCCGTGAGCGCGACGGCCGGCGTGATGTGCCTGGCGCGCGAGGGCGAGAAGGTGCAAAAAGGTCAACCACTCTTTGAGTTGCACGCCGATGATGACGCGCATTTGCGCCTAGGCCGCGAAGCGATTGCCAACGCGTTGGTCCTGGTTGACGAACAACACTGGGTCGCTCCCCCAAAGCAAGATCTCATCAGAAAGTAAACGGGCCGCGTTCGCTAGCCTGTGCTGGTGGTGAGTAGCGCGTTGACGCCAGAGCAGATCAAACGAGCGCCGAAGGTTCTGCTCCATGAGCACCTTGACGGGGGGCTACGCCCCCAGACCGTCGTCGATCTCTCCCGCGAAATCAAGTACAGCGGCCTTCCAACGAACGATTCCGACGAACTGGGACGGTGGTTCATCGCGGACGAACCCGGCAGCGACCTCGTTCGCTACCTCGAGGGCTTCGCGCACACCACGGCCGTCATGCAGACGAGAGATCAGTTAGAACGTGTCGCCGCCGAGAGCGCGATCGATCTCGCGAGGGACGGCGTCGTCTACGCCGAAGTTCGCTTCGCGCCCGAACTGCATCTAAAGGGCGGGCTCACCCTGGACGAGGTGGTGCGCGCCGTGATCGACGGCTTCGCCCAGGGTGCGAAGGAAGCGCACAACGAGGGCCACGGCATCACGGTTCGCGCCATTCTCTCGGCGATGCGCCAGGCGTCGCTCAGTGAAACGATCGCTGAGCTGGCCGTCTCATTTCGCGAACAAGGGGTATGCGGCTTTGACATCGCCGGGCCCGAGGACGGCTTTCCCCCGACCAAGCACCTGCGAGCGTTTCACCTCATCCAACGTGAGGACTTTCACATGACCATCCACGCGGGCGAGGACTTCGGACTGCCCTCGATTTGGGAAGCAGTGCAGTTCTGCAACGCCGAGCGACTCGGACACGGGGTGCGCATCGTCGACGACATCGTCGAGTCCAACGGTCGCCACGTGCTCGGGCGGTTGGCGAACTTCGTGCGCGACCGAAGGATCCCGCTGGAAGTCTGTCCCACCTCCAACGTCCACACCGGCGCCGCCGCCTCGATCGCGACCCACCCGATAGATCTGCTTCGCCGACTGCGCTTTCGCGTCACGTTGAACACCGACAATCGATTGATGAGCGGCATCACACTTTCGAGCGAGTTCCAAGCGTGCGCCGACGTCTTCGGGTGGAACCTCGATGACATGGAGTGGCTGACGCTCAACGCAGCTAAGAGCGCCTTCTATCCCTTCGACGAGCGCCTCGCGATGATCAACTCGATCATCAAGCCTGGTTACGCGGCCTTCAGAGCGTCAGAGGCGAAGTAGCGCCACAAGACTCTCGACGACGCCCGCGACCAATTCGCCGGCCCGTGCCCGCTGATCGCTCAGCGAACCGTCCACTTTCGGGGTCACCTCGACATAGGCCTTCACTTTGGCTTCAGTGCCCGATGGGCGCACGACCACTCGCCCCCACGAGCCCAGTCCCATCAGCACGCCTTCGCTCGGTCCGAGACCGCGCCAGCCCTCTTCGAGATCGACGACCTGGCTGACCGTCAATGTTCCGAGCAACGTCGGTCGGTCGATGAGTAACTGCGCCACGACTCGTCGAACCTCGTCCATGCCGGTCGGTCCATCCGCGCGAAGTGCGAACTGGGCGGTGGCGTGGACACCAAAGCGGCTCTCGAGCTCGTCGAGTCGATCGAGCACGGTGTGTCCCGTTAGTGACAGCTCGTGGGCCAAATGCGTGAGTGCCAGCGCGCCCGACAGTCCATCCTTGTCGGCGACGCGAGCGTCGACGGCGTAACCCAACGCTTCCTCGTAACCAAAGCCGAGGATGTCCTCGCCGGCCGCGCGGGCGATCCACTTGAAACCCGTCAAGGTCACGGCGCAACGAACGCCCGCCGCGTCCGCCATCTTCTCGAGCATGGTCGACGAGACGACGGTCGTGGCGACGACTTCTTTCGATCGCTTGATCTCCTCAAGCAGTGAAGACGCCAGCAGCCAGCCAATCTCATCACCTCGAAGCACTCGCCACCCGTCGGCACCCTTCACTGCGGCGCCCAAGCGATCGGCGTCGGGGTCGTTGGCGATAATGAGCGTGGAAGCGGTCTCCTCCGCCGTGGCGATCGCCAGATCGAGCGCACCGGGCTCTTCGGGGTTGGGGAACGGCAACGTCGGGAACGCCCCGTCGGGCGCGAACTGCGACGCCACCGGTGTCACGTGGGAATAGCCCGCGTCGGCAAAGAGTCCCGTCATCGTTTCGCCGCCCACTCCGTGCAGCGGCGTGTAGGTAATTCGAAGGTCGCTACCCCCCTCGACGCGAAATCGCTCGAGGAAGTGAGACCGGTACTCTTCGAGCAACTCCGCGGCGACCAAAAAGTGACCCGAGGCCGAACGATCGGCCAATGTGGCCGGACCGGCTTCTCGCGCGTGACGCTCAACGATCTCGTCGTCGGGCGGAATGATCTGCGCCCCGTCGCGCGCGTACAGCTTGTAGCCGTTGTCCTGGGGTGGGTTGTGGCTCGCGGTGATCATGACCCCGGCGGCGGCGCCCAGCGCCTTCACGCAGTAGGGCACGAAGGGCGTCGGCAGGGCCGCCGGCATTTCAAAGACAGTTGCGCCCGCGCCCAGCAGCACCTCGACGACCTCATCGTTGAAGCGCTCCGAACCGTGGCGCGCGTCTCGTCCGACGACGACGCCCGCTCGCGAATCTACGCCGATCTCGGCCAGCCACGCCACGACGCCCTGGGTCGCACGGCGCACGGTGGCGCGATTCATGCCGGCCGGCCCGGCCATCTCGGGACCGCGAAGGCCGGCCGTGCCAAAGGTCAAGGGCGCCACGAAACGGCGCCCCAGTTCGTCCTCGTCGTTCGCGTCGAGCAACTCTTGGAGGGTCCGGCGGTCGTCCTCGTCGGGATCGAGGGCGATCCAGGCCGTGACCTCGTCACGCAGTGACGACTTCACAGAACCGGAAGTACTCGGCTCAACAAGGCGCCCAGGGACGCCGCCGCCGCCTGTCCCGCCTCGAGCACCTCGGCGTGGTTCAATGCGCCACCCGCCACGCCCGCGGCGTAGTTCGACACGAGCGAAAGCCCGAGCACCCCGGCGTTCAAGTGGCGCGCGGCGATGGCTTCAAGGACCGTCGACATGCCCACCAGCGTGGCGCCCATCACGCGCGCCATCTCGATCTCGGCGGGCGTTTCGTAGTGCGGCCCGCGAAGACCAAGGTAGACGCCGTCGGCGAGGTCCGTCACGGCGCCGTGCACCGCCGAGCGTAGGTCGGCACTATAGAGATCGGTCAGGTCGACGAAGCGTGATCCGTAACCCTCGGGCGGTGCAGGACCCTCCATGGGCGAAGTCCCGGTGAGATTGATCTGATCACGAATGACGACCACGTGGCCCGGACCGATCGAGGGGTCGAGTCCCCCAGCGGCGTTGGTCAGAACCACCGTGCTCGCGCCCGCCGCGATGAGCGTGCGCACCGGGTGCACCACTTGGTCCGCGCGGTGACCCTCATAGAGGTGAACGCGTCCACTCACCAAGGCGACTTTCTTTCCCGCGAAGTCGAGCGAGAAGATCTGGCCACTATGGCCCGCGACAGTGGGGGCAATGAAGCCACTCAGCGACGCGGAGGGAATGACGTTGAACGGTTCCCCGAGCGCGCCGGCACCCTCCTTCCAACCAGAGCCCAGCACCACCGCGACGTCGTAGGCGTCGACCCCGCTCAGGTTGCGGAGCTCGTTTGCGGCCAGTTGGGCGAGTTCGTACGGGTTCGTCACTACTGGCCGATCGTGTGCCACACCGTCGAGGTCTCGACGAAGGCGCGAAGCCGGGTCAACGACGTGACGTCGGTGCTCGGCGTGCGCAGCACCCGTTTGATCGAGGCGGCGCCGCTCGTGGCGAGTTCGTCACCGAACTCCTCGTCCACCCCGCCCAGATCGAGGCCGTCGACGTCCTCGTGCGCGGCCAAGGTCGGGGCGATCTCGCCGGTGAGGCCGGTGACGACGTTGAGCACGCCGCCGGGAAAGTCCGCGGTCGCGGTCATCTCGCCGAGCAAGATCGCGGGCGTGGGGCGTTGCTCGCTCGCGATCACGACCACCGTGTTGCCCACCGCTATGGGCGCGAAGACCGCGTTGACGAAGGCTTCGAGCGATGAGGCCTGATCGGCCACCACCCCCACCACGCCGCTGGGCACCGGCACGGAGAAGTTAAAGAAGGGTCCGGCGACGGGATTGGACGAACCCAGGACCTGGGCGATCTTGTCGGTCCAGCCGGCGTACCATACGATCCGGTCGATGGCCCTCGACACGCGGGTTCGGGCGCCCTTGGCCGAGCGCCCCTCGGCGAGCGCCACGTGCTCGGCCAGTTCATCGCGCCGCGACTCGGCCATCTCGGCCAAACGGTAGATCACCTGGCCACGGTTGTAGGCGCTCTGCGCCCACCACTTCGATTGCGCGTTGCGCGCCGCCGCCACGGCGTCGCGCACGTCCTTGCGCGATCCCTGCGCCACGTTGGCGAGGAACGCACCCTTCTTCGAGGTCACTTCGTAACTCCGCCCCGACTCCGAGCGGGGGAAGGCGCCGTTGATGAGCAGTTTGT
>PKXH01000102.1 GCA_003133405.1 Acidimicrobiaceae bacterium | reverse complement strand
GTGCCAACATTAATTCCTCGGGGCCGCAGTATTACGTGAGCACCCTGCAGAAACTCCGGCCTCGGCTCACCGCTGCGGCGGTGCGCGACGCGAAGTCGAGGGCTATCGCGCTCACTTCCGCCACGGGCGGGTCGGTGGGGTCGGTTCGCAGTGCCAAGAGTGGACCGTTCCAGGTCAATGCCGTAGGTTCCGTCGAGGTCACCAGCGGAGGCGTCTACGACACGACGACCATTCGCAAGACCGTGTCGACCACGGTGACGGTGGTCTTCAACTTGGGCTGACGCAGAGCGTCAACTCGCGCCAATTGCCAAGGCCAGTCCGTGAAGTAATGAAATCAAAGTTCAACTAGAAAAAAACAGACCACGAGGTGGTAGCAAGCTTGTCGTGTCGGAGACCCGACGTATTAGGAATGCCACTTTGCACTGGCGACTTGCAATTGCGAAGAAATGATTGACATCAAAGGAGTCGACAGCAATACTCATCTGATGTCCGGCGACCTAATCATACTGAACGGCCCCAGCAGTGCTGGAAAGTCAACAGTGGTGAGAGAGATGCAAAAGTTATGGCCGCGTCCTCTCTACGCCGTGGGCATCGACACAGTATTTGCGGGATGGCCCGAAAGGTTTGTCTTAGATCACAATGAGTCGGACCCCATGAAGGAAGCGGAAGCGCTGCGCATCGTGGCAGGACTCGGCCCCGCACCGTCGTGGGTCCCGAAGTTGAGTGACACGTTCCTCGCTATCAGCCGACACGCCCTCAAGTCGTGGGCCACGATGAACCAAGAGGGAATCGACGTGGTCATCGATCACTGCATTATCGAACCGACTGTACGAGAACAGGCCCAGGACCTGCTCGTCGATGCATTTTGGGTCGGAGTCATGTGCGATATTGAAGAATTGATACGTCGCGAAGCAGTTCGCGGCGACCGCTACGTGGGCTTTGCCTCTGGCACGTCCGCCGTCGTTCACCAAGGCATGAACTACAACATGGTGATCGACACGACCTCGACCTCACCCGAGGAGTTGGCGCAACTGATCTTTGACGCACTATTGCATCGATGACGAGGCAGCTCCTTAAGCGCTTTCCTAACCGGTCCGTGAGGTTTCATGTCGGAGACCCGAAGCAACAGATCTGCTACCAAGCACTGACGTCTAGAACTCGTCAAACGATAGGAGTTGGTCCAGCATCTCGGGATGGCACAATCCTTGAAACCTGAAGAACGTGAATTCGAACACTCCCAACGCCCAGGCGAAAGGTGCATGGATCTCGCCCGGCTCCGTGACCTCGACCCAGTCACCGTGCTCGCCGATGAGGGCTGGTCGGGCAAAAATCTCGAGCGTTGCCACATGCGATAGCTACTCGAGTTCGTCAAGGCGGCCGCGGTTCGCGACCTCGTCATCTGGCGACCAGGGCAACTTCGTGACACTCGTGAAGCTCACTCAGCGGAACGAAGCGGCCGGTGGCCGGGCGCGGTCTCGCGAGCGAAGGTTCAGCGGGCGGGAACCGGCTCCGATGACGGCTGCCACTCCCGCCTGATCAGCCCGTACACCCACGAGTCCGAGACCTCGCCATTCACGACGCAGTCTTCCCGCAACGTCCCTTCACGCACGAATCCGAGCTTCTCTAGGACGCGGGCAGATGCCGCGTTGCGCGTATCGGTCTCGGCCTGGACTCGATTCATTTCAAGGGTGTCGAATGCCCACTCCAGCATGGCCCGCGCGGCCTCGGTCGCGTAGCCATGGCCCCACGCTGCATCGTCGAAGCAGTAGCCCATCGACGCGCTGCGGTAGTCCGGGTTCCACCGGGACAGGCTGCACCAGCCAATGAACGCCCCGTCGGAAACACGGTCCACGGCCAGCCGCGTTCCGGTGCCTACCTCGGCGATCTCTCGGCAAGCCGTTATGAACCGCTCGGCGCGCAGACGTTCGCTCCAGGCCGGCGCGTCCCAGTAGCGCAGAACGGTGGCGTTGCTGTGCAGCGCGAAGAGGGCGTTCGCGTCCGAGTCGTTAAACGGACGCAGTCGCAGGCGAGCGGTGTGCAGCGTGGGCGTTGACAAGGACATGCGTGCCATGGTACGTCGTCACAGACGCCACCCACCCACACCCCGGGCCCTCTCGGCGGGCGAACAGCAGGACGTGCCCGCCATCGGTAGATCCGATAACGCGTCTGCCCGACACACGGCCAACGTCGAAGAGCGAAGGGTCCTTATCTACGAACTAATCGAATGAGTGAAGCTGTTCCCCGATCACCTGGAGGTCAAAGTTGTCGATGCCCCGCAACTCCATGTGCGTCTTCGTGAGGTAGGGCTCAAGGTACCGGAGAATGTTGGTGTCGGAGAGCCGACCGCCATAACGGCCTTCAATCTCGGACCAGAATCGACCGACTACCGCGGCTCCACGGTGGATCCAATCTCAATGAGATTGCTCATCGTTCGTCTTTCGCGTCAATGAGAACGTCGCTCTGCTGGGGTTCGTCAGAACTACGCACGGAGTAACGGCCCGGGGTTTTAATGTGCAACCAGCATGATTCCTCTTTCCGTACTCGACCTCGCGACCGTGGCGACGGGTTCCACGCCTGCCATCGCGCTCACCGAGACAATCGAAATGACGAAGACCGCCGAACGTCTTGGTTACAACCGACTCTGGGTCGCGGAGCATCACTCGATGCCCGCGGTCGCGAGTTCGGCACCCGCGGTCTTGATTGCCCATCTCGCTAACGCCACGACAACGATTCGCGTTGGTGCCGGCGGCGTGATGTTACCCAATCACGCGCCCCTAGTAGTGGCCGAACAGTTCGCCACGCTCGAAGCACTACATCCCGGGAGAATTGATCTCGGCCTCGGTCGAGCGCCCGGTACCGATCACGTCACCGCGCGCGCCCTTCGACGCTCGGCAGACCTCGGATCGGACACGTTTCCCGACGACGTCGTCGAACTCATCAACTACCTCTTACCTCGCGACGGCACCGCGCAACATCCTTCGGCGACGCCGGGTAGCGGCTACCTACCGCAAGTGTGGCTTCTTGGTTCCTCCACGTTCAGCGCTCAGCTGGCGGGGATGCTGGGTCTTCCCTTCTCATTCGCCTATCACTTCGCACCCAATCTTCTCGACTCCGCGCTGGAGCTGTATCGATCGACGTTTCGACCGTCGATCTTGCTCGAGAGCCCTCAGGCCATGGTGGCGGTGTCGGTAATCTGTGCACCAACGACCGGCGAAGCGAAGTGGCTCGCGGGCTCGACTGCGTTAGGTATCTTGCAACGCCGGACAGGTCGCGTCGGTCTTCTCCCTTCTCCAGAGGAGGCGGACATCTATCCCTACACCCCCGAGGAGATCGCGGTGATCGAAGAGGCCATCACCTCACACGTCATTGGAGATCCCAAGACCGTCCGCGAGGGTCTCGTCGCGCTGCAGCAGCGCACCAACGCCGATGAACTGATGATCTCTACGCGCACGCACTCCTACGAGGCGCGAGCGCGCTCGTTCGCTCTGATTGCCGAGTCGTGGGGGCTCGTCGAGACCACGTAACGTCGCAATCTTTTGTATAGCGCGATCGAACGATGGCCCGGATTCATGTGGTGTCTGGGTTAGTTATTGACCCCTTGCATGCCAT
>PKXH01000019.1 GCA_003133405.1 Acidimicrobiaceae bacterium | reverse complement strand
GACTGAAACGTCCTCAACTAGGGTGGTCCCCGGAGGGATGACAGAGCGGACGAATGTACCGGTCTTGAAAACCGGCGTGGGCTTGCCCACCGTGGGTTCAAATCCCACTCCCTCCGCCACTGGTCCTAGAGGGCGAAGTCCTTGTTCGGACGCACCACGATCTCAGCGACGTGCACCGACGGGGGCCGGCTGAGCGCGTACATCACGGCGTCGGCGACGTCGTCGGCCTTGATCATGATGTCGTGCAGGGCCGCCTGGGCGCGCTCGAGCACCTCGTCGGGTAGCCGCTCGCCGGCGCGCACCTCGGCTTCGAGGCCCGACATCAAAACGAGCCCTTCCAACACCGCGACGTCGACGTTGCGCCCGATGTTGGTCGCCACCAGGCCCGGCATGATGGTGGTGACTTGAATGGGGTCCTCTAAGAGCTCGAGGCGCAGGGAGTTCGAGATGACGTTGACCGCGTGCTTGGTCGCGCCGTAGACCCCCGAGTTCGGATCGCGCGCCGCCGCCGAAGAGATGTTCACGATGTGACCGCGGTTGCCCGTCACCCGCATCGCCCGCACGGCCGTCTGACAGCCGACCAGGAGCGCGAGCACGTTGGTCTCCAACATGAGTCGCCAGCTCTCCACGTCGGAGGCAAGGATCGGACTGAGAAAGGAGACCCCGGCGTTGTTCACGAACACGTCGAGCTGGCCCACGGCCCCGACCGCGGCGTTGACGAGTCCTTGTATCGCGTTCGCGTCACGCACGTCGGCCACGACGATCTCGGCCTTACCGCCGCTCGCGACGATTCGCGCCGCGCTCTCTTCCATCGCGCTCTGCTCGCGGCCCGAGAGCACGACGTACGCGCCTTCCGCGCCCAAGCGCTCCGCGATGGCTCGCCCGATGCCGCTCGACGCGCCCGTCACCACGGCGCTTTTTCCAGCCAACTCTGAAAGATTAGTGATGAGGGTCTCCCTGATCGTCGCCGGGCAATGTTACGCCGTGGCGCGTTTGCGTCGAGTGCCGACGTGGCGTCTCACTCGGCGCACTCACTTGGATTCGAAATACGCCTTCATCGGATCGAAGTAACTCTTCTGCCATCTACCGTCTTCGTAACCCCGGTGGTCGTCGGGGACGCTGCTATGAAGAACGCGAACGAGGGTGCCGGCCTCATTCGCCTCCAGGAGGACCTCAATCTGAGAGTCCTCGTTCGCGTCGGTGAACCCCGCTGATCGCCAGCTCTGGACTAAGCGCGTGGGCGGCTCCAGCACCACGGTCGTGCCGTGGATGTAGCCGTCCCACGCGTCGTACTCCCCGCCGACGACGGGATCAACGTGCGCCGCGCCCCCAGTCATCGCCGAGTGACCCTCGCTCGACATCCACGCGTCGTAGATCTCTTGCGGTGACGCCGGAATCTGATCGGACACCTCAAAGTCGTACGTCACGGTCGTTCCTCTCTCAGTCACGTGGCGGGAGTTGCCCAAACTCTCCGCGCCGTTCGCCATCATAAGCATTGAGTGCCACCACTGAATTTTGCGCGCACACCACGGGCCGGTCCCCAGGTCCTTCTCGCCGTGTCGAGGTCGCCCGCTACCTCGCGCGCACGCGGGCTCGAATCGCGGCGATCCATTGGGCCGCCGACTGGCGAGCCGCGGCGACCTCTTCACGTCGATCGCTCGCGCCCTCACCGGTGACCGGGTACGAACCGAGGAACTTCACTCGGGCCAAATGTGCTTGGAGATCGGCGAGGCAGTCGGCCACCACGTCGTCGGCGACGTGGCCCTTGAACTCGATGACGAAGCAGTAGTCGCCCAGTCCGCGCTTGGTGGGCCGACTCTCGAGTTTGGTCAAGTTGATGTCGCGCGCGGCGAAGCGACCCAAGATGCCATAGAGCGAACCGGGGCGGTCGGCGTCTTGAAAGCAGACGATCGTCGTGCGGTCGTGACCCGTTGGTGCCGCGACGGCGTCTCGACCAATGAGCACGAAGCGCGTCGCGTTGTCGGGGTGGTCTTCGATGTCCGCCGCCACCACGTCGAGTCCGAATATCTCGCCCGCGAGCGATGATCCCACGGCCGCCCAGGGCTCACTCGACTCAGCGACGTCGCGCGCGGCCTGAGAAGTCGACGTGGTCTGTTCGCTGGACAGCTGTTTCGAATGCAGGAACCCTCGCACCTGGGCGAGCGCGTGCACGTAGCTACGCACGCTCGTGATCTCGCTGAGCGTCACGCCACGACGGGCGAGCAGGTGCAGATGGATCGGCAGGACGATCTCTTGGAGAATGACCAGCTCGTGATTAAAGACCAGCCCGTCAATCGTCGCCGACACGGTTCCCTCCAGCGCGTTCTCGAGGGGCACGAGACCCTGATCGAGCGACGCGTCCGCCACGGCGGCGAGCAGGTCTTCGAGCGACGAGTACGCCACGGGCTGCACGGCGTCGAGCGTCAAGACGGCCTCGTGGGAAAACGAACCTTCCGGTCCGAGGTAGCCAACTCGGGCGTCTGCCATGAGGGGATGTTACTTCGGGGCCGCAAAAGCCCTTTTCTCACGCGTCGGTGACCGCCGTCGAAGTGCGTACCATGGCTAGGGACCAAAATCGAAAGGTGTCGCCGTGGGCCACGAGATGTTTGACTTCGACGCCGAGTTCGGTGACGTCGTCTTTGACTACTGCCGCGAGCGACTCTCGTTGGATCCGGTGCCGTTGGACTACGGCGGCCTCATCGAGATCCCGCCCGAGAAGATGGCCGGCCTGATTCGACCCGAGGGGCGCAGTCCCGAAGCCGTGCTCGACTTCTTTCGCACCACCCTCGCGCCGTCGGTCGTGTCCATTGATTCGCCGGGTTTCTTAGCGTTTATCCCGAACGCCCCGACCAAGAACTCGTTGCTCTTTGACATGGTGGTGGCCTGTTCGGGACTGAACGGCACCAGTTGGCTCGAGTCCAGCGGCGTCGTCATCGCCGAGAACCAGGCCCTTACGTTCTTGGCCGACGTCGCCGGAATGCCGAGTGGCTCGGGCGGCGCGTTCGTCTCGGGCGGTTCCATCGGGAACCTGTCGGCGCTGACGGTGGCGCGCGACGTCGGACGCGTCAAGCGGCCAGAATTCAATCCCCGCGAAGTACGGTTCGCCGTTTCCGAGGACGCGCATTCCAGTGTCGGTAAGGCGTTACACGTCTTGGACGTCGAGAGCCTCGTCGTGGCCACCGACGACCACCGCTTCACGCGCGCCGCGCTCGAAGCGGCCCTTGAGGCCGATCCCCAACGCGACAACGTGATCGGGGTCGTCGCCACGGCCGGCACCACGAACGCGGGCATCGTCGACGACCTCGAAGGACTCGGCGGCTTCGCGCGCGAGAACGACCTCTGGTTTCACGTCGACGGCGCCTACGGGGCCGCGGCCCTCTTTTCGTTCACCCATCGCGACCTGTTCGAAGGCATCCGCCACGCCGACAGTTTCATCGTCGACCCCCATAAGTGGCTCTTCGCGCCACTGGACTGCTGTGCGTTGATCTATCGCAACCCGACGGTCGCTCGCAAGGTCCTGGCCCAGCAGGCCAGCTATTTAGACGTGCTGCACGAGGGGACCGACGAGCACTACGACTGGAACCCGTCGGACTTTGCCATCCACCTCTCGCGGCGTGCGCGCGGGCTGCCCTTTTGGTTCTCGTTGGTCTCCAACGGCACCGCGGCGTACGAGACCGCGGTGCAGTGCGCCATCGACTTAGCCCAACGAACCGAGGAGTTGATCGACGAGTGCGACTACTTAGAGATGGTTCGGCCCTCGAGCCTCTCCATCGTCCTCTTTCGTCGCAAGGGCTGGAGCCCCGAGCGCTACCTGCAGTGGAGTCACGAACTGCTCGCGAGCCAGGTGGCCTTCGTCACCCCCACCAAGTGGGAGGGCGAGACCGTCGGACGCATGGCGTTCTTGCATCCCAACTCCACCGAGGAAATGGTGCGAGCGATCATCGAGTCGCTACGCGGTTAGCGCCGGTCTAAGAGCGGATCGCTCGGGGTACGCGTCGGGTCCCCGGCCGCGGTGCGTTGACGCCACGCCATCCCGGAGAGGGCTTCGAGTACGACGCGATTGCCGAGGTACGCGGTGACCTCGGCGTGGTCGTAGGGCGGCGCGACCTCGACGACGTCGACGCCCGCGAGACGTACGCTCATCGCCACGCGGCGCACGGCGTCGAGTAGTTGGCGACTCGTGAGCCCGCCGGGCTCGGGCGTGCCCGTGCCGGGCGCCGATCCGGGGTCCACCACGTCGATATCGACCGACAAGAACACGGCGTCGCAGTCCTCCTGCGCGATCTCGAGCGATTCGTCGAGCACCGCGTCGAGGCCGCGCGCCACGATCTCGCTCATCTCGAACGATCGCATGCCCTGCTCGGCCATCCAGGCCAGGGTCTCGGGGCCGGGCCAGTAGCCGCGAAGTCCGATCTGGATGAAGCGGTCCCCGCGACACGCACCCGACTCGATCAGTCGACGCATGGGTGTGCCGTGCCCGTAGAGCGAACCCATCTGGCTCTCGCCGGTGTCGGCGTGCGCGTCGAAGTGAACCACCGATACCCGTCCCCAGCCCACGTGTCGCGCCACGCCCGTGACGTCGGCCAGGGTAATCGTGTGGTCGCCGCCGAGGATGATCGGCGTGACCCCGGCACCGGCCACCAGGCTGACCCGATCTTCGAGGGCGCGTAAGGAACGTTCGGTCTCGCCCGAGGGCATCTCCACGTCGCCCAGATCGACCACGCCCAGCTCCACGAGGGGATCGACGCCCAGGGCGAGACTCGGGCGCTTGCCGTCCTGGGGCAGGTAGTCGGTCGTGCGCATCGCCTGGGGTCCGAAGCGACAGCCTGGCCGGTGCGAGGTTCCCCCGTCAAAGGGCGCGCCCACGATGGCGGCCTTGGCCGTTGACCACTGCGACAGATCGTCGGGATCGGCGCTCGGCACGCCCAAGAACGTGGCGTCGGGTCCGTAGAGGTTACCGATTCGCGCCATCACCGTCGAGTCTAGAAACCATACGAACGGCTACGCGAAGAGTTCGGCCAGGTTGGACGCCACCTCTTCGGCGTGATACGCGTAGAGCGAGAGGTGTCCATCCTTGGGATGGTGGTGCGCGGTCGCGCTCGCCAGGTGGCTGGCGAGCCACGCCCCGTGGGTGGGCGGCACCATCAGGTCCGCGTCGCCGTACCACACTGCCACGGGCACCTCGATGGCCACGGGGTCGAATCCCCACGGCGAAAAGAATGCCACGTTGTCGTCGAAGAAGCCCCGCCACCCGTTGGCAAAGCCGTGGCGCACGGCGGCGGCGAGAACGTGGCGAGCCCGGTCGTTCGCCAAGACCTCCTTGTCGATCTCGGGCAAGAGCCCGCCGAAGAGTTCGATGACGTTCCCCTCGTTCGCCTCGGCCATGACGCCCCCCACCGTGGCGATGAACTCTTCGTACGCGGGACCGCCCTGCTTCGCCAACGCGAACTCCTCTAGATTCTCGGGCCCCATGCCCTCGGTCCAATCGAAGTCCACGTCGATCGGCACGACGCTGGCGAGCGTCACCGCGCCCAGACAGCGCGGCGCGNNGCGCAGGCGAGCGCGTGGGGTCCCCCACCCGACCAGCCCATGACGGCGTACGAGTCGCGGTGAAAGAAGTCCAGCACGGTCGTCGCGTCACTCACAACCGACGCGACGTCACGACCTTCGAGACGCGACGAGCGGCCGTAACCCGCGCGCGAAGTGGTCACGAAGAAGAAGTTCCCGAACTCTAGGAACGGTTCGAAGTCCTGCACCATCAAGGTCGAACCGGGCGTGCCGTGATGAAAGAGGATGGTCTGTCCCGAAGGGTGGCCGAGGGCCGCCACTTCGAGCGTGCGCCCGTCTAGACCCTCAATGAGATGCTCTTGATACGACACCGGTCTCCCATCTGTGAACTCTCCTTACCCTAGGCTTCGTTGGTGCACTCACCTCGATCCGTCAGTGCCACGCGCACTATTGGCGCGCCGGCGCCGGTCGTTTTCAACTTCCTCGCCAACCCCCGCGAACACGCCCGTTTTGACGGCTCGGACTCGGTGCGTGGGGTGAGGGACGCCCCCGAACGGCTCTACCTGGGCGCGAAGTTCGCGATGGACATGAAGATGGGACTTCCCTACTTCACTCGCAACGTCGTGGTCGACTTTGAAGAAAACCGATTCATCGCGTGGCAACACTTCGCGCGTTTCGTCTGGCGCTATGACTTAGAGGAGGTTCCCGACGGCACGAGAGTTACCGAGTCGTTCACCTACGACCAGCCCTGGGCCATTCTCATCATCTGGTTGGGCTTTCCCGAACGGAACCGTCGGGCGATGGTGGCCTCGCTCGAGCGCCTCGAGCGCCTGGCTACTTCGTCACGCTGAGCGCCACACCAGTATTTAAGAGTTCCACCCAGGTCTGGCCGGGCGTGAGCGTGATCGTCTTACCCGAGGCGCTGGTGTACTGGATGACGTCGCCCATCGAGGCACCCCTCGTCCACGTTCCCTGCACCTCTCGTCCCGCACTGAAGATCGTCGCGTTACCCGACCCTTGAAGATTGGCGTAGGAGCTCTCGGTCCCGATGCCGTTGACGTAGTTGACGAACATCACCACGACGTTCCTGGGTGACTCGCGCACGCCCGTGCCGGTGACGTCAGGTTGACCGAACAGCGTGCGATCCCACGACTGGGTCGTGGCGTCCCAGGTCCAGGTGACCTGATAGTAACTCGGGAAGGGCACGACGAAACTCACGACCTTGGTCCCGGTCGGCTTGGCGGTGCTGGCGCGGTAGGCGAAGAGGGCGGGCGGGGGCGTCGGCGTTCCCGTGAAGGCGAAGAGCTTCGGCGCTACGGCGTAGAGATTGTGGGGCGCCTGGCGAGTGAGATCGCGGAACATCGCCGTGCCCGCCGTATCCTCGTCGATCAACTTGACCGGTGCGGTGGAGATGCTATTGATCGCGTAGGGGGCGCCCCCGGAGAAGGCGAAGATGCCCCCCAGCGGCCACACCACCTGGGTGTCGGTCGGACGTACCGAGCGAACGGGGCCGACCTTGGCCGGCGCCTGGGAGTTGAAGATCGCGGCCAGTCGGGTGATGCCGCCATTGACGATCTCTTCGTAGACGACGTCGGCTTGGTCGATGCCCCACTGGGGCAGGGCCTGGGGCGTGTTCTCCACCTTGATCGTGAGCGCCGGGCGAAGGATCGCCGTGCCCGAGGGGTCACTGAGCCCGGTGAGGGGCGCCGTGGGATAGACCGGCGCGGGCTTGGTCGTGGTGGTCACCGTCGTGTGAAAGTGCGAGTAGCCGGCAATACCCCCCGCGATCACGAGGAGTACGACGACGAGGATCAGGAGCTTGCGCATTATTCAAACTTAGTGAATGACTCCGGTGACGGGTGGTCACATCTCACCATCAGAGCAGCTTCACGATGACGGTATGGGGAAGTTTCGTTTCGGGACTTAAGTGTTCGGTACCTTCGAGCACGGTCCAACCGGTCGAACGATAGAAGCCCAGCGCCGTGTCGCGAGCGTTCGCCCACGCTTGCTCCACGCCCCGGGCGCGAAGGGCGTCTTCCGCTTCCGCCAGGACGAGTGCGCCATAGCCCTGTCCTTGAACGTCAAAATCCGTCGCCATATATCGCAACTGGTAGGTGACTAAGTGCGCGTGCGTCGGCGCCGCCGAAGGAAAGAACGACGCGCTGACGACCAGCCGACCATCGAGATAACCTCCGAAGTGCAACGACGTGTCGTCTTCATCGCGGGGGTCCACGACCGTCTTGTTCGGATCGTTGCCGCGCAGGACCCGTCGACGAAGCTCGTGGAGCGCACTCGCGTCGACTCGCCGCGCGTCAAACTCAGGCGTCGACAAGGGACCGCTTCATCGTGATGAGCGCCAGCGCGGGCTCGCGAGCCATCGTGTGGCTCTGTCCAATCGGCGCGAAGCCCATCTTGGAGTAGAAGGCCCGTGCCCGGGCCACCGAAGATCCGACGTCCAAGAAGATCTCATTCACCCCTTCTTCTCGCGCCCACTCTTCGACGGCACCGACCAACGGCTCGGCGACGCCGCTGCCTCTCGCTGAAGGCGTCACGTACATCCCATACAGCCATCGCGTTCCCGGGTGATCGTCGTTCAGCCCGCCCGAGATCATGCCCACGACGACACCGTCGCGTTCAGCTAGCCAGTAGCACCGCTGCGCCGCCATCGTGCGCCATTGATCGTTCGAATATTGGTGGGCCGTCTCGTAGCTGGAACCGAAGGCTTCGGGAGTGTCGCTCAGCGCTTCGAGGCGAATCGCGCGAAGCGCCGCCCAATCCTCTGCGCGCGCACGACGCACGGCGAAAAGGGCGTCCCTCAACGTTCAACTTCCGTAACCGTCGAGGCGCGATGAAACATCCTTCTATTGTTTCATGGAGGAGCGATGCCATCATTGGCGGTGGTCACAGGCTCTAGCTCTCGAGAGATTCGTCGCGTTGGGGCAGTCGCGCGGAGTAGATGGAGTACCCGTCGATCTGTCGTCCGATGAAGGTGGCGATGACCGTGGCGGCCATCATGGGAATCATGATGGCCAGTCCACCGTGGGTCAGTTCAAGCACCAACACCAAACCGACGAGCGGGGCCTGCATCGTTGCGCCGATCATGGCCGCGGCGCCCACCATGGCGAAGGCCCCCACGGGCGCCCCGGGCCACAGGTGGATCCACGCCGCGCCGAGGAACCCGCCGAGCACGGCCCCGGTGCTGAGAAACGGCGTGAAGACGCCGCCCGACGCACCGCTGCCGATCGTCAACGCAGTGACCAATGGTTTGAGAGCGAAGAGCGCGAAGAACAGCCCGATGCCACCCACCCCGAGAAACGCCTCGTGGGCCATGTCCTTGCCGTTGCCGAAGAGTTGTGGGTACCACAGTCCAAGGACGCCCACTACCAAGAACGCCAACGGCATCGCCCACAAGAGGTGCACGCCCTTGGCCCGGTGATGCGACACCCAGCCGATCAGTCGAACGTAAAAGACCGCGAGCAGCCCGATGATGACGCCCGCGAGCAGCGACCACACCATCAACGACGCGCTGAATCGATAGTTCGGGATGTCGGTGTAGGTCGCGCCACTGGGCAGGTAGATCCACGCCACCATCGTCGCGATCAATGAGGTCGCCAGTGCTGGAAATACCACCGGCAGCGCGAACGAGCCGTAGAGCACCTCGGCGGTGAACAGGGCGCCGCCCAAGGGTACGTTGTAGACCGCCGCGAGACCGGCCCCGCCGCCGCAGGCCACGAGCAGGCGCTTCTGGGCTGGAGTGAGATTGAACCATCGCGAGATGACGCTGCCCGATGCGCCTCCCATCAGTTTGGGCGCGGCCTCACGCCCCACGGACGCGCCCAGTCCGATCACCACTTCTGATACCACGGAAGTCAAGAAACTGCGCCGGGGCGAGAGCTCGCCACTGCCGCTCCACACCGCCTCGTCGATCTCGGACTTTTCGTTCTTCAGGTATCGGCGAATGAGGTACCACGACACCGCGCCGATCACGCCGGCGATGAGGAGCGAACTGATTCGCCGCAGTCCCGACACCGCCGCCACGGCGTTTTGAAAACTGCCCGAGTGGTAGTTAAAGCCCACTCGTTCAAAGACCGCCAAGACCCACATCAGAAAATCACCGAAGAGACCAGTGGCGACACCGGTCAGCACGACCGCAACCCAGAACCTCGGCGTGAGTCGCGCGTCCCCGTCGTGGGTGACGTTGGGCTGTTCCATCGCGCCACGGCCCGAGGCAATCCGCCGCTTGATCAGTGGCTGAGGAATCCGCTGGCGCTCACTCTCGCCGCTCGACTTAGCCACTCTTACCCTCACCTAGGCCTACGACGTCCCATCGTACACGCGCCGAATTCACGAGTTTTGGGTACGACAAACGAAACCATGTCACTAGGAAATGTCGTGACTTGTTGATCGCCTTCCGCTAGAAGTCAGTGAGGTTAAGCGGACCTTCACCAAAGTCGTCGTGCGCGACCTTCGCGAATTGACCCCGGCGAGGTATCAAGGTGTTCCAGGGCATTCGCGATCGGCCAACGACAGCGCGCGCGAAGGGCGTACGGGCGACGAGCGCACTGAACAACCAGCCCACCAGGTAGGCGAACGTCACCGCGAAGACCATCATGATGAGCCAGGGCACATGGCGCAAGATGCCCCACTCGTACGCCCACCGGTGCAAGAACACGATCCAGATGATCTGCGACAGGTAGATACCGTACGCGGCCTCGGAACCCGACTTCGTGATGGCTTTGGTGCGCGCACTGCGCTTGGGACTGACCAGATAGACCCCGAGTAAGTACACGGCGATGATGGCGCCGACGTCGTAGGGCACCACCGCGGCGGCGAAGGGGTCGAGACCGGGCACAACGATCATGGGCACATGGTGACCGTGGCTATTGAGGTAGTCGAGCACGATCGGCGTGGCCGCAAACACAACGGTCCAACTCAAGAGCGCGCGCCGGTGACGTAGAACCCAATCGTGGAATTGCTCGAGGTAGAGCGCCGTTACCACGCCCCCGAGCAGGTAGAGCGGGTACGAGAAGACCAATCGCGTCTCAAGCTGAGACGTGATCGTAAAGCCCAGCAGGCCGTGAGTAACGACGTAGGGGTAGACGAACTGCCAGGCCGCCGACCCGGCGATGAGCGGAAGGTGACACTTGGGGTAACGGCGAATGAGATAGAAGATATAAGGAAAAAACACGTAGAACTCCAAGAGCACGAGCAAGAAGTACAGGTGGTAGTAACCGGTGCACAGCACGATGAGGAGCTTGTGCGCGCCCGCACCACTGAAGATGGCCGACATTGGCAAGTGGTAGTAGGGGAACGTCGCCGAATCCTTCATGGACGCGATCGGAAAATAGATAACCGACCAGACCAGGTAGGGCAGGGCGACCGACATGAGGCGCCGCTTCCAGTAGTGAGCCAGTTGAACCGTCGCGAGATCGCGGTAGCTGTAGGCGAGCATGCACGCCGAAACGAAGAGGAAGGCGTCGCGAGAAAAGTGCGTCAACGTTAAGAGTCCCGCCGCTAAGAGACTCGTCGACAGGGGCGAGAAGTAAATGAGCGCGTGCGTCGAGATAACGGCCGACTGCTTGATGGGACGCATGGCGTCCACGTGTTCCAACCGCTGGCGCGTGCCGCTCGGTGCCGCCTCGGGGGCCGTACTCATTGCCCTCCTCGATCTCGAACGTCGCTATGAACCTTCAACGTGGTGGTGGAACTACAGTCGCTCTTCGTACGCGACGACCACGTCACCGTCGCGCAGTTGACCCTTACCGATCTTGCCGGTCGGGTGAACCGGCAGCTGCGCCACCAACTTTACGGTCGCTGGTCGATACGCCTTAGAGAACGCTTCGTTGGCGCTCACGCGAAGTCGCTGGACCAACTCCGATGACTCCTTCGCTGAGTTCAGCGTCGCGACGTCGCGGGGCTGCACGTACGCCACCGGGACTTGGCCAAAGACCTCGTCGGGCTCACCGATGATGGCCACGACGGCCACCCCCTCGACCCCTGCGAGCACACTTTCGATTTCGAGCGGATAGATCTTCTCTCCACCACGGTTGATCAGGTCGTCATTTCTTCCCACGATGTACAGATAGTGATCCTCGTCGAAATAGCCCAAATCGCCGGAGCGTAACCAGCCCTCGTCGTCGAATCGATCGTCGTACTCGGGACTTTCGTACGCCGTGATGACCGTCGGGCCCCTGATCTCAATGTGACCCACGAAGCTCATCCCCTCGGTGACATCATCACTGTCCATGGGTGAAATACGCACCTCGACGCCCACCGGCACGCCCACCGAGCCGGACTTTCGTACTCCGCCCAATGGATTCGCACAAATTTGACTCGCGGCCTCGGTCATACCGTAGGACTGGATGATGGGGATCCCGGTCAACGCCTCAAATTCGTCGAAGAGAGCCCGAGACAGCGGCGCCGAAGCGGAGCGGACGAAGCGAACTCTCTTTGGAGGCGCTTCGTCATCATGGAGGGCGACGAGTCGAGAGATGATCGCGGGCACGGCGTTGATCCACGTGACGTCAAAGTCGTCAACAATCTTCCAGAATCCCGTTCGATGGAAACGTTCGTCGAGCACCAATGACGCTCCGGCGACGAGCGTCGCCAAGAGCCCCACGACCTCGGCGTTGACATGCCAGAGGGGCAACGGATTGAATCCGCGATCAGTGACCTCGAGTCGATTGTGCTGAGCGATCAAATGGGCGGTCGCGAGCAACTGCGCGGACGGTAGCGCCACGACTTTGGGCGTGCCCGACGTGCCGGACGACGACAGGACGACACCACCCGTTTCCGGCCACCTCGATGGAGCGTGACGAGGGTGCAGAGCCGGGGGCGCGTCGTCGGTGACGGTGATCCAATTCAGCGAGGCGTTATCGGGCCCGTCGCGATCGCTCAGCACAACGTCGGCGCCAAGAGCGCGCGCCCGTAGATCGACGTTCGCCAGATTGCGGGTACTGACGGTCGGATCGAATGGTGCCACCCATATGCCAATCGTGAGACCCGCCAAGAACCACGTAGCAAACGTGAACGGGTCACCGATCAAGAGCCCAACGCGGTCGCCAGGCCCAAGGTTCCATGACGCCAGTCGACGTCGCAGCGAGGTCACTTCTAAATGTAAGCCCTCGAACGAGAGCATTCGAGGACCGCGCGCTTCGAACAGATAGGGCGCTGAGGCACGCACCGACGCCCGATCGCGGATCAGTGCCTCGAGCGGACCAAGGACGACGATAGAGGAAGAAGATTCCATTGACGAACCCATTAGTACATCATTCGATAATCAACGTAGTGCTTGAACTCGATGAGGTTCGATGACGGATCGCACACCACAAAGGTTCGATGGACTTCCACCGCGCCCTCAAAACGGAGACTCACGTCGCTAAAGAATGGCACGTCGCGTTGTTGGCACATCTGATAAAGAACGTCGAAGTCCTTCTGTTCACGAAACGTGACGCCAAAGTGGCGCGGGTACATCGTTAACTCGCTCATTGGCGTGACGTCCGCGGGTGCCGGGGAGAGATGGCAGACCAGCTGGTCGCCGAAAAAGTTGAGCGTGACGCGATCGTCATATCGCCGAGCCAACTTACAACCCAACTTGGTCACGTAAAAGGCCAGCGTCTCGTCGAGGTCGTACACCGGGACGGCAAGGTGAAAGACGTCACGGCTTTCTCTCACCGGTCCTCTCAGTCGACGTCGTGGAAACCGGGCTCAAAATCTAGCAGCGTCTCGCTGCGAAGGCCCAGACGAATCGTTTCGAGTGGAATGATCTCGGTTACAGAAATATTGCCCAAGTTAACGTCAGGTCCGAGGCGTCGAACGAAATAACTCTGCAAATCCGTGGTGGGCGCTTCGAAGAGCAGTCGCTCGTGATCTATCTTCGAAGAGAGAATCTCCTCGATGAGTCCGTAGCGAAGCTCTCCGTTTGACCGACAGATGCCGCCACGGCCACTTTCTCTCGTCTCGAGCGTTACGAGAACGGCACCGGCGTCGATATCAGATTGGATGTGGTTTATCCATTTGTTGGGCGCCATCGTGTCGGACTTCACTTGATTTTTCGATCCGACCTCGGAGATGACGCGAAAGTCCTCCGAGAGCTGCTTGACGTAGTCAGCCTTGTCGTCATTCGTCATATCGATAGTCCCGTTAGACACTTCGACGTAGGTACAACCGTACGCCTGGCAAAGCGAACGGAATTCCTCAAATCGATCTTGGAGGACGTACTTCTCAAAGAGCGTCCCGCCGAGATAGAAGTCGACGTTAGCGGCCTTGACGACGTCGAGCTTCTTATGAAAGTTCGCCGTCACTACTGACGTTCCCCAGCCAAACTTCACGAAGTCAATGTGATCAGCGTGACTTTCAATCACGTCGGAGAAGAAACTGTACGGCACGCCCGTGTCGATGACCATCGTCAAACCTACGGTGCGAGGCTTACGAGTTCTCGACGGTAACGAAAGCGGCATCAATCAATTGTACCGATGACGACCTGAACTTTTCCCCGCGCACGCGGCTGTGCGTCGGCGCGCTACCGTGCAATTCCTGTCATCGCCGTGATGACGGAGCGGCGACACTCTTGGAAAACCCTGAGAATCAAGTCACGCACGTCGTTGGCCCCTCGTTCTCTTCATTGACATGCGCCGTCCGACACTTCAGGTGTTGTTGGCGCGACGGATATCGGATCAATCAACAAGTCGACGTACTCGGTGGTGCGGCGGTGAATTATCTTGGCGTCACCCCCACATCTGGAAGAACTTGAGGTCGGTAACCTGGTCTCCGTGACCTCAGCCCCTCGTCAAGCGCTCTCGCTCACGCTGGTACGCCACGGTGAAAGCGAGTGGAACGTGTCACGCCTCGTCCAGGGCCAAGACGACCAAGCCCGACTCACCAAGTCGGGACGCGCGCAGGCCCAACTCCTCGCCGAGGAACTACGTTCGCACGAGTTCCACCACGTCGTGTCGAGCGATCTCGCGCGAGCCCAAGAGACCGCCGCGATCATCGCCGACGCGTTGACACTTACTTCATCAACAGATCCGCTTCTCCGCGAACGATGCTTCGGTACCCTCGAAGGCGGTCCCTGGGCCGACTTAACGAGTGACTTGACCGGCATCGCCAACGGCGTGGTCATAAACCCCGACGCCCGACCAGTGGGTGGCGAGTCCTTTCGTGACGTCGTTCGTCGTGCGGAACTCTTCGTGGAGAGGGCCCGCGCCAAAGGATCCGATCACCCACTTCTCGTCGTGACTCACGGCGGCATGATCCGAGCCATTCGGGCGTTCTGTTCTCGAGCACCGCTCGAACGACTGACGTGGGACTCGGTCGGCAACGCCAGCGTCTGGACGGTACACACGTCCGAGATGCGCTAACACGACACCGCTCAACGCCGAAGGGGCACACGCTCCATCACGCATCGTCGACCAGTATTCGCAACGTAGAAACTATCGGCTCCGATAAAACAGTTACAGCAGCGGCGCGGCGGCGGCCATGGCGAGTACCGCGACGAGCGTACCCACGACACTGAAGGTCACGAGCGAGGGCTTCATCTGATGGCTGCGGGCAATGCGCCACCACAGCAGCGACGACAGCGCGCCCGTCACCACGCAGTTTGGTCCAAGGTCGAGACCCAAGAGCAGCGCGAAGGGGTGGGCGATATCGTGCGCGGCGAACAGCGAGGCGGCGGGCAGGTTGTTGATGACGAGCGAGGTGAATCCCGATACGGCCATGGTCGTGACCACGTTGGCGTGACGCAAGAGATGCGCCGTCAAGGTCGATGAACGTGCGAACCACCCCACCGCCGCCGCCACCACGAACAACAGTGACAGTGTCACTGGACTGATGACCGAAAGCGCCCCGCGCAGCGACACCCGTTTCTTCGCAACACCCTCGTACGCCAATGCCACGACGCCCGCCACGAAGACCCAAAGAGCCGGCGCCGACACGGCCAGCATGGCGACGACGGCGAAGACCGCGGCGAAGAGTCCGGGGCCAAAGGTAAACGACACGGGAGTCGTCGCGATGGGGTGCGCACCGCGACGCAACGCGCCCCATCGCCAGGCCAGCACGACGACGATCGTCACGCCCACCGAGGCGATCCAGGGAAGAACCATCCGTCCGGCGAAGACCGAACCCAGTTCGCCACGACCCGAGAAGACGAGAAGATTGGTCAAATTCGAGCCGAGCAGCAGCAGTGAAGCCGAATTCGACATGAAGATCGTGCCGTAGAGAAACGCCGTCTCGTCGGTCCCCTTGGCCCGGGCCGCGTGCAGCGCCACGGGCGTCATGAAGACGACCGACGTGTCCAGATTGAGTACCGCGGTCACGAGCGCCACGGCCACCATCGTCATCAAGAAGAGCGCGACGCCCCCTCCCGAGACCCGCGCGCACCACGATCCAACCAGGCGAAAGAGGCCCTCGCCGGCCGCCACGTGTCCAATGAGCAAGAGCCCCGCGACCAGAACAAACGGTGACCACGTGGCGTTGAGCGTGTGGATCAGTTCGGTCATGGTGCCACGCTAGATGCCCACTAAGTGCCGTCAACGTGGGCGCGACGCACGAACCTCTGAGCGACACTGAATCACACCTGTCCAAGGGTCCCCCAAGCACTCCCCGCCGCTCACTCGTCGCAGGGACTTTGTAATCTCGTTGCATGCGTTGGCCCGCGGCGGAGGTGAAAGTTGACGCGGACCTCGTCGCCGCGCTCCTTCACTCGCAGTATCCCAACTTCGACGGCCTCGACTGTTACGAAGTTGCCGAGGGCTTCGATAACTCGCTGTGGCGACTGGGCCCAGATCTCGTGGTCCGAGTTCCACGGCGCGAAGCGGCGGTGACGCCGCTAATGAACGAGCTTCGCTGGCTGAGCGAGGTAGCTGGACACGTTTCCCTCCAGACCCCACTTCCGTTGCTGGCGGGAGCCCCGAGCGACGACTTTCCTTGGCCGTGGTCTATCTCAACGTGGATTGAGGGCGTACCCGGCGATGAGGTCAGCCTCGACGTGCTGGGCCGATCGGCGCATACGTCGGCGACCTTCCTTCGACAAGTACACGTCAACGCCCCGCCGGACGCGCCCCGTAATCCTTACCGGAGCGTCACGCTCGTTGCGCGCTCAACCGCGTTCGAAGAGCGCCTCGACGAAATGCGCCACGAACTCAACCACGAGAAGGTCTTCTCGCTCTGGTTGACCTGTCGCGACGTGCCGATCGGGGATCGGCCTGCCCAGTGGCTCCACGGAGATTTCCACCCCGGCAATACTCTCTACCGCGACGGCGAACTGATCGGCGTGGTCGACTTTGGCGACCTCTGCGCGGGCGATCCGGCGACTGATCTGGCCGGTGGACTCATGTCATTGCCCTACGACGCGTTGCCGGAATACTTCCGCACGTACGGTCTCGATGACGAGGCGATGCTGCAACGAACGATCGGCTGGGCCGTCTTTCTTGGAGTGATGATGGTCTCGCTCGGCCTGCACGACCGTCCGAATTATCTCAGTATTGGTCAACGAGCCCTCGACAACGCCGCGAAATTGGCCGAAGATCTCTAACCCGAGGACTGAAGTAACGCGCTAGCTGTTCGACCAGTTTTGACGCCCGGACCGACCAACAGCGGAATTGAGGACCATCGACACCAGGGACTACGTTTGAGATGAAGGGGTGTTTCGTGGCGTCGTCACGCGTGTATTTGGAAAAGGGCAAGAACTTAGCCTTCGCCGTCTCACTGGACTGGCCCGGGTGGTGTCGCCACGCCAAGACCCCCGACGGAGCCCTCGAGGCCCTCGAGCGCTACCGCGAGCGCTACGCCGAAATCGTGACGAGCACTTTTTCGCCAGGGCCCCTCGAGGTCATCGGCACCGTCAAGGGAAACTCCACGACAGATTTTGGCGCGCCCGACGCCAGAGGGCCGTGGGACGAGCCGACCCTCGTGCCACGTGAGTTGAATCGACAGATCGCGGTACTAAAGGACTGTTGGAATTACTTCGACGCCGTGGTCGCGAACGCGCCGTCCAGCCTGCGAAAGGGACCCCGCGGCGGTGGCCGCGATCGAGACGCCATTGTCGATCACGTTCGCGAGGCGGAGCGCGCCTACTGCTCTCGAATGGGCTTTCGCGTCGCCCCCCGTACCCCGTGGGACGAACAGCGCGACGTCGTGGTCACCACGCTCAAGGCCGCGGGACCCAACGCCAAGTGGCCGGTCGCCTACGCGATACGGCGATGCGCCTGGCACGTGCTCGATCACGCGTGGGAAATTGAAGACAAGAGCGAGTAGCGAAGTCCGCCGAGACGAAACGCGTTCCAGGCCGCTACGTCAACGCGAATCGAAGTTCGAGGGCCTTCTCCGCGGCCTCGAACCCCAAACGGCGATAGAAGGGGAAGGACCTCTCCGAGGGATGAACCATCAGGTAGTCCAAGCCCGTCGCACGGGCTTCGCCCGTCAGCACTCCCACGAGGTCGGACCCGACGCGACGGTTTCGATGCGCGGGCGACACGTAGACACTTTGGATCATCCCCCCGCGACGAACAAACTTGGCGGGACCGGGTACCCGATCGACGATCACGAGCCATGCGCACCCGACTCCCACCTCGCCAATGGTGGCCAGGAACGCCATGTGGGATTCGCGGTGGGCGGCGCACCACTCACGAAATCTCGCGTCAAACACCTCAAGGCTCAGTCCCCGCTCACCAAGCTCCTCGGTTCGCCACTGGAAGCGAAGAGCGGCTAGGTCTGACAGATTCGATTCATCGGCGCGAAACACCTTTGCGGTGGACAACATGCGAAAAGGCTACGCCGCGAACGCGATTCGATCTCGTTCACACCCTTGACCTGAACGCTTCGCCCTAGGAAAACCTTAGTGATGTGACGACCCGACGCGAAACAACTCATAGTGCGTGGCGCCTTCGCCGGGCACGACGGCTCGACACTCGTAGCCCGATGGCCACTGTCCCACCGTCTCGAGGAGTCGCTCTCCCGCACCGAGACCAAGTGGCACGACGGACAACCGCAACTCGTCGACCAGCTGCGCTGCTAAGAACTCGCGAACGGTGGCGGCGCCGCTGACGTGAACGTCTCGATCTTTCGCGACGTCGAACGCCCGCGACAGAGCGAACTCGACGCCGCCGGTGACGAACTGAAAGGTGGTGTCGCCCATTATCAGGTCCGCGCGTGTGTAGTGCGTGAGGACAAAGACGGGATGGTGGAACGGAGGGTCGTCTCCCCACCAACCCCGCCAGTCAGAACCCTCCCACGGACCGCGCATCGGACCGAACATGTTGCGGCCCATGATGCTCGCGCCGACTCCCGCTGAACCCAGGCTGAAGAAGCCATTATCAACCCCCTCACTGCCCCCGCTCTGACCAATCATCTGGCGGCCTGACCTCGTGGCGAAGATCCACTCATGGAGGCGGGTGCCGCCCACGCCGAGTGGATGGAGCTCGTCTTGATCTGGCCCAGCCACGTAGCCGTCGAGCGACATCGACAGGGATCCGGCACTCACTTTTGACACGCCATTCACTCCTCAATAGTGATCGCTCGCCCTATGGCGAAACCGTCCCAGTTACGTTACCGACGTGCTAGGCGCACAGGTCTCGAAAAAACGCATCGACCGCCCTCGCGCCTCGCAGAACCCTGACTTCGGCGCGCGGCGCGTCGGCGCGAGCCTCGTCGGGCACGCTATCGCGGTATCTCGCGTGAGTGTTCCACGACCACAGGACGATGTTGCGCTCGGGGTCGCGCGAGATCAGATTGCGAAGCGACTCACGATTCCCGTTCCAGAGCTCTTCGCGCCGAAGCGCGCGCCGAATGGTCCGTCGCAGAAGGCGCGCGATTACCTGACGACGGGGCAGGTCGATGATGACGATCAAGTCCGCGCGGCACCATAGGAGGTCGCGCACCACTCGGTAGTTGCCGTCACTGACCCATCGTGATTGGGACGCAAAGCGAGCGACCTCTTCGCGAAACGTGTCGTCGTCAAGCGCCGTCCAACCTTGGAGGTGGTACAACGAGTCGAGTTCGAGATAGGGGACGCCGAGCGCGCGCGCCAACGCCGTGGCCAACGTGGACTTGCCGCTCCCGGAAGGTCCCTGCACGACGATTCGTTGGGGCACGGTGGATGGGTTGACGTCACTCGACACCGCGTCAGCCTACAAAGGGGTGCCCCGTCGTTCTCGGCGGGCGATGCCGCGTTCGAGTGCCTGCTGTCAATTTTACTTGACACTGGCCGGGTGTCAAGTTAAACTGACAGCATGAGGAAATCCGAGATTACCCGCGACGCATCGTCCAGCGAACCCGGCACCGGGCTTCGTGCGTCGGTCGCCTTGCATCGTCTGGGCGAGCGCGTGGAAAACATGCACGTCGTAGCCGCCCGTCACCAAGGGTGGTCGTGGCAGCAGATCGGCGACGCGTTGGGCGTCACCCGTCAATCAGTCCACCTCAAATACGGAAAGGACCTTGGTCAATGAGTGACGAGACCGCGCTCGCGTACCACCCCTGGAGCACGTACATGGCGGCGCGCGAAGAGGCCCGGCGACTTGGTGATCGGCGCATCGGCACCGAGCACCTGCTCCTCGGTCTCCTGCGAGACCCGGCGATCGAAGAGTTGTTGGGTGTCTCACTACAGAGCGCCCGCGACACGCTCATCTCCCTTGACGACGACGCCCTTCACGCCATCGGCCTCGAGCACATCCCGGTGACCCCGCCGATCAAGGAGAAGGCGATTCCGCGTCGTCCGTCCGCTCGGCTCGTGTTGGGCAGTCGAATCAAGATGACCCCCGCGGCCAAGACTTCGCTAAAGGACGCCGGCCGGCCGATGCGCCGCGGAAAGCAGATCTCGCCCCAGCGAGTGCTGCGCGAACTGCTCGAGAACCACGATCCCGATCCCGCGTCGACTCTGTTAAGGGCGCTCGGGGTCGATCAGGTCAAACTACGGGTGGACCTTGAGGCGAACGAGCTCGAAGAGTAACGAGGTCGCGCACTACAGCGACAGAGCGTGCGCCAAATCGGCGAGCAGATCGTCGATGTCCTCAATCCCCACGCTCAGGCGAATGAGATTGACCGGTGGCTCAAGCGTCGATCCAGCGGTCGACGCGTGCGTCATCGCCGAAGGCATCTCGATAAGGCTCTCCACGCCGCCCAATGACTCCGCCAGCGTGAACAGCGAGGTCGATTCACAGACCTTCCTGGCCACGTCGACGCCGCCCTTCGCGGTAAAACTGACCATGCCGCCAAAGTCGCTCATCTGCGCTGTGGCCACCTCGTAGCCCGGATGATCCGCCAGTCCGGGGTAGTAGACCTTCTCCACCGACGGGTGGTCGACCAAAAAGGCCGCGACGGCGCGCGCGTTCGCACAGTGGCGATCCATTCGAACGCCGAGCGTTTTGAGCCCGCGGAGCAACAGATAGCAGTCGAAGGGTCCCGGCACCGCACCAATGGCGTACTGGTGGAACTTGAGCGTGGCCGCCAGTTCGTCGTTGCTCGTCGCGACAAATCCGCCCAGTACGTCGGAGTGGCCACCGACGTACTTCGTCGTGGAGTGCACCACCACGTCGGCGCCGAAGGTGAGCGGACGCTGCAAGTACGGCGTCGCGAACGTGTTGTCGACCACCATCAGCGCGCCGCGTTCGTGCGCCAGGTCGCTCAGCGTCGTAATCGAGACCACGTTCAAGAGAGGATTGCTCGGCGTCTCGGCCCAGAGCATCTTGGTTGTCTTCGTGAAAGCCGCGTGCACGGCCTTTGAATCACTGAGGTCGACGCAGGCGACGCCCACCCCCCACTCGCCAAAGATGCGCGTCAAGAGCCGGTACGTCCCGCCATAGGCGTCGTTGCCCAAGATGACGTGATCGCCCGGCGCGAGCGTGCGAAGGAGCGCGTCCTCACCGGCCAGGCCCGAGGCGAAGGCCACGCCGTGTGGGGCCCCTTCGAGGTCGGCCAGGCAGGTCTCGAGGGCCGCCCTCGTCGGGTTATCCACCCTCGAGTAGTCCGAGAAACGCGGCACGCCCACGCCATCTTGGGCGTAGGTCGACGTCAGGTAGACCGGCGGGTTGACGGCCCCGGTGACGGGATCGGGCTCGGATCCCACGTGAATCGCCCGAGTATTGAATCCGTTCACCGCTCACTCCTTTGTTCTAGGAATCCCAGGAGGTCACTCCTGGTCAGCACCCCGACCGGATGTCCCCCGTCGAGCACCAACACCCCGGCCGACGTGCTCAACCGGCGGGTCAACTCGGTGACGCTCACCCCCACGCCCACCATGGGCAGTGACGGGTCGGCCACCTCCTTCACTCGAAGGTCCAACACCGAGGCGTCACGCGTCGTGGCTTCTAAGAGCCCCAGCTCACTCAGGGACCCCGAGACCTCCTTGGCCGCCAGGGGCAACTCGGCCGTCACGGTCACCAGCAACTGTGAGACGTCCTTCGCTCGCATCAAGGAGATGGCGTCGCGCACGAGCACGTCCTCGGTCACGAGGACCAAGTCGG
This sequence comes from Acidimicrobiaceae bacterium, assembly GCA_003133405.1. Classification (GTDB taxonomy): domain Bacteria; phylum Actinomycetota; class Acidimicrobiia; order Acidimicrobiales; family RAAP-2; genus RAAP-2. The sequence goes on along the minus strand of PKXH01000019.1, from coordinate 3,918 downwards.
CCAGCGTGTCGGCCTGACGTGAGATCTTCGCCGCGAGCACGTCACCCGCGTCGTTCTCCTTATGGGGACGGAGGAAACCAAAGTCGGTCATCCAGGTGTCGTTGAATACCTTGGAGAGGTAGCCCCGACCCGAATCGGGAATGAGGACCACGACGACCGCGTCTTCGGGCAACGGGCTCGCCACCCGAAGGGCCGCCGCCACGGCCGTACCGCCCGAGCCGCCGATCAAGATGCCCTCTCGCCGGGTTACCTCTCGGGCCATCGCGAAGGCATCGGCGTCACTCACGGCGATGACTTCGTCGACCAGGGACACGTCGTAGTTCTCGGGCCAGAAGTCCTCGCCGACCCCTTCGGTCAAGTACGGCCGTCCGGCGCCACCCGAGAACACCGAACCCTGCGGGTCGGCCGCGATGACCTTGATATTGGGATTTCGTTCCTTGAGGAACTTCCCCACACCGCTGATCGTCCCGCCGGTGCCCGCGCCGGCGACGAAGTGCGTGACGTGGCCCTTGGTCTGTTCCCAGATCTCGGGACCTGTCGCTTCGTAGTGCGCGCGAGGATTGTTGGGATTGGAGTACTGGTCGGGTCGAAAGGAGTTGGGCGTCTCTTTGGTCAGGCGTTCGGCCGTGGAGTAGTACGAATCGGGGTGCTCGGGGGCGACCGCCGTCGGACAGACCACCACTTCGGCGCCGTAGGCGCGAAGGACGTCGATCTTCTCGGGCGCCATCTTGTCGCTCATCACGAAGATGCACTTATATCCCCGCTGGGCGGCCACGATCGCGAGTCCCACGCCAGTGTTGCCGCTGGTCGGTTCGATGATCGTCGAACCGGGACCCAAGAGGCCGTCACGCTCGGCCGCCTCCACCATCGTGAGAGCGGGCCGGTCCTTGGAGCTGCCGCCGGGATTCGTCGTCTCTAATTTGGCGAGGAGGTCGCACTTCAGGTCGCGGCCGATCCGGGCCAAGCGGACCATCGGCGTATGGCCAATCAGATCCAACGGGCTGTTGGCCACGTCCATGTCGGCGTAACGCATCACTTTTCGCTTCTCCTAGAACCGCACCACACTCCGCAGGCTCTTTCGCTGTTCGACCCCACTCTAAGGGAATACAAGTACGGCACGTAAAACGCTCACCGATTCCCGCGGCGACTTCTACCCATGGGCGACCCACAGCCATGCGGCCAGTCCCAGTCCCAACGACGCCGCGAAAACGCGCATCACGTTGCCCGATGCGCGCCTCGCCACCGAGGGTCCAAAGAAACTGCCGACCAAGAGTCCAACGCCGACTAACAGCGCCGCTTCAACATGAACTGGGCCAAAGAGCAGGAATCCCGCCGCCACCGCCACGGTCTCCACACCGAGGATCATGTTCTTCAGTGCGTTGGCCCGCGCAAACTCCTGGTCGACCGTGAGGAGCAGTAGCGCGAGGACCATGATCCCCGAGCCCGCGCCAAAGTAGCCGCCATAAATACACACCACGAACAGGCCAACGGGGAGCATGTACTGATTGCCGCGATGGAGACGACCCTCGTGCCATCGCGAGATCCTTGGCTGCGCGAGGAGAACCAGTGCGGCCGACGCCAACAAAAATGGCACTATTCGATTGAAGACTCGATCTGGTGTCACGAGCAGGAGGGCCACGCCCACGACGCCGCCCAACACCGCAGTCAACGCCCAGCGACGGAGCCACGGTCCTTGACCCTTGAGTTCGAGGCGTGAACCCAGAGCGGAGCCGGGAAGGGCGGCGGCGAGCGCCACCGCGTTCGTGACGTTCGCGGGTAACGGAGGAATGCCGACGGCCAGGAGCGCGGGATACGAGATCAGCGAGGTGATCCCTCCAGCCGAGCCCATGACACCCGCGAAGACTCCGGCACCGGCGAGCAAGAGGGCGTTCAGAGTCGTGATCACAACATCATCGACGCTACCGTAGTGCCTTCAATATTCTCATCGATTCACGTCCTTGTTGTCTTTTCGGAGGGACCGACGAGCGAGTTCGCCACTTTGACTGCTGCGCCGCGAATGGACCGGTCATTTAGTCGGCATTGAGAGCTAGAGGCCGCCGGCCAATTAGAGCACCCTCGTGGCAGGCGTTACCCTTCAAAGGTGCTCGATCGTTGGACCCGCGCCATCATTCGATGGCGCGTCGCGGTCGTCGCGGGCTGGGTCGTTATCCTCGTCCTCGGAGCCGTCGCGTCAGCGAAGCTGCCCGACCTGCTCACGACCTCGCTGACGGTCCCGGGAACGAGTTCGGCGCAGGCGAATCTCATCCTGCTGCACAACTTCGGCGAGAACGTCGAAGGCACCTTCACCGTCGTTGTGCCGGTCGCCCACTCGTCACCGCGCGAAGTCACTGCCCTCGAAAAGAAGCTCGCCCGCGCCGCGTCGTCAGTACCGACCGCCAAAATTACCCAAGAGCAGGCCGTCGGGGGTCTGCTCTACGCGAACGTCGACACCTCACTCAACCTCAATCGCGCCTCGAAAGCCACGGCGACCCTTCGCAGCGCCTTGACCTCCGCGGGTCTTCGCGGCGCCCTCGTCACCGGGCCGCCCGCACTCCAGCACGACATCACTCCCGTGCTCACCGGCGACCTTCACCGAGGCGAGGTCCTCGCGCTGGTGCTCGCGCTGGTGCTGCTCCTCATCGTGCTGGGGGTCTGTTGGGCCGTGGTGATCCCGTTCTTGGTGGCGGCGGCCATCGCCGCGGGCTCCCTCGCCGTCGTGTATCTGTTGGCTCAACGATTTCTCATGGTGCTCTACATCCCCAACGTCGTGGAACTGATTGGACTCGGTCTCGCCATTGACTACTCGCTGCTTATCGTTCACCGCTTTCGAGGTGAGCTAAGTGACGAAAACGTCAGCGCGGATGACGCGATCGTCACGACCATGTCCACCGCAGGACGCACGATCGTACTGAGTAGCGGGGCCATCGCGATCGGTCTCGCCACCTTGTTGATCGTGCCCGTGCCTTTTGTACGCTCGCTCGGCGCGGCCGGCCTCGTTGTACCGGTGATCGCCTTGGCCGCCACGCTCACCCTCCAGCCCGCTCTACTTTCGCTCCTCGGACGCGCCGGTTCGTTGCCCGTCGGCGGGCGGGGCCTTATCTTTCGCCGCGACGTCTTCGCCGGAACGTGGGCCCGAATTTCCCGGGGCGTCATCCACCGCCCGGTCACGGTGCTGCTCGCCTCGCTCATCGTCCTCGCGGGGTTTGGCTTCTCCGCCCTCTGGCTCCAGGTGACGCCCGGCTCGGTGACGGCGATCCCGCAACATCTCCCCGCCGCGCGCGCGCTCACCCTCGTTCGAGAAAAAGCCGGTCCAGGCGTCATCACGCCACTCGAAATCGTGATCGACACCGGCGCGCCTCACCTTGCCAGCACCTCCAAAATGGCCGCGACCCGTCTTCGACTCGCCAATCTAATCCTGCGAAACTCCGAGGTTCGCGTCGTCGCGATCGGTTACAAATACCCCTACGTCGACGCCTCGGGACGCTACGACCAGATCTTCGTCATTGGCCGCCACGACTTCGGTGACGAGGCTTCTCAGCGCTTCGTGCACGAACTTCGCGACGAGGTCATCCCCGCCGCCCACATGCCCTCGGGTACCAAGGTCTACGTGGGAGGAGCGCCCGCCCAGGGGGTCGACTTTCTCTCTACGGTCTACGGCGCGTTCCCTTGGATCGTGTTCGTCGCGCTGGTCCTCGCCTACTGGGTGCTGGTGCGCGCGTTCCGCTCCCTCTTGTTGCCGCTGATCGCCGTGCTGCTCGATCTACTCTCGGTCGGCGCGGCCTACGGTCTGCTGGTCGCGGTCTTTCGCTTCGGGATCGGCTCTTCGATATTGCGCACGTACCACGTCAGTCAGATCGAGGGCTGGGTGCCGATCTTCATCTTCGCGATGCTGTTCGGACTCTCGATGGACTACGAGGT